>CALUSN010000062.1 GCA_944323435.1 Candidatus Gastranaerophilales bacterium | reverse complement strand
TCATTTGTTACTTCCGCAAAAAATTCGTCGCCCTCAAGCGAGAATGAGCCGTCCAGAACCTGAGAAACCGTCATTTCAATTACATCCCTTTTTTCAAGAGTTTCGGTTTTTCCGGTATACATTTTCTTATCAAGTTCAGTGTATTCATCGTCAAATTCTGCATGCCCCTGAAACGGAACATCAGCAAGAGCTGTGTTCATGAACAACACGCTTATTAACAATAATCCAGCTAACCTCGTCCTCATAATCTAATTATACAATGATTTATCTATTTGAGCAAACTGTTATATATATCAATTGTAGCTGTACAAATTCTTAATTCTCTGTCGACAAGACTTTTAACAGTGTTTTTATAACACAATAAAAGTGCAGCATCCAGCCCGCAATCCAGAGCTTTTCTTATCGGTTCGCAAATCTCGCACGGACGGGTTCTGTTTTCCAGTTTATCTGCAAGAAATATGATTTTTTCAAAAGTTGTCATATTAACTTTTCCTATTGTATGCCAGCGGATTGCAGATAATATTTCTTCGTCATCAACGCCGAACTCTTTTTTTGCAACATAAGCTCCGACAGGGGCGTGGTGCGTTTTGGGGCTGCACAATTCACCATCTTCTAATTTAAGATGATTTTTTATAATATCCTCTGTCTCGCTTGAGGGCAAGCACTTTGCACAATCGTGAATTAAGCCTGTAAAATATGCTTTTTCTTTATCAACCCCGAATCTTTCTGCAAGCTCTCTGGCGCACTCTGCCGTCCCGAGCGAGTGCTCGTAACGTTCAGGAGTTAAATTTGCTTTTAGCCAGTTATTTATGTATTCATACGTACAGGTCATTTTTTTCTATATATTCCTTTACTTCTTTAATTGTCTCATTATGTGATTTTCTGATATCCGTAGATGAAATGTCTAAAAATTTAAGCGGTGCCATTTCATAATCCCATCCGGATTTGTCTGAAAGCTTTACCCCGCGCGGGAAAACTATAAAATGAACAAGAGGTTTGATTTCATCGGCTTTGTACCAGCTATCTATTTTTTCGAAAGCATCTGTTCCTATAAGGAAATTCAGTTTCTCTTTAATTTTATATTCAGCAATTATTTTTTTGATTGTAATTAGAGAATACGATTTTCCCTCATTTTTGTACTCAATATCCGAGACTTCAAATTTAGGATTAGCAGCCGTTGCAAGTTTTACCATGTTGAACCTGTGTTTTGCAAGATTTCTATTCAACTCTTTATGCGGCGGAATATATGAAGGAATAAAAATTACTTTTTCAAATCCGTAATTTGTAAGCGCAAATTCAGCCATCTTAAGATGAGCTTCGTGAATAGGATTAAATGTGCCCGGGAAAATACATATTGTCATAGAACTATTCTATAACAAATATGTTTATAACATTAATTTTATGGCTTCTATTGCTGTTTTAATTGCGCTGTCTGTATCGTGCACAACAGGATTATCAAGCCCGAGCTTTTCTCTTTCCTGGTTTGCGACAACAAGGAAAATTGAACCGACTTTTACTTTGAGATAGCTTCCTACAACAAATAATGCTGCTGATTCCATCTCGGAAGCTAATGTTCCGAGTCTGAGCCATGCATTCCATTTGTTTGTAAGTTCATAATTTACCGGCATGATTTCCGGACTATGCTGACCGTAGAAAGAGTCTTTGCACTCTACTATTCCTGCGTGATAAGGGTGATTGAGTTTTTTTGCCGCATTTATTAATGCGGTTACAATGTCATAATTCGCAACTGCCGGAAATTCAATCGGAGCGTATTCTTTAGATGTTCCTTCCATTCTGATTGCCCCGGTTGCAATAACTAAATCTCCGCTTTTTACATTTGTGTCCATGCCTCCGCATGTTCCTACACGGATAAAATATTTACCGCCGGATTTTACAAGCTCTTCCAATGCTATTGCAGCAGACGGTCCGCCTATACCGGTTGATGTTACACTTACTTTTACTCCGTTTAAAAATCCTGTATATGTAGTAAATTCCCTTCTGTCTGCAACAAGTTTTGCGTCGTCAAAATATGCAGCAATCTTTTCGCATCTTTTAGGGTCGCCCGGAAGTATAACGTATTCTCCGATATCGCCCTTCTTAAGCCCTATATGGTACTGCAATCCGTCAGTTGAATATTTCATAAACAAATCTCCTTATTAGAAAAAATAATTTTAACAACAATAAAAGGGCGTGTCAATAAAGCAGGAGTAATTTATAATTTTGTAAAAATTCATTGCTTTATTTTTTATTTCTAATATTTGTGATAGAATATTGAGAGAGACGCTGTGGAGTGGATAGTTGATTAAGCTGTCAGGTTTATATAAAAATTTTATAGTATTTGCATTGATTCTCGGTACTTTTGCGGTTCCGGGGCTGTGTTATGCGGATGAAGTCGATGAAATGCTTGAAGACCCTGAATATACGGAAGAGCCTGCAGCAGAGGCTTCCAATGTCTCTTATATTAATGATATAGAAATTCTCGGCGCAAATATTATTAAACCTGAATATATATTATCCAAAATGTCTCTTAAAAAAGGCGACCTTTATGATAAAGACGCCATGCAGCAAGATTTAAAAACCATTTACCGGCTCGGTTATTTTACTGAAAAAATGAAAGCGGTTCCGGTTAAAAACTCCAACGGCACAATATCCCTAAAAATTATAGTAGAAGAAAATATTCCTGTAACAGACTTTACTATTGAAGGAAATACAGTTGTCTCTTCTGATGAAATCATGCAGTACCTGCTTCCTCTAAAAGGAAAACCGCAGAATATTACTGCTATTAATCAGGCAATGGAAAAGATTAATGAATGTTATTATTCAAAGGGGTATATTTTATCTAAAATTGATTCAATCTATGATGATCCGGACGGGACTCTTAATTTAAGCATTACAGAAGGCAAGATTAACAAAATCATGATTGCAGGTAATGAAAAAACAAAAGAGTATGTTATAGAAAGAAACATTATGACAGAACCGGGAACTGTTTATAATGAAAATCAGCTTCGTCAGGATCTGGTAAGGTTGTATTCAACTCAGGCATTTAAGGATGTAAACAGGACAATTGAAGTTTCTCCGGATGATCCTGACAGATTCGATATTACAATAGATTTAAAAGAACAAAGAACGGCTGCAATTTCTGTCGGCGGCGGTCTTGACTCGGCAACCGGCGCCTTCGGTTCTGTCGGAATCTCGGATAATAACTTCCGTGGCATGAACCAGAGAGTCTCTTTAACAGGTATAATAGGCTCCGGTATTTTGATGAGCGACTCTTCAATCAAAGACCATATGAACTATCAGGCTGAATTGAGCTTTTTTGAACCGCATTTTTTGAATGCGGATAATTCATTGATGAGTAAAATTTATTTCAGAGATCTCGGAAGCTATACAATTCCGCTTGCAATTGAACGCCGTATAGGTATAGAAAGCACAATTGCCCATAGAATGAAACTCAACAAAAATCTTTCCACCACTTTTACAACAGGTGTTGAATATATTCACTTGAGCGAAGGCGATGCTAATAATATTGCAAATCTTTACAGACAGCATAATCTTGATATAGGAGAAAGAGCAAAGCAGTTGGACGGGGGGTTCTTCCTGCGCTTAGCTCCGGGGCTTGCGTATGATTCCAGAGACTCTTCTATAAATCCGCGTCATGGTGCTTTAGCATCCGTAAGATATGAAGAAGCTTTCGGGCTTGACGGTTTTGGCAAAACAAACGGCCGCTTAACCGGTATGGTTAAGAAATTTATACCTGTAGCTAAGAAATCGTCATTAACATTTACCGGACGGGGCGGTATAAGAGTTCATGGCGACGATATGCCTGAAATTATGGCATACCGTTTAGGCGGACCTTATACAATCAGAGGGTATAAAGTTAACGGTGTAGGCACCGGTACAGCGTTTATTATGGGTTCTGCTGAACTTGCGACTCCGATACCGTTTGTAGATAGATTAAAGGTAAATTTCCTGCAGAATTTGAGAATAACATTCTGGGTTGATGCCGGTCGTGTATTTGATCCGACAATATCCAGTGTTTTGTATGACAGACCTATTCAGGCAATTACAGCCGGTGTAGGCTTGAAGATAAATATGCCGGGTGTCGGACCTTTGTCGGTTGATTACGGCTTCCCGCTTACAAACCCGGGACCTCATGGCTCGCCTAACGGATACTTTACTTTTGGTGTAGGTGACATGATGTACTAAGTAGTGTATAATGTATTATAAAATAATAGGAGGTTATATGAAGAAGTTTAAATTAGGTATTGTTGTATTATTGACGGCTGCTTTTACAGGTATTGCAAACGCAGGCGGTATCGGATATATTGACTACGTTAAAGTAATCGATAATTATGATTATGCAAAACAGGTTACAAAAGAAGTTGATGCTAAAGGTTTAGAAATGCAGCAGTTTCTTGTTGATAAAGAAAAAGAATACAAGTCTCTTGATACACCGTTAAAGAAACAGACTTTTGAAGAAAAAGTTGCGCAGGAATTTAAAGCAAAAGAAGCTGCTTATGTATCTTTGAAAACAAAAAGAGAGCAGGAAGTATTTACAAAAATAAAAGAAGCTGCAAAAGCTGTAATGGTAGAGCAAAAACTTGATGCTGTAATGGATGTCAGAGGAGTTTTTGTAGGCGGTGTTGATATTACTGACAGTGTAATTGCTAAATTGAAAGGCGCTAAAAAATAATGAATTTTACCGACCTGATAGAAAAAAAGAAACAGGGAAAGCCTCATTCTAAAGATGAGATTAATCATATTGTCAAATCTTTTATGGCTGGAACTGTTTCTGATGCTCAGGTTGCGGCGTGGCTGACGGCGGTTTGTTTCAAGGGGATGAATGTAGACGAAACTGCTTATCTTACGGAAGCTCTCGGGTATTCAGGAAAAATTATTGATTTTGGCGAGCTTTCTTCAAAAGTTGTTGATAAGCACTCTACAGGCGGAGTCGGAGATAAGGTTACTATTACATTAATACCGCTTCTTGCAGCCGCCGGTGTTCCTGTTGCTAAGCTCGCTGACAGAGGGCTCGGTGCTGCAGCAGGTACGGTTGACAAACTGGAGGCAATTCCCAGCCTTAATACAAACCTTTCAACCCAGGCAATTGTAAATCAGGTTAAAAATATAAATGCAGTAATAGCTTCTCAGGCAGATGATCTGGCACCGGCTGATAAGAAAATGTATATTCTGAGAAATGAGATTGCAGCTGTTGATTCCGCTCCGCTTCTGGCGTCTTCAATAATATCCAAGAAGCTGGCTTCAGGCGCTTCTAATATAATTATTGATGTGAAATACGGCTCGGGCGCCTTTATGGATACTCCCGAGGATGCCGTAAATCTTTCAAAATTGATGGTCGAAGTCGGTAAAATCCTAAAAAAATCAATAACTGCAATTGTTACTTCTATGGAAGAACCGTTAGGACGTGCAATTGGAAATTCTCTTGAAGTCATTGAAGCCGTAAAGTTTTTGAAGGGTGAGATTACAAAAGGAGATCTTGCTGATTTAACTTATGCTATAGCTGTTACAATTCTTTTGCAGATGGATTTGTTTGATACGGGAAAAGAAGCGGAATTGTATCTTAAAAGTCTTGTAAATTCCGGTAAGGCTCTTGAAAAATTCAGGGAGCTTATAATTGCTCAGGGAGGAGCTGCAGAAGTTCTTGATAATTATGATAAGTTTGCGCTTCCGACTTATAAGGTTGAGTGTGAATCTAAGAAAAACGGCTATGTTCAGAATATTAATGCGCATAATATAGCATTAGCTCTCAAAGAATTGGGGGCTGCCAGAGAAAACAGTACAAAGCCTATAGATTTAAGTGTCGGAATTTATTTAAATAAAAAAAGCGGAGAATATGTAAATAAAGGCGAAGCGCTTTACACTATTTATTCTAACAGTGAAGAGTCAACAAAGGCTGCGCAAAGATTTTGTGATGATGCATTTTCGATTAATGAAAGTAAACCTCCTGTTAATAATTTAATATACAAGATTATAAGTTCAAAAGAAGAGGAAGATGATGTTTAACAAAAGAATGCAATATGTAATAAAATCAGTTCCTACAGACGATACTCAGGCATTGGAGAATCTCTTGAATGAAATGTCCGAAGAAGGCTGGGATTTGTATACGATGCATGAAGTTGAGACAGAGTCGTCTTATGATTTTAATTGTATTTTTATGCGTGAAAAACAGGAAGAAGCTTCCGACGACTTAGATGATATTGTAAATATTACAAGCTTCAAATACAGAATGGAGAAGATGCTTGCGGCTCCTTCAAGTCCTTATGCTTCCTGCAAGGAAATCCAGCTGAAGATTTCCAACCAGAAGGAGAGAATTAAGAAAATTAAATCTCAGCTTGAGAGTGAGAATTTGTCTCCTGATAAGAAAAAACAGTTGAATAACCAGATGTCGGATGAACTTAAGCAGCTTGATATTCTAAAGCAGCAGCTTGTGAACGAGATTTCTCCGGAAGCAATGTATACAACAATTAAGGAAGAAAAATTTGTAGTAAACCTTTCTGAAGAAATTTTAGAGGTTATATCAATGGAAGCGAATGATAATTTGCTTTCCGAGACTGTAAAAATACGTCAGGAGTTGGCGGAACGTCTGGGGTATGTGATTCCTCATATACATTTTCATAACAGTGATGAGCTTATGCAAAATGAATTTAATATTAAAATTCATGATATTGAAGTTTTTCGCTCTGTCGTGTTCCCGCAGTGCATAGCTTTTTATAAAGATGATTTAAAAGGTTATAAAACCTCCGGAGATGATATAATTGTAACTGACGATATTACGGGCAAAAAGCTCGTATGGCTGCCGCGCGAAAAAGTAAAAGATTTCTGGGTAAAAGGGTTTACGGCGGTTGAGTATATAGGTAGAGCAATAGAATATATTGCTGTAAGAGAAGTTTCAGACATAATGGATTATAATGACGTAAATAAGTACGTTGAAAAAGTTATTGAGAATAACTCTTTCCTTGTAGATAATATTATACCGGATTTTATCACGGCATCTGATTTGAAATATTTGTTGACCTGTCTTATAAGAGAACAGGTTTCTGTTAAAAACATTGTCTACATATTTGAAAAAATTAATGATTATGCAAACGAGCCTACAAAAGAGGATTTGCTGGATAAGGTAAGGCTTGCTCTTTCAAAACATATTATTAAGGATCTTGCAAGTGACGGGGAATTAAAGGTCATAGAATTTTCGGATGAAATTATTGACAAAGTTTATTCTTTCTTTAAGGAGGATGAGGAAGAGTCAATAATAAGGATAGATTCTTCTGATATTCAGGGAATTGTATCAAAGTTAATGAAGTTTGCAAAGTCTAAGAAGATTACAAATCCTGTAATTGCGGTACCTATGGATATAAGACACATGGTGTTTGTAATCCTTTCTGAATTTGTTCAGAATCTTACAGTTCTTGCTTATGAAGAGCTTGTAAGTAATTATAATATAAAATTTGTAGGTAAAGTAAGTTAAACAATATCTTCCGTTTGCATTTAGCTCGAAAGAGTATGGAAAAATTTTAACATTTATGTAAAAAATAAAATAATATGATATAATAAAGATAGGAGTTCCCGTTTGAATCGTTATCAGCCAAATGCACATGCAGAAAGGCCTTTTATATAAGAATGATGAGCAATTTACAATTTCAAAACGATCTCGATCGACTATTAGCTATTATGCCCCGAAAAGTTGTGGAAAATTTATCGTATGAAAAATTAGAGGATGTTATTGAAATTGTACTTGATTTAGGGCGGATTCCCGAGGTGAGACATTCCGGAGGAAAGATAGATAAATTAAACTGCGAAGTTGTCAATGATGATGACATTAGTTTTATAACTTCACACTTGCAGGAATTTACACACGATAACCGTTCCGGAATCCCCGGTACATTGCATAGAATAAGCGCAATTCGAAATCGTCAGAGGAAAGTCGTAGGACTTACCTGCCGTATAGGCCGCGTTGTAACCGGCACAATAGCCTGCATTAAAGATATTTGTACACAGGGAAAAAGTATTTTATTTTTAGGACCACCGGGTGTCGGCAAAACAACAAAACTCAGAGAAATTTCAAGACTGGTTGCAGATGAACTTGGCAAACGCGTCGTTATTGTTGATACATCTAATGAAATTGCCGGTGACGGAGATGTTCCGCATCCGGCGGTCGGATCGGCTAGAAGAATGCAGGTTGCCCAACCGGAACTTCAAAAAGATATAATGATAGAGGCCGTAGAGAATCACACACCGGAAGTTATTGTTGTTGATGAGATCGGTACAGAAGCTGAAGCTCAAGCAGCAAGAACAATAGCTGAACGCGGTGTTATGCTGATTGCAACAGCACACGGCAACTGTCTTGAAAGTCTCATAAAAAATCCTACTCTTTCAGATTTAGTCGGAGGTATTCAGTCTGTTACACTCGGAGATGACGAAGCAAAAAGAAGAGCTTCGCAAAAGACGGTTCTTGAAAGAGAAAAGCAGCCCACTTTTGATATTGTTATAGAAATTCTGGATAGAAATACTCTTGCCGTTTATAAAAACACTTCAGAAGCCGTAGATTATATCCTGAGAGGATGGCCGATAAGACCTGAAATCAGGAAAGTAGAACAAAAGGATGTTGAAAAAATTATAATACCTGAGGTTAATAATATAGAAATTGAAAATCCTCAGGATAACAAGATGAATTTCTCTTTCTCGCGCCAAAAGTATGTTGAACAGTCCAAATCAATGAAAAAAATATATCTTTATGCTGTGTCGCGTACAATTGTGGAAAAACTTATTGAACGATTAAATTTGAATGCTGAAATTATCAGAAATGTTGAAGATGCGGATATAGTTATTGCTCACAAAAATTTTGCAAAAGGCGGAGCCAAAATTCTTAATACAGCAAAAGAGTACCGTGTCCAGATTTTTTATGTAAAAACTAACTCCATGGCACAGATTCAAAAAGTTTTAAAAGATGCTCTTGATATTCAGCCGGGAGATGTAGAATCTTTAACAGGCTATACTGATGAAACGGAAAAAGCTTTGGATGACGCAAAAGCCGGAATAAAGAAAATTTTAGACGGGGCGGAAATGGTTGATTTAGATCCTCAAAATTCACATATTAGAAAACTGCAGCATGAACTTGTAGAACAATATAACCTGCAGAGTACTTCTGTTGGTGAAGAACCAAACAGACATTTGAGGATAGAAAGATAATTTTTTCTTATTTTAAGATTGTTCTATATGTTTAGAGCCTAATTAAATTTGTATTATGCTTTCTGCCGCTACAAAAGCCGTTGACCAGGCACTCTGGAGGTTAAATCCGCCGCAGAAGCCGTCGATATTCAGAACTTCACCTATAAAATAAAGGTTCGGATAATTTTTCGCTTCCATTGTTTTTGGATTAATTTCATCTAAATCGACTCCGCCGGCTGTTACAGTTTCTTCGCCTTTGTTTGTACCGGTTATTGTAACTTCAAAGTTATGGATTTTATTCAGAATACAATCTCTTGTTTTACCGTCAATTTTACACGCTTTTATATCAGCAAACTCCCCGAGAAAAGCTTTTGCAAAATTTACCGGAAAGATTTCCGCTAATATATTTTTTAAATCTTTGCGGGGATAAGTATTTAAAAGTTCCTGCAGGTTAAAGTCTTGAGGATAAAGGTCAAAGCTTAGTTTATAAGGGAAATTTTCTCCGGCTTTTATCGAAGAAATTGTATAAGCCAATGGTCCGGAGATTCCGAAATGCGTAAAAAGCAAGTCGTCTTTGATATTCATATCCCCGGATAAAACATTTTTAAGGACAATTCCGGAAGGTATTTTTATATCGCAATTAAGCCCGACAAGCGAAGGCTTTGGCTCAATTATATTAATATTTAAATTTTTGAGAATATTAAAAGATGGTTTCCCGCCAATTGCTACAACTACATGTGGAAACCACCATCGGCTGCACTCCTTTCCCCCGCCCCTTGCGTGAGAGGAATCAGCCGTTCTTGAGCCTCCGGCGAAAGTTACGGATGCGGGTGAGGGGTTCTCCGTTGTAATTTTATACCCACCCTCAATAACCTCAATTCCGGTAACTTTTTCTTTAACAAATTCCGCTTTTTTAATTTTCTCCAGAATCTTTTCTCTAACCTTTTTTGCGCTGTTTGATTCAGGAAAAATTCTTCCGTTTTCCTGTATGTATGTGGGAATATCTAATTCTTCAAACAGGGAAATTGTATCATAAGTGGAAAATTTTGAAAAAACAGAGTACAAAAACTTTTCACCTCTCGGGTAATTTTTTGCAAGTTCTTTGAAATCATATTCGGCATGCGCAAGATTGCATCTTCCGCCGCCTGTCGGCAAAAGCGTCCTTAAAGGGGCTGCAAAATCGAACAACGTTACCTCAAGACCGGCTTTTAATAAAAAATACGCACATATACACCCTGAAGCACCGGAGCCTATTATTGCAATTCTGCGTGATTTATTTGAGAAAACATCAGTCCCAGACATTTACCCCTCTTGTACCGTATAGTACAACCATTTCAGGGTTTTCAAGCTCATCATAAAGCTCTGTAACTGTTTTTTTGAAGAGCGGATGAATAAAGTCCTGCGCAATTTCAAGCATCGGTACCATTAAAAAAGCTCTTTTATGAAAAAATTTGTGTGGAATTGTTAAATCCGGCGTGTTAATAATTTTGTCATCATAAAACAAAATATCAATATCAATGGTTCTGTCTTTATAAATCTTTTTTCCGTCCGGAGAAAACTCTCTTTCGCCTCTTCCCAATTGCGTCTCAATTCTTTTGCACTCCTTGAGAAGCTCTTCCGGAGAAAGTGTTGTAGAAATTTGCACAACAGCATTAACAAACCAGTTTTCGGAATTCATCTGCCACGGTTCGGATTCGTAAAAAGACGAAGTGGCAACAATTTTTATTTCCGGAACAGCGCTTAAAAGGCTGGTTGCCTGCTGGAGATAACCAACTCTGTCGCCTAAGTTTGAGCCTAATGATAAATAAACTATTGCCATAACTCAATTGTACCTTTATTTAACGCAAAATGTCAATAAAAAAGACCCACTTTTGCGGGTCTTTTTTACGTAAAATCTTAACAAAACTATTACTTGCTGCCGTAACGTTTTTTGAATCTTTCAACACGTCCTTCAGAGTCAAGAATTTTTTGCTGACCTGTATAGAACGGGTGGCAGTTTGAACAAATTTCAACTGTAAGATTGTCTACAACAGAACCTGTTTCGATTTCATTACCGCAAACACATTTGATAACAGTTTTTTTA
>CALUSN010000061.1 GCA_944323435.1 Candidatus Gastranaerophilales bacterium | reverse complement strand
AGAGCTTTTCGCTGTTCCCTTATAACAAAATTGTATTCTTCTTCGTCTCTGTGGTCAAATCCCAGTAAGTGCATAAGTCCGTGGCTTATCAAGAAAAAAAGTTCCTGTTCTTTGTTTTTTGAATGGCTTATGTCTCTGTTATCTCCGGATATTACTTTATCCAGTGCTATAACTATTTCTCCGAGATTGATTTCTCCGTCAAAAATAAAACAGTTTTCATCATCAGCAAAAATAGCAAAGGTTATAATATCCGCAGGATAATCCTTATTTCTGTATTCTCTGTTGAGTTCGTGAGTCTTATTTGAATCGCAAAATACGATATCCAGCGTAATTGTATTGTATTCTTTTCCGCTTAAGCAGGATTTATCACCGAGAGTCCTGATGTAAAATTCAAGCATTCTCCGCGTTTTTGATATAACATCCTTTTCGTCTACTTTCCAGCTTTCAAAAATATTTTCCGTAAAAATATTAATTGTTGTCATTTTTTTTATTTTCAAGTTCTTTAACTTTTATTTCAAGATCCTTATCCAGAGTCGGTTTCAAAATTTCGTGGTTAAGCATATTATTTTTATCCAGTTCCTGAACAAGATCGTTATGATATTTAATTCTTTTGTGATGCATTCCGCGCAGCATTCTGGAGAAAGTTTCGGCAATAGTTTTCAAGTCTTTTAATGTTAAAGGTGAGTCAGAAAGCTGCCCGTCGTTAAGGCGTTCTTTAATTATTTTATTTATAATCGCGTCTATTTCTTCGTTAGAAGGATTTTTTGCGGCTCTAACAGCAGATTCAATCGCGTCAGCCAGCATAAGAATAGCTGTTTCTTTCATATTCGGTTTTGGCCCCGGATAACGGAATTGTTCTTCTTTAACATTATCAGCGCCTTCTTCCTTCAGAGCTTCGTTGTAAAAATAACTTACAAGACTTGTTCCGTGGTGCTGTAAAATAAAATTACTTATAACCTGCGGAAGATGAGCATCTTTAGCCAGTTCAATCCCGTCTTTGGGATGGGCGGTTATGAGCATTTTACTAAACCTCGGAGTACAAGCTTTGTGAGGATTTTCAATTCCGTAAAATGACTGATTTTCAACAAAAAACATCGGTCTCATTAATTTACCGATATCATGATACATTGCTCCTACTCTTGCGAGAACCGGATTCGCACCTATTGCTTCCGCTGCATTTTCGCAGAGATGTGAGACTGTAAGACTGTGATTAAAAGTTCCAGGGGCTTCCTGCATAAGTCGTTTCAAAAGTTCCTGATTGTGATCTGCAAGTTCTGCCAAACCATAAGGAGTAAGTATTCTGAAAATATTTTCAATTAAAGGTAGAATTCCCAGTACTAATATACCGCTTATAAGGAAGCAGTTAACTATAATAAAGCCCAGATCGCGTAAAATCAAAAGATTATTTATATCCATCATATACTTTTCAAGAAAGTATATTCCGCTTACAATTAATACTCCTGCCAGAGTTATTTTAGAACTTACGATAAGTAAATCAGAACGTTTTGAAAATTTAAGTTTTGATACTGCAGTCATAACAACAGTATTTAAAAGCATAAAAGAAACAATAACTTCAATGTTCCAGTGCATGCCGACAGCAATCAACGCAAGTATTATTGTGGAAGCGAAATATGCATTTCTGGGTGTTGTAAATATAGATAACAAAATTGTATATGCCGGGATAGGGATTATATATGGAGAAAAGCCTGTAGGCAGAAGTACTGATACAAATGCCAGAACAAGTGTAAAGGCTGCTGACAGAGCCATATGCTTGGCATCGTAGTATTTTTTTTCAAAATTTCTTTCATACTGTAAAAAGACAAAAGTAAAAAAGGCTGTTAAAACAAACAATCCTAGGATACCGCCGTAATTTATTTCCAGCACATTGTACCCGGCCGCTCTCAGAGCATCTCTTTTTAATTTTGTTACCGGCTCTCCTTCAAATACGATTTTATCGCCTTTTTTAAATATAACTTCATAAGGTTTAACGGCATTTTGTGCATTCTTTTTTGCAATTTCCGTTGCGAATTCATCCACTACAAGATTAGGTACAATAACCTGATTTAGTATCCCTGTAATTAAAGCTCCCTGATATTTAGGTACATTATTCGGCAGGTTCTTTGTAATTATGGTATCTACTTTGTTATCTTCAAAATCTCTTGCAGAAATACCTATATTTAAAACAGTAGAAAGCGTGATTTTTGCGTTATCAAAAACCATTCTTAAATCATCTTTATTTGATTTTAATAAGAAATCAACAAGTCCTTTTTTGCCGGATTCGTCAAATAAAACATTAAGTTCTTCTTTTTTTATCTGGTCGCTTACATTCTTATCTCTGATACGCATAACCGAATTTTGAAGTGTTGT
This sequence comes from Candidatus Gastranaerophilales bacterium, assembly GCA_944323435.1. Taxonomy (GTDB): domain Bacteria; phylum Cyanobacteriota; class Vampirovibrionia; order Gastranaerophilales; family Gastranaerophilaceae; genus CAG-196. Next base: position 9,285 of record CALUSN010000061.1, on the reverse strand, counting down.
GAGACTTGTTGCAATAAATTCATCTTCGGCCTGTGTTAAAATCGGCTCAACACTCTGGGCGACTTCTTTTTTATGTTGTTCTGTTTTTTTCGTATCAATAACTTTTATATCTTTTTGCGCGACAATATCCTTTTTACTGATACCGTTTTCTATGACTTTTTGGAAAAAAAAGTTTTGGGAAGATATTGTAATTGTGAGTAAAAAAGCAAATACAATAAAGCAAATCGTATTCCTGAATTGCTTTGATGATATAAAATCTAAAACTTTTTGCATAAAAATTTATCCTTTATAATTCTCATTTCTTTTTACTACAAATCCACATTTTGTACAAGCCAGAACATTTCCTGTACTGTCAACCGGCATGAAATTATGCCTGCAGGTTAGAGCTTCGTCAGGAGTTTCTTCAAAGCTTTCTTTAAATATCCCCTCTGGATTTGCACCCTGCCCCCTCTTATTCTTGTTAAGCCATTTTATAAAAAGTTCAATAATATACATAATAACTTTATACGTTCAGGATTTCAACTGTCTTAAATTTTGAATCCGAATGGCAAAAAATCGCTCATTTTTCTTATATTTAAATTTGATTTATTACCTGTTATGATACAGACTTCTTCTTCTCCCTGAAATTCATACATAACCTGCCTGCAAGCTCCGCACGGAAAGCAGTCATCTTTATTTGGGGAATAAATAGCAACTGCAAGTATTTCTTTTTCACCTTCAGATACAGCTTTGAAAATAGCGCATCTTTCCGCGCATATTGTCATGCCAAATGATGAATTTTCTATATTGCAGCCAGTATAAATTTTCCCGCTTTTTGCAAGAACTGCTGCTCCGACTGCAAATTTTGAAAACGGAGAATAAGATTTTCTTGAAGCTTCACAGGCTTTTTCTATTAGTAAATTATAATCTCTATCCATATTTCTTATTTTAGCCGATTTATATTTTAATAAATCCGTTAATTAGTTGATATTCTTTTCCAAAAATGACGTTTTTTTGCTTTTTTTTGAATACAGTTTTTTGCATAATCTATAGCCGCAGTTTCTGTTTCAAATAGATTTTCTTCTCCCAGTTGTTTGATAATACCAAGATTTTCAAACTGTTTTTTTACCTTGCAGGACTCCAGAACAAGGATTATTTTAATCTTTTGTGACTGAAGTCTTATTATAATATCTTCAAGAGCAAAAATTGCTGAAATATCAAGCGGATTTTCCGAGGAATAATCAAGTATAAGGAATTTTGTTCCGAGAATTTCTTCAAATTGTGATACAAGCTGTGTTGCCGAGCCAAAAAAGAATTGCCCGTCTATATGAACAACTCGGATTTTGTGTTTATAATCTTTTTCAAGAATTTTTTCCAAGCTGGCAATATCTTTATCGTATATCGATTTTTGCACAATTTTTGTACTGTCAGCTGTTCTTTTAGCGTATAGAAGAGCCGCGCAGGTAATACCGGCGCCGACTGCAACAATAAGATTATAGAAAACAGTAAGTAAAAATACCAGAACTAGGACGTACAAATCATCTTTCGGGGCAAATTTAAGAACTTTTAGCAATTTTACATCAATAATATCGTAGCCTATTTTTATTAAAATTCCGGCAAGAACTGCAAGTGGAATTTGGGCGACAAAACCTGAAAGTTTAAACAGTAAAAACAATAATATAAACGGACAAATTAAGGCTGTGAGTCTTGTAGATGAGCCGGAATGAATTGCTGCAACCGTCCTCATTGTTGCGGCCGAGCCGGGAACGGAACCTGTAAGTGCGCAGACAATATTTCCGGCACCCTGTCCTAATAACATTCCCTTAGAAGAGGTTTTTGTTTTTAAAATAGAATCAGCGACAAGAACTGTGAGCAAGCTTTCTGATGACAATACAATTGCAAGGGTTACAGCATAATGAAAATATGTAATAATATCATGTAAATTTGCTTTGGGCAGAGTTAGTTCAGGGAAAGATATTGAAATTTCAGAAATTCTTTCAACATTTAACCCCGTTTTAATTGAAATTAGTGTGCAAATTACCAGTGCAATTGCCTGCCCCGGAATAATTTTGTTGAATTTTTTAGGAATCGCAAAAACTATCGCAAGTGTAAGACAACCTATAAAGAAAGCATCATAATTTACAGAGGTTAAATTTTTAATAAAAGAACTTATGCCTGTAATTGTATTTGACATTACCGGAAAACCAATGAGAGGATTGAGCTGCATCAGAATTATGATAACTCCGACTCCGTTCATAAATCCGGAGATTACGGGATATGGAACGTATTTGACAATAACGGGCAGCGAGGTCAGCGCTAAAATAACCTGCAAAATTCCTGCCATAAACATTACAAGAATAACGGATGAAATATTTGCGTTCAATGCGGCCATAATAGATGCAATAACGATTGTTACAGGCCCTGTTATTCCTGAAACAAGCGGAATTTTACAACCTAAAATTCCGGAAATAAATGTTAAAATTATAGCTCCCCAAACGCTTGCTCCGGCGCCGAAGCCTGTTGCTACTCCGAATGCCAGAGCCTGTGGAAGCGCTACAATGGAAGCATTTAAACTCCCCAGGCAATCTCCTGCAAAAGTTTTTAAATATCCTTTTAGCATAAAGTCATACTAACATAAAACTAAATAATTTACTAACTATCTGCGGGATGTATTCTTAATGAGGTAAGATAATCAAAAACGGAAAAATAATTGCAGAATTGCAGACAATAACATTTTCAGCAACTGCAGTACTATAGTTAATAGATTAAGCCGCAAATTTTGCGTAATTCTGAATCTGGCTGCAGGTGATTAAAATGGAAACAATTATTATCTATAGTCGTTTTTATACTTTTCGTAAAGTTGTTTTACTTCCTTAATATCAATATTGGATTTCTTTTTAAAAATATATAAGCTGTCAGTTTGATGAATTATATTCAAATATTTTTCAATAATATGATAAAAATCTCTAGGCGGGTAATCATGTATCAACAGACGAAAGTCATTTTTACATTCTGTAATTGCTTTTAAAACACAAGCTACACGGAATCTGCCGTCAACAAAAATTGTATCAAAATCAGGATGAACTTTTTCAAATACAGAAGAAGAATATTTATAAAATTCGTCTTTCATGTTTCCATTGGCAGGATAGCCCCATTCTACAGTCGGGCCGATATCTGCATGTATAAATTTTAGTCTGTTATTATCACCGGCTTGTTTTATTATTTTCCAAGATTTTAGATAATTAATCCAATTTAAATCTGATTCTACAGAATAAATTTTAGGTTCCGGCATGGATAGCGCAATAAAAGTTGAACCGCCTGCGCCGAATTCAAGATAGTTTTTGGATTCTCTCAGATATTTTTTTAATGTTTGAATTTCATCAGGTGATAATGCGCACGGATATATTTCCGGATAATCCTCCTGACAGTGAATCTGGTATGAAATTAGTTTGTTAATATAAGCTTTTTTAGCTTCCAGTTCTTTTTCTAATTTATAAATCTTATTTTTTCCTGTCAATTTGTTTATGAAAGTTTTTAACATAGTTTGACTTTATACTCTTTATTATAAAAAATCAATAGAGTAGGGCTGCAGAAGAATAAATTATCGGGGATACTTCATGATAAAATAGCGGTAACACGAATAATACAGGTTATTTAAAAGAGGAAATTATGAACGAAAAAGATAAAATGCTTAACGGAATGTGGTATATTGCAGACTGTTCTGACAAAACTCTTTTTGAAGAGAGAATAAGATGCAAGACTTTATGCTATGAGTACAATAATTTACCTCCTGCAAAACTCGACGAGCGCAAAGAATTAATGAAACAGATTCTCGGCAAAACCGGCGAAAGTTTTCTTATAGAGCCGTCTTTCCAATGCGACTACGGATACAATATAGAAATCGGTGAAAATTTTTATTCAAATCATAATCTTGTAATCTTAGATCCCGGAAAAGTTATCTTCGGAGACAATGTATTTATCGGTCCGAACTGCGGATTTTATACTGCAGAACACCCGCTTGATTATGAGACAAGAAACAAAGGGCTGGAAATTGCAAAACCGATAAAAATCGGAAATAACGTATGGTTCGGTGGAAATGTTGTTGTCGTAGGCGGAGTTACAATCGGAGATAATTGTGTAATCGGAGCGGGAGCAGTTGTTACTAAAGATATTCCGTCCGATTCTGTTGCAGCAGGCAATCCTTGCAGGGTAATCAAAAATTTAAACTAGAAAGAGGCTGATTTTATGTTTTTCTACGCGGATTTACACATCCATTCAAAATACTCACGCGCTACAAGCAAGAATTGTAATCTTGAAGAACTTGCTTTGTGGGCAGAGAAAAAAGGGTTGAGTGTAATCTCGACCGGTGATTTTACCCATCCTGCCTGGTTTAGTGAAATCAAAGAAAAACTTACTCCCGCGGGAGAAGGCATTTTTAAGCTCAAAGACAGCAATAGTCCGGTAAGGTTTGTTTTGTCGGTAGAGATTTCTACTATTTATAAAAAATGGGATAAGACAAGAAAAGTTCACCACGTTATTTTTGCGCCGGATATTGAATGTGCGTCAAATTTCAGAGAAAAACTCGCGAAGATAGGAAATATCGTATCTGACGGACGCCCTATTCTCGGGCTTGATTCGCGCGACCTGCTTGAAATAGCGCTAAGTTCCGGCGAAGGTACGGCATTAATCCCCGCGCATATCTGGACGCCGTGGTTTTCTGTTCTCGGCTCTAAATCCGGTTTTGACTGTATTGAAGATTGTTACGGCGACCTGGCAGAACATATTTTTGCGGTAGAAACAGGACTTTCCTCTGACCCTGAAATGAACTGGAGAGTTTCAAAGCTTGACAAATACAGGCTTGTATCAAATTCAGACGCGCATTCTCCTGCTAAACTCGGACGAGAAGCAACTGTTTTTGATACAACCCCTGACTATTTCAGTATTATGAACGCTCTGAAAACCGGAGACGGTTATATCGGAACCGTGGAGTTTTTTCCGGAAGAAGGCAAGTATCACGAAGACGGGCATAGAAAATGTAATGTCTGCTTAAATCCTGAAGAATCAAAACGGCTCAATAATATTTGTCCTGTATGCGGAAAGCCGCTTACAATCGGGGTTAATAACAGGGTGTCGGAACTTGCGGACAGACCGCTTGATAACATTATTGTTCCTGAAACTGCCGGAAAAGTTTTCAGCCTTGTTCCGCTTCCGGAAATCTTATCGGAAATTATGCAGGTCGGAACCTCAAGCAAATCGCTTAACCTTGAATACGAAAAGCTTCTGCATAAATTCGGCTCCGAGTTCTCTATCCTGCGGGAAATTCCGGCGGATGAAATTTCCAAGGATTCTCCGCTTCTCGCGGAAGGTATTTCAAGGCTGAGAGAGGGAAAAGTTATCAAGCAGCCGGGATTTGACGGAGAATACGGTGTTATCCGGCTCTTTGAAAAAGATGAACTTATCCGGAAAAAATATATGAATCTCAAGCTTGACATTGACCTAACGGAAGAAGAAAAAGAAATTAAGCCGGAATACAAGCCGGTTAAATTAAAGAAAACTTCTGAAACTAAAGCTGAAAAGGTTTTCGGGCTTGACGAATATCAAAAAGCTGCTGTAGAAAACGAAAGCAGGCAGCTTCTGATAATTGCAGGACCGGGGTCGGGTAAAACAACGGTTTTGACCCAAAGGATTGCTTATATGGCAAACAAAAAGGGGGTTAAAAACTCTCTTGCCATAACCTTTACCCGGCGTGCAGCGGAAGAAATGCGCGAACGGCTTGCAAAACTCGGCGTCTTTAATGTTAACATTCATACATTCCACTCTTTTTGTTTTGATATTCTAAGAGAAAATTATCAAAAAGCCGGATTGAATGAAGATTTTAGAGTGATTAGCGAACAGGAGAGGGCGCTATATAAAGAGCTTCCCCAAAACGCACTTGAATTTGACGACCTTATAAAACTTACAGTCAAATTGTTTGAGGATTATCCCGAAACAATCAAACATTATGAATACGTGTCAGTTGATGAGTATCAGGATATTGACGAAAACCAGTATAAGCTTATACGCCTCCTCGTTCCTGAATCCGGCAGTATTTGCGCAATAGGAGACCCTAATCAGGCAATTTACGGATTCAGAGGCGGAAATTCTAAATTTTTTCAAAATTTTGCAGAAGATTACAAAAATGCAGTAACTGTTAATCTTGCCAATAATTACCGCTCAAGCGAAAGTATTGTGGAGGCGTCAAATCAGGTGATTAACTCTTTTAATATTGTACCGGCGAATAAAAATATATATGATAAAATTACAATTCATACAGCGCCGACAGAAAAAGCGGAGGCTGAATTTATTGTAAGCACAATAGAGAGTTTAATCGGCGGAAACAGTTTGTTTTCGCTGGATTCCAACCGTTCGGAAGGATATAATGAAAATCTTTCTTTTTCTGATTTTGCAATCCTCTATAGAACGTCAAGGCAGGTAAAACCTCTAATCGAAGCTCTGGATAGATCGGGTATGCCGTACGTAAAACTTTCCGATGATTTATTGTGCAACAGAAAACCACTCAGAGATTTACTGAAAAATTTGACAAATGATAAACCAGTATCAGAACAGATTAATAATGCGGAAGGAATTGAAGATTATATTTTAAAATTTCTAATTGGAGTCGCAGAAAAATGTAAAACCGCAGAGGATTTTATACACGAAGTTTCGCTGCTAAGAGAATCCGATACCTTAGACAGCCGCGCGGACAGGATTTCTCTGATGACGCTTCACGCCTCTAAAGGACTGGAATTTAGGTGTGTATTCCTTCCCGGCTTAGAGGACGGAATTCTTCCTCTTTACCGTGCTAAAACACCGGATGAAATCGAAGAAGAAAGGCGGCTTCTTTATGTTGGTATGACAAGGGCAAAAGAGCGCCTGTTTCTTTCAAGAGCAATTAAAAGACTCCGGATGGGAGCAGCAAAAAATTTCCCTGTCTCACCTTTCCTTGACAGAATAGAAAAGGAGCTGGCAGAGTTTTCAAAATTTGAGAGCGTACACAAAGACCATTCAAAACAGTTGAGCCTGTTTTAATTAACTTACCTCTAATTTTATGAAAATTAAATTTTTTGTATTTATTTTTCTTACTCCTTATATAAAATATTATCTATATCACGAGGTGTGATAGCTTTTTCATAAGGTTTTGTTGCTTTTATATAATTCATTAAAGCTAATGACCTGTAGCAAAAATCGACATACTCGGGGTCAAAGTTAGTATATTTAATAGATTTAACTTTTTTGACGAGTTCTTTTATTTCGCGATTTGCAATGCTGTCATAGATAAAAAACATTTTCGGACAATGGAAATGAAGATATTTAGATGCTAATGACCTCATATTTAAGCCAGTTAACGTATTAAAAACATCTGTTAAATATTTGTGTAAATCCAGTGCTTCTTTAATATTTTCTTCGTTCAAATTCTCATATTTGCAGAGCTTTTCTATTTGAAGGTCTAAATAATCACCAGAATTTTGTATAGTTGGAACTACTCTTTCTATATAAAATTTATTATTGTTATCCTTTGTTTTGTTTTTTCTTCTATCTATAGGTGCAGCATAGCTCCTTCCGATAATCCATATTTTGGCGTAAATTTTACCGGGTTCTGTATGTTTAAGATTATTACTGCATAAATCTCTCAAAACTTTGTAACCAAAATCTAACTTTGAATATTCTTCTTTTTTATTCAAATATCCCTGATATTTTCTATCTACATTTTCATTAGAAATTTCGTAATAATTCAGCATATCGTTATTCTTTATAAATCAAATTGATAATTTAGTTTATTATAGGGCTTTAGTGTAAAAAGCACAAGGTTTGTTTTCCTGTTATGTATGGTTTGATTTTTTTGTAAATTGTTGTTGTATCAAAATAAATTATTTTATTTTTTGCCATATTAAAGGGAGTTTTAAAGTGTTATTACCTAAGCCAGGAATCAAAAATTCAAATAAAGGTTTGAATCTGCCATTTTTCTTTAATGCTTCAATAACCGGATGGGTTTTCATAAATCTGATATTTCTTGCGTCATCGACTAATACAGTGTCTTCTAATGGAATAGTTCTATCTGCAATATAAAGATGTTCTTGTAAATGATTTCCAAGTATGAATACACCTTTCATTTCCAGCTTGTTATATATTTTATCAATAAGTTCCAGAATTATTTTTCGTTTATTTGTTGCCAGGTTAGGTCTGTCTCCAAGTTTAAATACACCGCTTAAATTGTTATCTGTCAGCTGATAAATTGCATTTCTGAAAAATATGGCACCTGCTTTTTGATGATTATTAAATGATTCTATATCTTTAATATCATCCTTAATAAAGCTAACATTTTCCTTAAAAGATTCTTTGGGAATGAAATATCTTTGCGGATAAAGATCAACATTATCAAATCGTATTGTATAAATAGGATCAGAAAGATTATTAATAGGAAATGAAGGTTTTGTTTCCTGAAAATTTTTATGAAAAATTCGACACAGGAACTGTTTATTTTCTTCAGAATTAAGATTTAGTAAAAAACCGTCGTCTGCCAGAGGATGTATGGCATAAATACCTTTATGAGCAAAATCTATAGCTTTACTGCTTTTATCTATAGAATAAATATTATATTTGAAGCGCTTGTCTAATAGTGTATTAATAGATAGAGCTTCTTCTCCGTTAGAGCCCGCATACACTAAGATATTCGTTCCTCTCGGAAATTCCTTCTCAATAATCTTGACAGCCTTTTGTAAGACCTCTGTATCATGATAAAAATTAGTACTGATTGAATTTCCAGTATTATTATCAATCATGTTATAACTTTTAAAATTTATACTAGAATGCGAATGCATAGCGGAATTAATTTTCATATTTATAAAAAAACGGAACAATTTTTTTTTTGCGTATAAATTTTGCTAACACAATATTATAATTTACAACAAAAGTTCCAAATGTCCTTGCCGAAAATAATCAAACCATTCGTACAAGTTTAAATATGTCTTAAACTTCCGCCACATAAGGGTTACAACCAAAAGTCGAGGGAGCGGACTTCAACGGACACTTCGTGGACTTTTCAAGTAATTTGGTTTGACTATTTTCGGACACTTTCGGCAGGTTGAAACAGAAACACAAAGCCGCTTTACGGGGTAAAATCATTTTAACCGTACAGGATTGAAATGTCTGGTTTAATACACGCATCTACTTTAATAAAAAAAAAGAGTCATTCGACTCTTTTTAAAAAATGCGCCCGGAGGGATTCGAACCCCCGACCTTTTGGTTCGTAGCCAAACGCTCTATCCA
>CALUSN010000060.1 GCA_944323435.1 Candidatus Gastranaerophilales bacterium | reverse complement strand
AAAAAAAGAAACGCCCGATGCAGCCAGCAGGTAGCAAGGTCAGCAGAGGGGGACTGGGAAAGATAAGTTAAATAAGTTAGTTTGACCGATGTCACCCGATAAAGATAGTTAAAAAAGGAGAAATAAAAATGGCACATAAGAAAGGTATGGGTTCAACCCGCAACGGTCGTGATTCTGAAGCCAAGCGATTAGGTGTAAAGAAATTCGGCGGTGAAGTTGTAAAAGCAGGAAACATTCTTGTTCGTCAGAGAGGAACAAAAATTCATCCGGGTAACAATGTAGGTATTGGTTCAGATGATACTTTGTTTGCGTTGATTGACGGGCAGGTTAAATTTGAACCGCACAGACGCGATAGAAAACAAGTAAGCGTTTATGCAGTGTAAAATAAAAATACTTAGAGCTTCCTAAATTTATCAGGAAGCTTTTTTAATAAAATTTATAAAAAATTTAAGATTTAGAATAGCAAAAATTTTTTTTACGTGTTTTTCAAACTCATAGAAAGGATGGAAAGTATGAATATAAATAGTGTATCTCCGATATCTTGCAAAAGAAATTTTTCCGCTAAACTTAAAAATGCAAAAGAATTGACTGTACCTTTAAAAAACGGAACTGAAGCCAGTTTTACTGTTGCAGATAATTATTTGGAATGTCTTATTACCAGAGGTGATAAGATAGTTGAAGGCAAAGGAAAATACTCAACTCAAGGAATAACCTCAAAGGATATTTGGGGCACTTTTGAAAAAGTGCAGGATAATGTAAAAAGCGGGGTTGATTTCTTTAAAGAATTTTCACGTGCAATTTTATCATGATAGAGAAATTTATAGATAAAACAGGTCATTTATCCAAATGACCTGTTTTATTTTGTCAGTTTAAGATTGATAAGTTTTGTAAAATATTGTATAATCAAGAGACAGAGCGAAGTGATGTGTTAAAAGGACGGAAGAATGAGTGAGATTTGCAAGAATTGGACGCAGTGGTTGAAACAAAACCGCTTTGCGGGGCAAACACCTGAAATGCAGGAACAGACTATGCGCTGGCTTGAAGCTGTAAGAGATGTAATTCTGGTTTATGCGGAGATTAAGCCTTACGATGTTGTTCTTGATATAGGAACCGGAACCGGAATGCTGGCATTTAAAGCTCTGGAAATACAAAATTGTCAGGGAAAAGTTATTTTCTCTGATATGTTTCAGGATTGTCTTGATGACTGCAAGCGTATACTTGATGAAGCGGGTGTTACATCAGGATATGAGTTATTAAAATGTCCGGTTGAACATATTGCACTCCCTGAAAGTACTGTGCACAAAGCTTTAATGCGCTCAGTTCTTGTACATGTTATAAATAAGCAGCCTGCAATAAATGAAATTTACAGAGTGTTAAAACCGGGCGGCAAGTTATGTGCTTTTGAACCTATCATTCGTTCAAATACGAGATATTGGGAAATTTTGGATCCAAAATTTGTTGATAAATATGAAGATTTTAAACGGGCAGAAAATGAAATAATGGAAAATCCATTAGATTCCTTGTGTAATTTTGATGAACATACTCTGAAAACCAATCTGGAGATTGCAGGTTTTTCTGTTCCGGAAGTAAAACTACAGGAAGTTCGTTCAAGGTACGTTGTACAGCCAAATATGGTAAAAGAATGGTTTATAAATCCGCCGTCTCCGGATCAGCCTTCGACTAAGGAACGGTATTTAAAATACTTTGACGAAGCGACGGTTGAAAAATATATGCAGGATGTACAAAATTACCTGACAGGAAGAGAAATTAGTTTAAAGACCAATGCCGTGTTTATTAACGCGACTAAATAGACTGGGGAGGATATATGGAAAAACAAACAGCAATTATAATACCGGCAAGATACGGCTCATCAAGGCTTGAGGGCAAACCGCTTTTGAGAGCAAAAAATAAGCCTATAATTCAATGGGTATGGGAAAAAGCTTCGACTGCTTCCGGTGTAGACAGAATAATTGTTGCAACGGATAACGAACTTATATTCAACGCCTGTAAAGATTTTGGGGCAGAAGTTGAGATGACATCTTCCGAACATAAAAGCGGTAGCGACAGAATTGCCGAAGTCGCCGAACGCCATCCGGAAATCGGGTATATAATTAATCTTCAAGGTGATGAGCCTTTGATTGAGGAATCAAATATTGAGCTTGTAATAAGAGATATTAAAGCAGACGAAAATACGGATATTTCTACTCTGGTCAGAGAAATAAAAGAAGAACATGAGATTAATAACCCTAACCTTGTAAAATGCGTGTTTGATGTGAATAATTATGCAATGTATTTTTCGCGCTCAAAAATTCCGTTTGAGCGGAACAAAGGAAAATCAAAATTCTACGGGCATTTAGGGATTTACGGCTACAAGCGCGAAGCATTATTTAAGATGACAAAACTTGCCCAGACGCCTTGTGAAATGGCTGAGAGTCTGGAACAGTTAAGAGCGCTTCAAAACGGCATGAAAATAAAGGTTGCGGTTGTAGAGAATATTCCTGTAGGTATAGATACAATGGAAGATTTTGAACATTTCAAAGCCATTATTGAGGGGTAGATGTACTTTTCATGGATGGCAGGAGTAAGTATTGAATCTAAAAACCCAAATAACAAAATTACATTATACAAAAGAACCAAAGGGAGCTTTATTTAGACTGCTTAAATTTTGTTCAATATTTTACGGCGCAGGAAGCAGACTAAAAAATTTTTTATATGACAAAGGTATCTTGAAGTCTCAAAAAGTTGACGCTTATGTAATTTCTGTGGGAAATTTTACAACCGGCGGAGTCGGTAAAACGCCTGTTGTTGCGGAAATCGCTAAATATTTTGTAGAAAAAGGCGAGAAGGTATGTATAATTTCACGCGGATACGGCGGAAAATTAAATAACAAAAAAGTCAATGTAATTTCTGACGGGATTAACCTTTACTATAAAGCAGATATGTCCGGAGATGAACCTTACTGGCTTGCCGTCAATCTTAATATGTGTGCGGTTTTGACCTGTTCAAACAGAGTTAAGGCTGCTAAATATGCGATTGAGAAACTCGGGGTTACTAAAATAATTTTGGACGACGCCTTTCAGCACAGAAAAATATACAGAGACTTAAATATTGTGCTTGTCGATTCAGAAAAAATGTTCGGAAATGAAAATTTATTACCGGCAGGACCTCTAAGAGAAGGGCTTGAGGGATTCGGACGAATTGACAGGCTAGTTATTGTAAGCAAAAATATTGACCATACAAGAGCAGAAAAAATTGCCAAAATTATGACAAAAAAACAGGGAATTAAGTCTTTTGTTGCAAAAGCAGAGCCTGATTATGTTTATAACATTGTATCAGGTGAGCATCTGGAAAAAGACTCTGAAATTATTGCATTATCTGCAATAGGTCAGCCGGAGCAGTTTTATGCGTTTCTTGAGAAAGATTACAAAATAAAAGACAAAATAAGTTTTGACGATCATCATCTATACATTCCGGAAGATATTAAAGATATTGAGGGTAATATTGTAACAACGGAGAAAGATGCGGTAAAACTTGCACTCTTAAATCGGACAAATATTTACGCGCTTAAGTTAAAAACTGTATTAGATGTTAAATTTCTGCTTGAATAATTTTACCCGTTAATAAATGAAAAAATTACGCAGGCTAGAATATATAGAATAAAGAAACTGTCATAAAGCCAGACAGGTCTGTTTATATTTTCCGGCGAAAAAACATTCTTGATTACAACCTGATAAAAATCCCACAACCCTTTAATGAGAATAGCAACACCGGCAATAAAAACAATAAAAGCACAAGTTATCAGAATTTTATTAGTTACAATATTTCCGCCAAATACTTTTATAAGAGTATTAAAAGTCACCTGCCAGATTAGAAATATCAAAACGCCAAATGAAAGATATTTATATGAGTTTGAATGCATTCTGAAATTGTTTAAACATCTCAAGACAGGAACCAAATTATTCACCCCATCCTCCTATACAGTAGCCATTTTTTCCTGAAGAGTATGCGCAGACTCTTCATAGCCGGCTCTTCCCATAAGCGCGTAGGTATAATTCTTTGCCTGCTCAACTCCCGGCTGACTGAATGTATCAATGTTGTATAATTCTCCTGCTATAGCTGTCTGAACTTCCAGCATATAAAGAAGCTGGGCTATATTATATTCATCAATTCTTTCCAGAGAAATTGTCATTGTAGGACGTGAATAATCAGCAAGAGCTACTCTTGTAGAATCAGCCTCGGCATTAATTAAATCATTAATTGTTTTACCGCCCAGATACCCGATTCCTGTATATTCAAGAATTTTAGGAATTTCAAGCATTGTATCAAAGTTTTCAACGCGGATAAATGTAATAACTTTGTTATTAGGTCCTTCATTGTACAACTGAATTTGCGAGTGCTGGTCTGTTGCTCCGAGAGCCTTAATAGGAGTAGGACCGATGTTAACCTTGTCGCCGTTATTATTGTACTCTTTGCCCAGTGACTCTGCCCACAATTGCACAAACCAATCGGAAACATATTTGAGCCTGCTTGAATAAGGCATCATAACAGAAAGATTCTTTCCCTTTTTGGTATCTAAAAGATACTGTATTAAAGCACCCTGTGCAGCAATATTCTGGTGTATATCGGTATTTTTAAGAGCCAAATCCATGTCCTTGATTCCGTTCATAATTTGATCAATGTCTAATCCGACAAGCGCAAACGGAACAAGACCAACGGCAGAGAAAACAGAAAATCTTCCGCCGACATCATCCGGAACAACAAAAGTTTTGTATCCCTCCTGATCGGCAAGCTGTCTTAAAACACCGACTTTTTTGTCTGTAGTTGCAACAATATTGCGTCTGTAATTGTCGCCGAGTTCTCGCTCCAGGCGGTCTTTAATTATCATATACTGGGACATAGTCTCAGCCGTAGAGCCGGATTTTGTTATAACATTTACAAGGGTTTTTTTAAGGTCAAGAATGTCCAAAAGTCCGTTCATCGAATCAGGGTCGATATTGTCAAGAAAGAAAATTCTCGGGAGTCCTTTCCTCTGCTCCGGCGAAAGAAGGTTCCAGTAAGGTTTCAAAAGAGCCTCTGTTACGGCAAGTCCGCCGAGAGCCGAGCCGCCGATTCCTAACACAAGAATGTTATCAAACCTGCCTTCCACCATTGAAGCAAATTCTTTAACATACCAGACGGTTTCTTCATTGTAGCCTAAATTCATCCATTGAAGCCACTGACCGGGTTTATCTTTCCTCTGGTTTAAGCTCTTGATTATGTCAGAAATTTTATCTTTATAATTTTCAAATTCCCATTCAAGGTTTAATCCGTTCGCTTCACCGATAATTTTTGAGTCAGTGTTTTTAATGTTTAATTTAAGCATTCCCCGACCTTTCTCTACTTATTTTGTCATTAATTTAATTGTACTATTAACATTAATTTTTTCAAGAGCCAGAGAGTTAGTGATAGCGGACTGTTTAGCGATGTAGAAATTTTAAAAATATTTGTAGTAAAATACAAATTGTGAATATAATTTTAAGAATATTATTTATATTTATTTGTTTCATATTTTTGCAGGGAGCTTATAACCAAAATGTGACCTGTCAGACTTTTATACCTCAAAATTATATTCAAACCGGAAATACAGTATTAGCCACTAAGCAGATAAAAGATACAGAAATTGCAATAAGTAATATCAAAAATGAACAAACCGTTTCAAATAGTGAAAAGTACGGAACACTTTCAAATAATGTTTTTAATCGGAATAATAATTGTATTTGCCTGAAGAGCAAACAATACGACCTTTATAATCTTACAACCCGTTTGAAACAAAATCCGGCAATCAGGGCGCCATAGGATACTTTCTTTTTTATTAATTAAAATCAGTACATATAAAAAAGAAGGAGAAAATATTATGGACGCAACATTGTGGAAAGATGCCTTATTCGTAATGGTTATAGGTATGGGAACTGTTTTTGTATTCCTGACAGTTATGATATGGGCAATGGATTTAAACGGCAAAGTTTTACAGTTAGTAAATAAAATCTGGCCGGAAGAGATTCCTCAGGAAACTAAGCCTGCAAGAAGAACATCTGCTGAAGATGATTCTGAAATTGCTCTTGCAATTGCCTGCGCAATGGCAAAAGCAGGAAGAGCCTAATTATAAAAGGGGCGGTCGAAGGCCGCCCCTTTTTATTCTATAATCTCCGGCGGTTTGATGAAAAAACCGGTAAAATGCTTTTTATAGTCCTCAAGCTCTGTGCAAAATGCTTCTAAATCCAGTGATACGCCCCTTTGAAGCGGAAAAGATTTTATCCCGATTGATTTATACATTGCTCGCATAAATACATTTGAAATTGCATCGCTTCCACGGAGCCACGGTGTCGAATGCGCCAACAACCAACGAATTTCTGCAATAACAGAATTAATATTTTCCATGTCCCCGGGCATTACATTTTTATGAATAAATTTCGGGAAAATTTGTTCTGTAAGCTTAAATACTCTGTTTAATGTATTGTTTATATACAAAGAAGAAGCATGCAGAATTATTTTCTCGTTTTTATTATAGATATGAGGTCTCGAAATATCCATTCCATAATTGCCGGAAAGAGGATGTTCTGCTGTATAGTCAAGTTTTTCTTCATAAGATTTATATTTGTTATGCGAATACGGCGTAGTTAAATCACATATTCGAGCAGATGCCCATCCTTCTCTTTCTGTTCGCAAAACTCCTGTATATATCTTCTTTGCAGTTTCAAGAGTCATATGATTAGCTTTTTTTATACCGCAGGTTATCAGTTTTAATACATTTTCTGCCGCGGTGTCCCGCCTAATCAAATTAACAGCAGTATCAGCAGTTTTTATAACTTCATCTGCCCACTGACTGTTTTTTCCGTAACCGCGGATTCCTACAAAAAAATCATCCTGTTTAAATCGTAATTTGCGGGAATTAAGATTTGCATTAAAACAAAGCGGTGTTATAGAAGATGTTTTCATATTTTATATAAAAAACATAAAAAAATTTTTTGCCCTGAGGGGTATTCTCCCTTATTCTTTTATATTAACAATCGTTCCGTTTGTATCAGCATTAAACTCGTACGCCTGTTGTATTTTTTGTGTCTTTAAACTCTTCTTAAGCTCAGCCTGTATATTTTCTTTGCCGGCTTCTAATTTTTTTATATTCTTAACCTCTAAATCTCGGATTTCATCCAGTATGATATCAAGCTCTTTTTGCTGAACAGGCGTAAGTTCAAGATATTTACGCATACATTTACAGCTTAAAAACATCTGCTCCCGATTTTTTATCATAGTAATGGCATTGTCAAAATCCTCGTTATCTATCATTCTGGAAATTTCTTCCGAGCCGTTTTTAATCTGTGTGTATTGCAGCATTAGTTGTTCAAATTGTTTCTCATCCTGCATCGTTATTATCCTCTCTTAACGCCGGATGTTGAATATTATCCTGCGGTCTTTCCTTCATAACTTCTTCAACCGTCGTTATTCCGTTTTTAATCTCTATAGCTTTTTGAAATCCCCATCTGATATTCATCATATCCGTAATAACTTCATCAATTTTTAAAGCATCACGCTCTACATTTGCTCTTATAAGAGTTATTGCCATTTTATTGTAAAATCTGAAAAGCTGTTTTGCAACAACATTTCCGTTTTCTAAATCTATAGTACGCATCAACTCTCGAATAATTTTTCTTGCCCCTTCAATATTTTCGGCACGTTCTTTTAAATTATTTTCCGCAATTGCGATTTTTGCCTTTTGCAAGAATTGCAAGGCACCGTCAAATAGTAATATCATTAATTTTTCCGGTGTTGCAGTCGTGATATTACTCGCCTGATATTGTTTGATATATTTTTCGTATGGATTTCCCGGCGGCATCTATACCTTCTTGTTTACAAATATTCCGGAAGCCATATTCAGCTTTTGTACTAATTCCCCAAGTTCATTTCCGGATATTGTTTCTATTAATCTGTTTGTTGCACTATCATATAATTCTATTATATCATCTTTTACGTTTAATTTAACATAAAAATCTTTATTAGGATTTTCAATTTCTTCTATCTCGAAAGAATCACTTAACTCCTCTGATTCCACCGGAGATTCTGCCAATCCGTCCTCAAAAGATTCTTCCTGCTTTTCTTCATCTTTGTCCTTTTGCTTTCGTCTGGAAGTTTCTTCATCATCATCTTTCGGACGAACTCTTTGATTTACCCCGAGACTTTGAACCTGTCTTGAATCATTAACAGCATCGGACTGTACAGCCTGTTCGGTTCTGTTTGTATACTCAGCCGATGTAGACTCTTTAACCACACCGGTGTTTGCAATTGATAAACCGTCCATTCCCATATGTGAAGCTTCCTTTACATATTCTATCTTATAACATATTATGATATAATATGTCATGGTTCATCATATAAAAGAAGGGTATATTTCATGAGCAAAAGTTTATTTATAGATTTTATGGAAAAAATGCTTGGTTTTCCTTTATGGATTAAACAAACCATTTTTTTGAATTTATCAAACGATTTAATAAATTACTTAAGTAACGAATTTTTAGATGTTCAGGAAGGTGAATTATTCCATATATACAAACCGGCATTGTCCGAGCTGGGACAAAATGAGCTTAAAACAAAAGAATCCAAATATGATGAAATTATATATTCTTTCTTAAACAGCTGCTCAAAAGGAATGTCGCTTGTAGAAATTGCAATAGAGAGTAGTTTTACAATGGAAGAAGTTGCAAAAGCATTTATGTTCTGCAAGACATCAGGCTTTTTTTCAAAAGAAACTCCAAATCTGATAAGTGCAACCGCAGGATTTCTTGCCGGAAAATACAGAACCGGTGAATACTTTATCAGAGCCGGCAAAATGACTATTGAACAACTGGACGAAGTCCTTAATAAACAGCAGGAGATGAATGAAGCCGGAAAACACGTATTCATTGCAGAATTGATGGTTCAGATGGGTTTTGTCGGTGAAAAGGATGTAAAAAGTATTATTTTCATGAAAGAAGAGGCCGGTAAACGATTTTCTTTAAACCCTGATGACGTTCCGACAATTGCAATGGAAAAAGAGAAATTTGATATCAGGGTTGAAAATACAAGGCTTAAAGAAGAAAATGAAATTTTACGTCAAAAAATGGACGCCATTCTTACTTTTATAAAAGAGCATAAGCTGCAGGAACAACCTCCGGAACCGCAAGAATTTTAACTATGCGAATAGAATATATCAGAGACGGACTGATTGAAGAATTTCATGAAGGAATATTTTGCGATTTTGCGGAAGGAAAATCACAAAATATATATCCCTACTATTTGCGTTCCTGCGCAAAACCTTTGCAGGCAGCTTTGCTTGAAGATTTCGGGGCTGATTTAACAGAAAAAGAGCTTGCACTATGCTGCGGCTCACATGCAGGCGAAGATTGCCACATAGAAACAGCCCGCGGGATTATGAAAAAATATTGCATAACTGAAGATATGCTTAAATGCGGCGTCCATGCTCCGCTATCACGCACTATGCAGGACAAAATGTTATTAAGAGGTGAAACTCCGACACAAATTCATAACAATTGTTCCGGCAAACATATCGGTTTTTTAGTCTTATGCAGGATTAACGGCTGGGATACAGAGAACTATTATAAACTTGAACATCCGCTCCAGCAGACTGTTATTAAGAAAATATATGAAATGTGCGGAATTGTAATTGATACCCCCCTTTGTCCTCCGGACATTTCCCCCGCAAGGGGGGCAAAATCACCCGCATTAAACTCTTTAGAAACTTCGGATTATTGCGTAAGAACATCTGCCCCCCTTGCGGGGGAAGCGGATTTGCGGACGGACGACACGAATGTTAGTGAGGTAGTCCGGATAGCGAGCAAAGCGAACGGACAGGAGCTCTGCTCCGAAAGTGAGATTTTACGAGCGTGGAGCAAATCCAAGACAGTACCCGAAGGGGATAGGGAGGGGAATTTCAATCACCGGTATTACGCTCCATATATAAAAGAATTTTATGAGATTAGCACACCCCTATGGTGTTCAGCACCGCATTCATCATGTGGGGATGATAAAAATCTCAATCACTCGGTCACTCAGTCACTTAGTCACTATCCCATTACCACTGACGGCTGCGGAGTGCCGATTGTAAGCATGCCGCTTTATAATATGCTTGCCGGATATATAAACTTGCTAAAGTACGAAAAAATTATCCGTGCAATATACAATAATCCGTATATTTATGGAGGTGAAAACCGGCTGGATACAGAAATTATCGAAAAAACAAACGGGCTTATTGCAAAAGTCGGAGCCGGCGGATTATGTATTGTTTTAAATACAGAAAAACAAGATGCTTTTGTTATTAAAATTAATGACTGCTCAATGGATGCAAGAAGATTTGCAGTTTTGGATACTATTAACCGGCTGGGCTGGGGAAATATTGAATTTGATAATACAATAAAAACCATTCACGGAAAAATCGTCGGTAAAGTTATTGTTACTTGATTTTTCAAAGAGATAAATTAAAATATTTATATGTTAAAAAAAAGCTTATTAATTTCGTTTTTTTGTTTACTTATGCTTTCTGCCTGCGCGGAAGAAATTGATAATGGCGGTCACGCCGGTACTCCGCCCGGATTTTATGATGAAATTAAGCCTGAAGATGTTGAAAAAGAAGAAGCAGAACCGCAGGGAGAGGCATATCAGACATTTACTGAAGAGCCTGCAGAAATTGTAATTCCTCCGGCAAGAGAGAAAACAAAGCCGACTAAGAATTACGCCGACATATACAATTCTCTTGAAGTGCCGACATTTTCATATCTTCACGGCATTGATCCGGAACAATATTATGATATGAAAGATACCAGCTGGTCTGTTTATCCTCTTTTGAGACTTATGTCACCTATATATTTTAAAAATATTACAATTGAACCGGGATATTATCTGTTGACACCCAGAGAACACGAAGGCAGCTGGTTTATGCTTTTCAAGCAAAACGGAACAGTAAAACACATTATACCTGTATATGAAAGAGACTACACCCCTGAAATGTTTTATGATGAACATATTCCAAAACCGAAACTTAACTTTGCCCAAAAAGTCCATATGGGATTTTTGAACCTGATAGGACATATTAGGAGTACAAAACGCAAAGAACCTGTTCAAACATATTTAGAGGTTAATGATTTAGAAAACTATTTTGTCTCTATAGTAATCTATTACGGCGCACATAAATATTCAACAATATTCAGAACAATTAAATTATAACCGGATTTGTAAAATTTTGTAACAAATTATATTCAAAAGTGTTATAAAAGTATGAACATGTGGAATAAATAATATATAATAGATATAAGGATATGCACCAGATGAAATTCCACAGGACGTCAAACGAGTATAAGAATCTTCAATTGAAATCAACAGGCTGTAAGTCGCTTGTTGAGCTGCTTCTAGCCCTCGGGGGGAGGGGGTAAATCCCGCTATTAGCAAGGGTTTTGGGACTTTTTGGAATATTGGGGAGTTTAGAAGTTTAAGAGTAGAGAAGGAAGAAAAATTTTATTCTTCCCGCTTCCGGCTTAGCGTTTTCCCACGTCCTCTAAAATTCATGTCATTGCGAGGGAATAGCCATTCAGCCCGAAGCAATCCGGAGGGAATTACACAACTAAAAACAGTAGGTTTGGCGGAACCCGACAATAAGTATATGGATTGCCGCGTCGCTCGCGCTCCTCGCAATGACATCCAACCTGTAGTTTTACCTACAAATCCAAACATTTACCCCCGCAATGACGCCCAGCCTGGCGTTCCTCAGCGCCCAATAACCGCGCCAACCTCCCAAGTTGGGGAGGCCGCAGTTGTGCGAACACTAGTGAGCTACAAATGCGGGT
>CALUSN010000059.1 GCA_944323435.1 Candidatus Gastranaerophilales bacterium | reverse complement strand
GACAATGGTCAGGAAAAAACTGCTAAAATAAATAAAAATTATAAGGGATTTAAAGTTAATTTCTATGGAAATAACAATACTCTGATTATCGATAAGTCACACAAGCTTGTTAAAACCAATTTTATATTTGACGGTTCTGATTCTGTTATTAAAATCGGAGCCGGAGTAAACGGTAAATACCGAATTGCTTTATACGGCAAAAACTGTTCTGTCGCAATCGGAGAAAATAGCTTTTCTGCCGACACCTCTATATTTTTAGTTGACAATTCCATTGAAATCGGCAGAGACTGTATGTTCTCAAACAATGTGAGAATTATAACTGACACACACAGCGTACTGGATTGTAACACTAAAAAAGTCCTGAATCTTTCCGCAAAACCTATAAAAATAGGCAATCACGTTTGGCTCGGAGAAAGAACGACTTTAACAAAGAATGCGCAAATTCCTGACGATTGCATTGTGGGAATAGCATCTGTTGTAACAAAAAGTTTCAAAGAAGAACATTGCATAATTGCCGGCAGCCCTGCAAAAGTCGTAAAGCAAAATACAAGCTGGGATTGGGCGCATCCTGCGGACTACAAAGAAAAATTTGAAAAGGATAATAATGAAGAGAATCTTCACATTTTGGGAGCCTAAAGAAAATATTCCGGGGTATTTGGAACTGTGTCTGGCAAGTTGGAAAAAATATCTTCCGGATTATGAAATTGTGATTCTTGATTATTCAAACCTTGAAAATTGGCTTGGAAGGGATTTTTACCCGCAGGTATTATACGAAAAGTTTTCTCTGCCGATTCAAGCCGATGCAATCCGATGTGCACTCCTTAATAAATACGGCGGCATCTGGATGGACATTGACACAATTATCACCTCTGATAAAATTAAACAATATTTAACCATTGATTCAGAGCTGACACTGATTAACAACCATATAGCTTTCATCGCTGCAAAACATATAGAAGGAGGGAAGGAAGGAAAAATTTTACGCAACTGGCAGAAAAAAATATTTTTTAATTTAAAAATTGCCAAAAATTATTATGATACCAAAACCCCGCAAATTATCAGAAAATTATTGCAAAAATTCTTTCAAAAGAATTTTCTGTCCTGGGATTGCATGGGGAATCGGATTCTAAAACGGTCACTTAAAACAAAAAATAAAAAACTTTTTTATAAAATTAATTCTGTGGAAATTAAATGCTTTCCGGAAATAGAATATAAAAAAATTAACAATATCATTACTCAGGCACCGGAAAATTATGCAAATTTCTATTTCAAACATGATTATTCAGATTTTGCGCTCGAAAATAATGGCGGAATTATTCTTTTACACAACTCCTGGACGCCTGAAGAGTACAAGAAAATGAGCCGGGAAGAGTTTTTGAAAACAAACAACACGCTTTCTAAAATTTTGCAGAAGATTTTATGATACAATAATATAGGTAAAATATACGAGAAGAGGATATTAGATGAAATTAAGCAATACAACAGCGCAGAATTCGTTCAAATACGGATGGCTGCTTTCAAGGATTTTTCCATACATAAAACCTTATATGTTCAGAATAATCTGCGGGTTTATAGTCGCAATCCCATTAGGGCTTCTGGACGGCGTTACAGCGTTTGCACTAAAACCTTATATGGATTATGTTGTAGGAAAGCAGGACTGGGTTTTCCACCTTCTCGGGCATGAATTTACACTTTCATGGCAATTATTTGCATTTATTATCCCGTTTGGTGTAATTGCATTTGCCGGTTTTCAGGGTGTTTTGAGATACCTTAATGACTATATTTCAGCATGGACTTCCCAGAGAATTACAAACGACGTAAAAATGGATTTGTTCCATAAATTAATTTATATGGACCCGCAATTCTTTGACGAAAATACGTCAGGTATTATTATCTCCAGATACATGAGCGATCCGCAGACAGCTTCAGCAGGAATTGTAGACCAGATTAAGACAATTACAACAAGCATTTTCGGCGCATTAGGTCTGATTGCCGTTATGCTTTACAGTTCCTGGAAACTCGCTCTGATTGGCGTTATGGTACTCGGGATTGCTTTTATTCCTGTTGCGTTAATAAGAAAAAGGATTAAAGCCGCTTCTAATAAAAATATGATAATCGGCGGCAATATTACAACAAATATTAACGAAACCTACAGCGGAAACAAGGTTATGGCAGCTTACGAGCTGCAGCAAAGACAGGAAAACTATTTCAGAGACCAGATCTGGGAGTCTTTCAGAGTAAATATGTCACTCACTAAACGTGCAGCATGGATGAGTCCTTTGATGTATGTAATAGCTTCTTGCGGAATTGCAATTGTTTTAGGTTACGGAACCCACTTAATTACAAGCGGACAGATGACAGCCGGAGCGTTTGCATCTTTTGTAACTTCATTACTTCTTTTGTATAAACCGGTTAAAACACTCGGGAATACGCTTACAAGTATTCAAAATATTTTCGTTGCAATGGGCAGGGTTTTTGAATTATTTGACCTTAACCCTGAAATTCAAGACAGAAAAGATGCTATTGAGATGAAAGGTTTTAATGATAAAATCGAATTCAAAAATGTGTGTTTTGAATATCTTCCGAATCAGCCGGTACTTAAGAATTTGAATTTATCTGTCCGCAAAAATGAAACGCTTGCTATAGTAGGCAATTCCGGCGGGGGAAAATCGACATTAGTTAATTTGATTCCGAGATTTTATGACATAAAATCCGGCTCTATTACTTTTGACGGTATCGATATCAGAGATTTTTCCATTAATTCTCTCAGGCACAATATCGCAATGGTATTTCAGGATAATTTCCTGTTTTCAGGTACAATAAGAGAAAATATTATGATGGGAAATCCGGAGGCAACGGAAGCAGAACTTGAGCAGGCAATTGAATCTGCGCATCTGCAGGAAATGATTGCCGAGCTTCCGGACGGCTTGGAAACACTTCTCGGGGAGAGAGGTTTGACTCTCTCCGGCGGTCAGAGACAAAGGGTTGCTATTGCAAGAGCTATGATTAAAAACACTCCTATAGTAATCTTAGATGAAGCGACTTCCGCTCTTGACAACAAATCTGAAGCCATTGTTCAGAAGGCTTTAGACAACCTTATTCAGAATAAAACCGTATTTGTCATTGCTCACAGGCTCTCAACAATTAAAAATGCCGACAGGATTGCGGTAATAACAGAAGGCGAGCTTGTAGAACTCGGAAATCATGAAGAGTTAATGTCAATTGAAAACGGACAATACAGAGCTTTGTATGAAATGCAGTTCAAAAAGCAGGAAGCTTTAGTATAAGGATGCATCAAAGATTTACCGCTTCCTACCGGCTGACCTACGATTTTCCGCGTCATTGCGGGGGTAAATGCTTGGACTGGAAGGTGGAACTACCGGTAGGGTGTCATTGCAGGGGTAAATGAATTGTATTGGTAAGTAAGACTACAAACTTAGTGTCATTGCGAGGGAATAATCATTCAGCCCGAAGCAATCCGGAGGGAATTTGACAATTAAAAAATGCAGGTTGGATTTTAACCCAACGATAACATATGGATTGCCGCGTCGCTCCCGCTCCTCGCAATGACATCCAACTGGTAGTTCTACCTACCAGCCCAAATACATTTACCCCTGCCGAAAGACAATGAACCTGTAGCCTGACTTACCAACTGAAATACATTTACCCCTACGAAGGACAATAAACCTGTAGCCTGACTTACCAACCCAAATACATTTACCCCCACCGAAGGACAATGAACCTGTAGCCCGACTTACCGACCCAAATACATTTACCCCCACCCGATTGGATTCTTGATTTGATTTCTATTTTTTGTTAGTATCATAATTGAAATTTAGTGTATAAACGTACACTTAATACCAAAAAGTCGTTTTTTCAAAATAGGATTTGGAGAGAAATGAGATATAAAATAATAACAATAGTTGCAATTGTTCTGGCGTTGATTTTCGGTCGAATGCTGGTATCTCAGTGGGACAAAGTAAAGACAACAAAACAGAGAATGCTTGCCAAAACTCCTTCTGTTACGGTGGCGGAGGTTCAGACCGAGGAGGTTGAAAGACAGTTTACGGCTACTGCCAGAGTTATGGCAAAATACAGAGTTGAGGTTCTTGCGCGTATCAGCGGATATTTGACTAAAAGCTACTTTAAAGAAGGTGATTATGTAAAAGCCAATCAGTTACTTTTCGAGATTGAACCGCAGGAGTATGAGTATGCTGCAAGCAAGGCAAAAGCTAATTTAAACAACGCGCAGTCTCAGTATGATTATTATGACAAGCAGTTGAAACGGTATAAGGAACTTGTGCAGCAGGATTATATTGCAAGGTCTGATTATGATAATATTTTATCTCAAAGAGATGCTTTTAAGGCGCAGGTAGAGAGCGCAAAAAGTGCTTATAATGATGCGGAGAGAAATCTCGGGTATACGAGAGTCAAATCTCCGGTTAACGGAAGAGTCGGAATGATTTCCGTAACCGAAGGCAATTATGTTTCAATGAACAGCGGACCATTAACTACAATTAACAGTTCGGAGCCTATGTATGTGACGTTTCCTCTGGAATCTAAAGATTTTGCGGAGCTTGTGAGAATTGATAAATCCGCCAATATTAACAGAGATGTCGAATTTATATTTAGCTCCGGAGAAAAGTATAAATATAAAGGGGTTCAGGATTTTCACGATAATGAAATTGATGAATCAACCGGAACAATTACAATGAGGGCAACTTTCCCGAATCCTGACGATGCTTTAATTCAAGGTGATTTCGGAAGAGTAATAATTTATTCCAAATCAAAAGACAATGTTCCTGTTGTTCCTCAGACGGCAACAATGGAGAATCAGGAAGGTCGGTTTGTGTACATTCTTGATGAAGATAATTTACCTAGAATGTCGTATATAAAAACATCCGGCGAAAAAAACGGCAAATGGATAATTTCATCCGGAGTAAATGCGGGCGACAGGATTGTAACTTCAGGGCTTCAAAAAGTTATTCCGGGAAGTCCTGTAAGAATTGTTCAGGCACCTGTTCAGGAAAAGGTTCAGACTAAAAAAGCAGGTTTGTTTACAAAAATCAAGAATAAAATCACCGGTATCTTTAAGAAATAATAAAATAGGAAAATATAAATGGCAGGCAATTTATTCATAAAACGTCCGAAATTAGCAATAGTAATCTCTCTTGCAATCATACTTGCGGGATTGATTTCTCTTACAACTCTGCCTTTGGAAGAGTATCCGTCGATTACACCTCCTCAGGTTGTTGTAACGGCGACTTACAGCGGAGCAAGTTCGGACGTTATAACTTCAACTATTGCAGCGCCTGTCGAACTTCAATTGAACGGTATTGAAGATATGCTATATATGTACTCGGAATCCAAAAACGGGTCTTATAAATTAACTCTGTTTTTTGAAGTAGGTTCCGACCCTGACATGGATCTTGTAAACGTTCAAAACCAGCTTCAATTAGTAACTCCGAGACTTCCGGAGGAGGTTAAGAGATACGGGCTTTCCGTAAGGAAATCAACAGGCGGCGCGGGTTGCCTTTTGATGTCTTTATCTTCTCCTAACGGAACGTACAATTCTTTGTATCTTGCAAACTACGCAACGATGTTCATAAAAGATGAACTTGCACGTATAAAAGGCTGCGGAAGTGTTTCAATTTTCGGGGCCGGAGATTATTCAATGAGAATATGGCTTAAGCCTGATAAAATGGCAAGTTTAGGAGTTTCAACAACCGATATAAATAACGCCGTAACAGCGCAAAATATTCAATCTCCTGCCGGAAACATAGGTGTTGAACCGATGGATGAACCGCAGGTTTTGAAATTCACTTTAAGAACAAAAGGGCGTTTAAAAACTGTAGAAGAGTTTGAAAATATTGTTGTAAAAGCCAATTTAGACGGTTCTAATGTTAAGCTTAAGGATGTAGCAAGGGTTGAACTCGGAGCGGAAAGTTATTCTTCTTCCGTAACGATTGCGGGCAAAAGTGCTGCTATGATTTCAATTGCCCAGCTTCCGGAGGCAAACACAATTGACCTTGTTAACCGTGTTGAAAAGAAGATGAAGGAGTTAAGCAAGAAATTCCCTAGTGATGTAGAATATCACGTTCAATACGACATAACGGAGTTTGTAAGAGAATCTATTCACGAGGTTATAAGCGCAATTGTTCTTGCTATTATCCTCGTTAGTGCGGTTACTTATTTGTTTCTGGGAACTGCAAGAGCTGCATTTATTCCATTCTGCGCAATTCCGGTTTCGTTAATCGGTGTATTTATATTTATGGCATTAATGGGATTTTCCATAAACCTTTTGATTTTGTTCGGGCTTGTGCTTGCGGTCGGACTGGTTGTAGATGATGCTATTGTTGTGCTTGAAAATACACAAAGGCACATTCAGGAGGGAAAATCACCGAAAGATGCGACGGAAATCACAATGGAAGAAGTTTTCGGCGCCGTTGTTGCAACTTCTCTTGTATTGATGGCTGTATTTGTTCCGGTATCCTTTATGACAGGTATTACAGGTCAGATGTACAGACAGTTTGCCGTATGTATTGCAACTTCAATAGGTCTTTCTACTATTGTTGCGCTGACTCTTTCTCCGGCTCTCTGTTCAATTATATTGAAATCAGGCGACGAGAAAACAGACTTTGAATTTATTCAAAAATTTGAGGACTGGTTTAACGGAGTCAGAGAAAAGTATTTAAATGTAGTAAGTTATTTTGTACACGCGCCTAAAAAGACGCTTGCAGTTCTTGCGGGTGTCATAATCTTTATCGGCGCAATGTTTTTTATAACTCCGACAGGATTTTTGCCGGATGAGGACAGAGGGGCATTGTTCGTACAGGTTCAGCTTCCTGACGGTGCTACGCTTACCAGAACTGCTGATGTTGTAAGTAATTTAACAAAGGAATTAGCACAAATTCCGGGGGTTGTATCTGTAATGCAGGTAAACGGTTTTTCGGGCGAGAATACAGCTTTTGTTGTTGTAAGGCTTGAGCCGTGGTCTAAGCGAAAATCTGCAAAACTTTCTATCAATAATATTATAAAACAGGCAAATGCTATAACATCCAAGTACACTGAGGCTAATACCTTTGTAACCCAGCCTCCTGCAATTAGCGGTATGGGTATGTTCGGCGGGTTTGAATATCAGCTTCTGGATAAAGGGGACAGAACTCCTGAGGAATTGTTCACGGAAGCGCAGAAAGTTATGCAGGCAGCAAGACAGGATGCGGCATTTTCAAGCCTGTATACTTCATATACAGCCTCGCTTCCGCAGGTTATTGTAACAGTAGAGGACGAAAAAGCTATGGCGCAGGGAGTTTCTATTGCGGAAATTTATTCAACTCTTGCGGCTCAATTCGGTGCAACTTATATCAATGACTTTAACAAGTACGGAAGAGTTTATCGTGTTTATATGCAGGCGGATGCGCCTTACCGTTCTGTACTCGGGGATTTAAGCAAAATATATGTTAAAAATAATCAGGGGAAAATGGTTCCTATAAGTTCTGTCGTCAAAACTGAAAACATTGTAGGACCGTATTTATTGAACAGATTCAACATGTACCCGTCTATTGTAATCAACGGTAACGCGGCAAACGGAGTAAGTTCTGGTGATGCAATGAAAGCTATGGCAGCGCTTTCTGACAGGATTTTACCGAGAGATATGGACTTTGCATGGTCGGGAACTTCACTGCAGGAGCAGATGTCATCAGGTCAAATAGGTCCGATTCTTGCTATGGCTCTTACTTTTGTATACCTGTTCCTCGTTGCATTGTATGAGAGCTGGACGCTTCCGGTTGCGGTACTCTTGATATCTCCGGTTGCACTTTTAGGCGCGCTCTTCTTCCAGTACGTTTCAGGTCTGTCGCTTGATATCTACGCACAGGTAGGACTTGTTATGTTAATCGGTTTGAGTACAAAGCAGGCTATCTTAATTGTAGAATTTGCAAAAGACGCTATGGAAAAAGACGGAATGAATTATATTGATGCGGCGCTTCAGGCTGCAAAACTCAGATTCAGAGCCGTTATGATGACAAACATAGCGTTCATTTTAGGTTTGCTGCCGCTTGTTTTTGCAAAAGGCGCAGGTGCCGGAAGCCGTCATTCTATCGGTGTTTCAGTATTCGGCGGTATGCTTGCGGTTGCATTTTTAGGCAGCATTATGGTTCCGGCTTTCTTTGTGCTTACGAACCTTATGAAAGCAAGATTTTATGAATTTATACAGAATATAAGGAGAAAAAAATGATAAGAGCTTTTATTGTTTTTATACTCTCCTTAATGATGTTCATGCCCTCTTGTAATGCTTCTCTCTGGCATAAGGACAGCAAACTCGGAAATGAGATTAAGAAAGAAGAATATCCTGACAGCAAGGATGTTGAGCCTAAAAAATCACAAGAAAATGATAATCTTGTTATTCAAGGCGGGATTGAAACAGGGATTGATATTACTCTTGAAGAATGTTTAAAATACGCGCTCGGAAATAATCCCCGGATTCAGGCAGCCATGCAGGATGTGTTTGCATCCGACGCCAGAATAAGACAGACATGGGCGGCTTATTTTCCTCAATTTGGCTGGCAGACCGGTTATACCAAGATTAAGCAGCTCCAGTTGTCCGACGCATTAGGCAGAAATCTTGTATTCAACTACTGGGTTCTCGGACAAATAAGCGCCTCCCAGATGCTTTATGACTTCGGTGTAACACAAAATCAGGTAACAATCCGGAAATTGGATAATAAAGGGTATAAAATTACTTTAACCGGTACGATTAACGATGTTATATGTGAAGTCAAAAAAGCGTATTACAATTTGCAGTATGCAATAGAAGCAAAAAAAGTTGCGGAGGATTCCGTTGCCAGATACGCTGCTTTTTATGATCAGGCAAAAGCCTTCTACAAAGCCGGTATAAAACCAAAAGTTGATGTGACAATTGCAGAGGTTAATTTGAGCAATGCAAAATTAACCCTTATTCAGGCTGAAAACGGTGTTGATGTTGCAATGGCAAAACTTAATAATATGATGGGGCTTCCTTATACAAACAAGTACAAAGTAGCAGAAGAGTTAAGATATGATCCTTGCGATATAACTCTGGAAAAAGCCATCGATACCGCGCGGGAATCAAGACCGGAATTCCTTCTTGCAGAGGTAAAGGTTGAAGAGGCAAGACAAAATGTAAAACTGGTTAAAAAATCTTATTTCCCGCAGCTGACAATTGAAGGACAATACCAGATCGGCGGCAAGCACCCGACATCAAATTACGGTTATAATTACGGCGGTTATTTGAATTTTCCTACAATAAACGGAATGCTTATTAAAAATGAAATTAAAGAGGCGAAAGCGCTTTATTCAAAAGAACAATCTAACGCAATTAATACAATGAATAATATTTATTATGAAGTTCAGGAATCGTATTATTCTTTAACAGAAAAGAAAAATAAAATTCCGGTTGCGACTTTAGGAGTAAAGCAGGCAAAAGAAAATTATGAACTATCTTTTGGCAGATACAAAGTCGGAGTCGGCGACCCTATAGAACTAAAAGAAGCCCAGGTACAGTACCAGAATGCCATGCTTACGTATTATCAGACAATGTTTGATTATAATGCAGCAAAAGCAACTTTAGAAAAAAATATCGGCAGAAATATTGCAAACGGAGAAGTAGAGTTAAAAACTGATGACTGCAAAGGCAAAAAGAAATCTAAAAAACATTCTTAATATATATAGTGTATTGTATCTTATTTGAATATGTTATATAATCAATACACAAACATAGGAGAAAGAAGTATGCTGCCAATTATAACAGAGGATATATCATCGGAAGTCTTTTCCGAAGCATTTCAGGATGTGCAGAACTGGCGGAAAAATATGGTGAAATACCTTAAAGAAGAAAATCCGGAAGTTAACAGTGCAATTCTTGAAGTTGCAAAACACGACGAAAGTATCGACTTAAAGGCAGTTGCACTCGGAGCCTATCTTTCATACAGATTACTGGAACTCGCTAACGAAAGTGAAGGCGCTTCTATAGAAGAATAAGTTTTGTGGATTGTAGTATGAAAAAGATTTATCAATGTAAAGTTTTGATAAGTCTTTTTCGTCTCCCTAGCAAATTTTATTTTTATGTGTGTTTAATAGATTGTAAGTTAAGAAAGGACAAATCATTATGCAAGTAACAAGAGTATCATTTATGAATTTTAACGCTGGAAAGAAAGTAGCTCCAAAGGATTTGAAAAAAGCTCAGAATCTTATAAAAGAAGAAAAGAAACCTCAAACATTTTTCTCTGATACAGCTTTAACAGGTGAAATGAACAATGCTGCAGATGACACTTATTTAAAACAATACGCTCAAAACAGAGAAGATATGAAAGTATGGCACCGCGAACCGGAAATAAACATTGCTGACAGCTATTTTGGACCATTCCAACCTATTAAAAGTATAAAATAAGCTTTAAAATAAAATTAAAACAACAAAAAAGAACACTTTTGTGTTCTTTTTTGTTGTTAATTATCTCAAATATTCAGCCGATAAGTCAATTTACTTTATCTCCATTTTTATAATAATAATTGAGGAGGAATAATATGGTGAATATAATTTTGAGATGGCTGCTATATGCAGTATTAATAATATTTGTATCCTGGATAGTTCCCGGAATAGAGGTTGATAATTTTTTAAGCGCAATGTTTGTTTGTATAATCCTTGCACTCGTTAATGCCTTTATTAAACCGTTTGTGCAAATAATAACTCTTCCTGTTACGATTTTGACTCTCGGGCTGTTTAGTCTTGTAATTAATGCTTTGATGTTTATGCTTGCAGGATGGATTACACCCGGGTTTGAAGTCGAAGGATTCTTAAGCGCTCTTTTAGGCTCGCTGCTGCTGTCTCTCTTTTCTCTCGGGGTTAATAAAATTTAAGATATATTTCTGGTATAATAATCTTATGAAGAGATTATTTTTGGCAGTGATATTTGTTTTAATGTTACAGCCTTTAATATATGCAGAAACAACCATAAAGAAAGTATATTTACATGAAGCAATTGACGCTGCGCTTGAAAATAATATTGATTTACAGGCAGCAAAAATTGAACGCAATATTGCAAAGAATAATATAAAAACTGCAAATAGGCTTCAGAACCCTTCATTTGATGCGTTTTATTTTATGGGGGCAGCCGGAAATAATGAACCTAAGCAGCTTGGTATAAGCGAAAATATTGAAATTGCAAAGAGAAAAGCACGTAAGAATCTTGCGGAATCTAATTTAAAGCTTGTTGAGAAAAATCTCGATTATACTACTTTTGATTTGAAGATGGACGTAAGAGAAGCGTATATAAATCTTGTTGCGACGAAGTCTATCTTATTTACTCTTGAGCAGCAAAAGGAATTACAGGAGGAGCTTCTGGATATTGCAAGGAGCCGTGTTAAGAGCCATAAGTCGCAGGATATTGATGTAATGCAGGCTGAAATTGCGCTTAATCAGATGATTACCCAGGTTAATTCTGCACGTGTTAGCGTAAATAAGGCTCTTGCGGATTTTAATAAAGTAATAAACAATCCTGAAGATGTAACTTATGACAGTATGGATAAATTGTTTACAGAGGAGAATAACTTTGAAGAGATGATGACACCTCCTCCTGATTACAATTTTCCTGACTTTGACCGGATTGTACAAAAAGCAATTGATAACCGATTCGACATAAAAATTGCAAAGCAGGAAATTGATGTTGCAGAGAAAAATATGACTGTAGTTGCAAGGCAGAGAATTCCGGACATACAAATTTCAGGCGGATACGCTTATCAGCTGGGAAGATATACGGATAGCGGAAATTTTAATAACGGTGCATATGCAGGCGCAAGTCTTGTTAATATTCCTTTGTTCTACAATTATTCTCCTGAAATCCAAAATGCAGCACTTAAGCTCAAACAGGCTGAATTAAAATACACTTCGGTAAAAAACAGAGCTGTAAAAGATGTTTCTGCCGCTTATGAACGATTTTTGACGGCTGCTGATAACTTAAACCATTATGAAAAAAAGATTATAACGGATTCTGAAGAATTAATAGAAACTTCTAAAGAAAGCTATGAAGAGGGAAAATCTGATATAACTGCATTAATTGTTATGAAGCAGTCTTATAAATCAATAATTATAGGATATTCTCAGGCTCTTGCAGAATACTATAACAGCTGGACTAATTTTTTAAGAGAAGTCAATGACGA
>CALUSN010000058.1 GCA_944323435.1 Candidatus Gastranaerophilales bacterium | reverse complement strand
GATGTCTTGAACGGATTAGCGCATTTTTGATTTGGGGTAAGCCCTACATTGTTAATTCTCATACGATTCCTTTCTATCTTCTCAGACTCTTTTACATTTATAGATTAACAATATTACAAATAAAATAAATCATAAGAATGGAGGATTATTTTCCGAAAAATATCTGCAACTTTAGTATGATTCGGCATGGTGAAGTTTTATATTTATTTTACGCATCCTGATATAATACAAACATTGTAATTTTATTTAATAAAATTGCTCTATTAGAATTTTTGTAATATGATATAAAAGAGAGGTAGGAATGGATTTTTTTAGACGGAATAAAAAAATTATAGTGGGATTTATATTTGCGGCTGTTGCATTGTGGCTTCTTGGGGGTACTGCTATAGTTGCAATATTAAGCATGGGGAATTAAAATGAAGCCAAAAAAAATATTAATTATCTTAATATTTTTCGCGGTGTTCTTTAATACTTGCGGCAGTATTTATGCTGTACAGGATTTGGAAACAAAGAAAAAGCAGACACGCGCAAAAATAAATCATTTGCAGTGGCTTGAGCGTCTGGAAACAAACAAATTATATAAAAACCAGCAGAAACTAGAGAATGCTGCAAATACCTTACAACAATCAAAAAGCGAAATAATTTCTGTTCAAAAAGAATTGTACGGGATGCAGGAACAGCTTGACAAGGCTGCTGCAGAATACACAAAATTAAATAATATTCTGGCTACGCATATAAGAAAAGTTTTCAAAACACAGAGAAAAGCATTTTTTGAACTTTTAATCACCTCTGAAGATATAAACATGCTCGTTGACAGAATTTATTTCCAAAGAATCATCCTGAAAGACGATTATATTCAAATGGCTGCTGCAAAGCAAAAAGCTCAGGAAATTGCAATGCTTAAATATAATATTGAAGCCAGAAAACGTAATCTTGAGCGTTCAGTTGCCTCTATTAACACGCAACAAACATATATACAAAAAGCGATTGCAAAAAATGAAGATATGATAAATAAATTACGAACTGATCGTGTCGCGTATCAAAAAGCAGAAAGAGAGCTTGCAAAACAGTCGGCAAGTATCGGTTCTTACATAAACCGTACTGCAAAAGATACAGATGTTCAGGTTGCTTCAGGATTTATAAAACCTATTCAAGGCAGGATTACTTCTCCTTTCGGCTGGAGAACTCATCCTATATTTAACAGTAAATCGTTCCACTCGGGTGTTGATATCGGCGGTCCTAATTTAGGCGCAATCAAAGCATCTAATTCAGGAAAAGTTATTTATTCCGGATGGTACGGCGGATACGGAAAAGTTGTAATTCTCGAGCATGGCGTTGTAAATGGTAAACCTATGACAACTCTGTATGCGCATATGAACTCTATAGCTGTATCAAACGGGCAAAGAGTTGCGAAAGGGCAGACAATCGGATATGAAGGTACAACAGGTTACAGCACCGGTCCGCACTGTCATTTTGAAGTAAGAGTAAACGGGCAGCCTAATAATCCGTTAAATTATATTTAACAAGGTGTAAAAATTGAAAAAAAGATTAATTTTATTAATATTATTTTCTCTAATAATTACAAATGTATCATACGCCGAGTATTCTTATGTGGATTCATCGGACTTTACAGGTGATGCATTTTTTACTCCGCCGTCACTTCAGGAAAAGCAAGAAGCTGCTCAGAAAGCTAATGATTTCGGCAGAACTCCGACTCCGCCGCCGTTAAAGAAATTACGCCTGAAAATTAAGAAAAAATTGCATGAAAGAAATTTGCGTCAAAACCAGTTAGCTCCGACAGCACCGCAGGAAGATGAAGATATTTATTCGGCAGGAGCAGAAACCTCTGAATATGCTTCGCAGGAGATAAAAGAAGATTTTGATGAAACAATGATGCCAGATGGTTTTGAAGCAGATCAGGAATCTATAGAAGATAATCAAAAAATAAAAAAACATTTCTGGCAAAGAAAGCCTAAAAAATCACAGGCAGAAATTCAGGAAGAAGAAGATAATATAATCCTTGATTGTGAAAATGTAGACTATGATACTGATGCATATTCTGTTATCGCTTCCGGTAATGCGAGTGTTAATTTTGTAAAACAAGATACTATAGTAAAAGCTGATAAAATTACTTATGATCGGATGAATAATACTATTAAAGCCGAGGGTAACGTCAAAATATTAAAAAACGGACAAACTATTAGCGGTGAATATATTTTTGTTGATATGAATGAAGAAAACGCGTTGATAGAGAAACCTGTTGCCCAAACTGCAACTGTTGAGATTAAAGCGGAAAAGGGTTATGTGTATGGCGACAGAATTGTTCAGGAAAACGGTTCTTTAACAGTAGACCAAAGTTTTCCGATAAATTTTCGTACTATAAATTCCGGACCTTTAATATCAAGAATGATGGTTCCGGAGGAAGAAAAACTTACAAAAGATATTGAAAACGGAAGAATAAAATTAAAAGCAAAAAATATTAAAATCACTCAAAAGGGAGAGTTAATAGTTGCCGATGTTAGAAGAGGGGTATTATTTAAAGGCAATAAAAAGATTTTTAAACTTCCTCCTGTAAAAATTTATACCAATAAGAACTTTGATTTTGCAGATACAGCTTCATGGGAATTAGGTTCTATAAGAGGGCTGGGTATGTACATAGGTCCGGGGCATGTATTTGAAATTCCGGGCGGTTCTATATTAAAAGTTATGCCGATTTTAAACTATAACCACGGGTTTGGTATCGGTGGTATTGCCCGTTACAGCAGTGCTTCTAACTGGACACAGGCAGCTTATGGCACAGCTGACAGTAAATTCCTTATTCGGGGTCGTCAAAAACTTGATGATCATCTATACTTACAATACGTAATGAATGATTTCTCAAGAGAATGGTTTTTGGGCAGACGCCGTCCTAAATATGGAGCAAGCATTGTCTATGAAAACGGCTATGCAAAAGAAGATTTTCTATTAAAGGGACAAACATCAAGCTTTGCTCATCAGTTTGATTTTGGTTATTTTCAAGATATAGATCAGGATTCAAGTTATGATGACTTGAAAGGGACTGAGCTTGGTACAACAAGAACCAGATACATGGCTCAGGTTAATCAAAGTTTATTTACGCACAAAAATGAAGCAAAACAAACGAATGTGACATTTGGTATTGTGGGACAATTAGCTGCATCTTTATACGGAACTGGTGATACGCAGGTAATTGGTCGTCTAGGACCAATTCTGCATACGCAATACAAACGCTGGATGCAGGATATAGGCTATTTCCAATCTGCATACGAGGACAATACCCCAATGCCGGTTTATGATGCATATCGTTACGGAAAGTCGAATATTTATGTAAGAGAGTATTTTAGGGTTAATAAATACCTTACAGTATCCTGGTTTGGCTCAATGAATATTTCGGGAGATTCTCCGAATGATAAAACTTTTCAGGAAAATGCATTCTTTATTTCGGTAGGTCCAGAAGATATAAAATTCAGTATTGGCTATGACTTCATCCGTGAAAATACAAGATTTATGGTTGAAATTATGATGGATGCAAAGGGCACACAATTAGAATATGACCGTCTGGAAATAAAACAGGATAAGAAATCTCAGAAGAAATCCGAGGATTATTCGGAAGAGCCGGAAAAAGATTTCCAGCAGCCGCAGAAGGCGCCTGTTCTCCAGCATGCAGTGGTGGAAGATGTAAAGAATATGGAAGATGTTTTATAAGAATCAGTTAATTAATAAAATTATTAAATACGGAAAACTTTGCGGAGAGAAAAATTATTCTCCGGGGTATTCAGGCAATATTTCCGCAAGGTACAAAAACGATAATATGCTTATAACAACCTCCGGAGCTTCTAACGGATACTTGACGAAAAAGCATATTGTACTAACGGATTTTGACGGAAACAGTCTTGAGACGGGCAAGAAACCTTCAAGCGAGAAGCTTTTGCATGCAGGAATTTACAAGCTTAGACCGGAATTTAATTTTATAATCCATGTTCATGCACCTTATTTAAGCAGTTTTGCCTCTGCAGGTAAGGATTTGATGCAACCTGTTATGGCTGAGAATGTATTTTATTTTGGCGGAATCCCGCTTGCTGAATACGCACTTCCTTCAACGATGCAGCTTGTTGAAAATACTGTTAAATATTTTGATAAATATGATGCGGTTTTGATGGCAAACCACGGGTTTGTCGTCGGGTCAAAAACAATCGAGGATGCTTATATGAAGCTTGAGCTGGCTGAATCCTATGCGCAGGTGGTTTTGAATACGGAAATCTTAGGCGGAGCTAAATTTTTAAGCGAAGAGGAAGCAAGGAAAATTTTGGATATGAGATAAAAAACGAGCCCTTACATAAAGGGCTCGTTTTAGATTTTATAACAATTCTTTTAAATAGTTCGGAAGCGCAAATCTTGCATTGTGGTAATCTCTGTTATAGATTTTGCAAGTCTTTGTGATTGCTTCCCCTCTTCGTTCATCCCAGTAAGATAGCGGTTCAACTGTTTCTGAACAGAATGCCCACGCCCAGTATCCGCCCGGATATGTCGGAATATTAGAAGTATATGTTGCACAAATCGGAAATACTTTTTTAAGAAGATTATACATTTTTCTTATTTCTTCTTTGTTTACAAAAGGTGATTCTGATTGTGCTGCCATAATTCCGCCGGATTTAAGTGAACGTTTTACATTTGTATAAAATTCTTCAGTAAACAAGCCTTCACCCGGTCCCATAGGATCAGTTGAGTCAATAAGGACAATATCAAACATATTTTCTTTGTCTTTAATGTATTCAATAGCGTCCTGAACCAGAATTTCACATTTAGGATTGTCCAGTTCGCAGGAAATTGTAGGAAGGTATTTTTTGCAAGCTTCAATTACCATGCCGTCAATTTCACATAATACAACTTTTTCCACGGTATCGTGCTTAAGGACTTCTCTTACGGTTCCTCCGTCGCCGCCGCCGATTACAAGAACTGTTTTCGGACATTTGTGGTGCATCATAGGTATATGTGCAATCATTTCATGATAATGAAATTCATCACCTTCTGTTGTCATCATTAAATCATCAAGAGTTAAAATTTTCCCCAGAGAAGAATCTGTATCAATGATTTCAACTTTCTGGAAAGGTGATTGTTCGGAAAATAGAACTTCTTTTTGTTTAATAGCTATACCAAACCCTGCCGGTGTTATTTCTTTATAGAATTCTGTCATAGTCTTATACTCCCTGCTAAAATATGTATATGCAGGTGGAAAACTTCCTGTCCTGCCTCTTTTCCCGTATTAATTACCGTTCTGTATGATTTAAGCCCGGCTGCTTTAGCAGCTTCTTTAACTGTCATCATAAGTTTGCCCAGTAAAACTTCATCATCCAGTTCATTTAAAGATTCAACGTGTTTTCTCGGAACAACAAGCAAATGCGTGTCAGCCTTAGGATTGATATCTTTAAACACAACTGCGTATTCATTTTCATACACAAATTCTGTATTGAAATCGCCGTTTATGATTTTGCAAAAAATGCATTCAGACATGTTTTCTCTCCTTTTATCTTAAATATATTGTACCAAAAACTTTTAAATTAATAGTATTTATCTTAATGAATCTTATAGTTTATCTATTTTTATATAAAGAAATTTTTGCTTCCGGTTTAAATATATAAAGAAAGGAGTTATACATGTCAATAGTTGAACCAATAAGAGATAAAGAAGAAATTAAAAAAGTTGAAAAAATACTGGCAAAACAGAGTCTTAGGAATTTACTGTTATTCACACTGGGAATAAATAGCGGGTTAAGAATTTCTGACTTGCTGTCTCTAAATGTTGGTGACGTTCAGCGAAAATCTTATATACAACTTATAGAAAAAAAAACAGGAAAAACAAAAAAAATCCCTATAAATGCGAAATTAAGACCTATGCTTGATTTGTTTACAAAAAAAAGGGTAAACGAAGAACCGCTTTTTGTTACCGTTTTTAATAACCGTCTCAGCAGAATCGCGGCATATACTATTATTAAAGCAGCATGTGCTACTGCAGGAATAGAGGCTCACATAGGTACCCATACCATGCGCAAAACATTTGGATATCATCATTATCAAAAATTCAAAGATTTAGCAATGCTGCAAAAAATATTCAACCATTCAAGCCCGCAAATAACTTTACGCTATATAGGTCTGGAGCAGGATGAAATAGAAAACAGTTATTCTAATTTCGTGTTATAATTATAAATAATATTATTGGAGGAGACTGTATGAAAATTTGTGTAATCGGTACAGGATATGTAGGTTTAGTTGCAGGCGCTTGTCTTGCAGATATGGGTAACAATGTTATATGTGTCGATAATGATGAAAAAAAACTCGCTCAACTGGAACGAGGTATTATTCCAATCTATGAACCAGGGTTGGAAGAACTTGTAAAAATTAATACTGCAGAAAAAAGATTAGTATTTTCCTCAAATCTTTCCGATGCTGTAAAAAAATCAGAAGTCTGTTTTATTGCTGTCGGAACTCCTCAAAATGATGACGGCTCTGCCGACTTAAGCTATGTTTTTCAGGTAGCTGAAGATATAGCAAAAGCTATGAACGGATATAAGGTTATTGTGGATAAGTCAACTGTACCCGTAGGAACAGCAGATAAAGTTACAGAAATTATTAAGAAATATACTAGTTTTGAATTTGATGTTGTTTCAAATCCTGAATTTTTGAAACAAGGTAATGCCGTAGATGACTTTTTACTGCCTGATAGAGTAATTATAGGAGCAAATTCTCAGCGCGCAACCGCAATAATGCAGGAAATTTATTCGCCTTACCTGAGAACTGCTAACCGTATAGTAATTATGGATGTAAAATCTGCAGAAATGACAAAATATGCTGCAAATTCATTTTTAGCGACAAAAATTTCTTTTATGAATGAAATTGCTACTCTATGTGAAAAAGTAGGGGCAAATGCAGAAATGGTTCGTATCGGTATGGCTACGGATACAAGAATCGGAAACAAATTTTTATTTCCCGGTGTCGGATATGGCGGCAGCTGTTTCCCTAAAGATGTTAAAGCGTTAATACAAACAGGACGCGAGCATGATTATGAAATGATAATAATACAAGCTGCAGATGAAGTTAATAAAAGACAAAAAGCTCGTTTTGCAGCAAAAATAATTTCCAGATTTGGTGAAAATTTGCAAAATATAACTTTTGCTGTATGGGGCCTTGCATTCAAACCAAAAACAAATGACATGCGTGAAGCTCCGTCTATTTATGTCATTAATGAACTTATAAAACGCGGGGCAAAAATACAAGGGTTTGACCCGAAAGCTATGGAAACTGCTAAATTAATATTTGGAGATAAAATACATTACGCTTCAAATTCATACAGTGCTTTAAAAAATGCTGATGCCTTAATTCTAATGACAGAGTGGAATGAATTCAGACGACCTGATTATGAAAAAATGGCCGAACTTTTAAGACAAAAAATTATCTTTGACGGAAGAAACCAGTATGACAGAAAAAAACTCTCCTCAAAAGGATTTGAATACTATAATATAGGCGAATAAACATTATTGCACTGGTCTGACTTGAAACTCTGTTAAATCAGATTCATACATTAACCAGCAGTCAATGCCATTCTTGCTTGCGATTTGTTTTAGTCGGTTAATATATTTTTTGTCTTTTTCCGGTTTTTCAACTATGAGAACAACTCCCGGTTTCTTTTGGGTTTGAATACTATAATATAATGCTTGCCCGATACTTTCATATACTTTATATGCAAAATCAAATTCTATTGCATGTGTTTTGGTAAGACAATCAATTCTGGTCTTGTCAACTAAGCGATATTCTTTTATTCCGCACATTTCATCGCACCATTTTGTCTGATAAACATTTTCCTTATAGTGATTAGCTGCATAAGAGGATTGCTGAAAAACTAAAATAAATATATACAAAACTAACAAATTCTTTTTCACAGAAATTTAACTCCTAAAACTACTTATACACGACATTCTAGCATGCCAGATTAATGGTGTAACTGGGGCACATGGCTTATTTTTTCTGATTCTTTTTAAATATATCATATTACTGTTATGCAAAATTGAATGTATAGAAATATATTATTATTTATAATATTTTAAATATGACGGAAGGATATGTATATGCAGGAAATGTTTGTTTTATTAAATAACAATATAAAAAATATGTTTAGAAAGACCGGCTTTTTTTGTGCCGCAGCGTTTGGAATTATCTTTTTACAGCAAATTTTGATAATATGGCTGCTCGTATATATGTACCTTGATCTCGGTGACAGCCAGTATCATTTTTATATGAATACGAAGCACAGTCTGGAAAATATTCATAATGTAAAAATAGACCCGTATGACGGTTCAATAGCAAGAGAACTTTCTACAGAAGACATATTACTGCGAAAACAAAATAGCAGATGGCATCTAAGATATCTTTTTAAGTAGATTTGCTGCCAAATAACAGCCAATCCATACTTGTTTTGGAGAATCTGGTTTTTATTTTTAATAATTCATTACCATCGGGCAGTTTATTTTTTCTTATAAACTCATCAAGTCTTTTTTCAGAAATATCAAGATATTTAGCAAAATCACGACTGTCATATATTTTAGATGCTACCTGCAGCATAAGTAATCTTTTTCCCCACTGTTCTGCATCATACAGGCAGCCGCTTGAAAACTCTGGCTCCAGGATTGGTTCTGAAACGTAATTGTATAGAGACAGTCCAAAATGTTTTTCTATTTTCTGTAATTCGGAAACCGTAACTTCACTGAAATTTTTAGCACGGTTACTAATATTTGCTTTGCCGCAATTTAAAATTTTAGCAAAGTCAGAAAGAAAAATTCTCTTATTAGTTTTATTCTGTATTAATGTCTGAAGTTCAAGAAAATTCATAATAAATTTATATTAGTATACTAATGCTTGACTTTATGGTTTATTAATGTTATACTTTTATTATGCATATACCTTATGCGTCTTTGAATTGTTACAGTATGAAAACAGAAAGGATGAATAATACTTTTATTTGCAATTAGATTCACCCTGTTAAAATAAAACAGAAAAGGGTTCTCTAAAACTTTACATCTGAAAAACTTAAGAATAAGTTATAGATTATATTTTCTTTCTTAATTTAACAAGAAAATTATATATAAATTTGCCATGAAAAGCAATTATACAGTTGAATAATTTAATAGTAAATAAAGCAGGTATTGCAGACACCCTTTTTAATGCTATACCTGTTCTTTATGGTTCAGCCGCAGATATTTGAAGTTTTACAACTATTCCACGGCTGTTTTTTTATAAATGGCTAACAAAAAAGGAGGAAATGCGGCGGGTGTGATAGAGCTTTGCCCGAACTCTTTAACAAAACATTCCCCCGCTCTTATAAACTAATATTACTTCATATCGAAATAGAAAATTTTATCAAATGAGGTTGAAAAGTAGAATATGATAATTTATAATAAAAACGCAGGGTGATAGTTTGTCAGACTATCGGGAACTCTGTAGAGGTCTACCGGTTCTTATTCTTTCGAGTAAGAGCCGTTTTTAATATGCACAAAATCAAAAAGATTAAAAATAAACTTAAATTGAAATCGCTCATATCCGCTTCCTTTCCAGTCGGGGCTAACCCGAGGGCTACAATGATATTGCCGGTTAGTTTCCTTTAGAAAAGAGTTCCTTTTACTCTGTGGTTATATTTTTAATGTTCTGATTTATTTATAAATGTAATTATGTATCAATAATGAAATATATTAAGGAAATTGTGATTGACTAAGATGTAGCAATAAAAAAGACCCATAAGGGTCAATTTTTAAAAATGTTAAAAATGGGGCGGATAGTGGGATTCGAACCCACGTATATCGGAACCACAATCCGAGGTCTTAACCACTTGACGATATCCGCCATGTTTCCGACATCTTTTAGTATATCAAATCAAAAATTTTACGCAAGCAGAAATAAGAAAGGCGCCGCGATAAAATCGCGGCGCCTTTCTTAAACTCGTTATTTAATTTATCCTCTGGAACATATATCCGATACCTCTGGCTGTTAATATTAATTCCGGATTTGTCGGATCAGCTTCCAGTTTTGAACGCAGGCGTGATATATGAACATCGACAACTCTTGTATCTATTCTATGATCGGCAGGGTATGACCAAACATGCTGCAATATTTCATTTCTTGAATAAGCCTGACCCGAATTGTTCACAAGAAGTTCCAACAGGCTAAATTCCATGCCGGTAAGACGAATTCTTTCCCCTTTTCTGTAAACTTGTCGTCTGGCAGTATCAATCTTTATGGCACCGGTCGTAATAATATTTTTATTATTTTTACTTCCGGAAGCACTGCTTGTTGAAGAAGGAGATGCCGGAATAATTACATCTTTGCTTATCGTTCTTCTTAATACTGCCTTTACACGGGCTTCTAATTCTTTCGGACTGAAAGGTTTTATTACATAATCATCCGCTCCCAGTTCCAGACCGGTTATTCTTTCTGAAACATCACCTAAAGCTGTCAGAATAATAATTGGAACATCCGAAGTTCTGCGAATTTCACGTGTAACGCCATATCCATCCATTTTTGGCATCATTACATCTAATACCACTAAATCTGGATTTGTTTTATTAAAAACCTCTACGGCTTCCTCTCCGTCTTCAGCTGTAACTACATCATAACCAACCATCTTTAGACG
This sequence comes from Candidatus Gastranaerophilales bacterium, assembly GCA_944323435.1. Taxonomy (GTDB): domain Bacteria; phylum Cyanobacteriota; class Vampirovibrionia; order Gastranaerophilales; family Gastranaerophilaceae; genus CAG-196. Next base: position 1,757 of record CALUSN010000058.1, on the reverse strand, counting down.
GGTTTCCAAAATTCTTCTGATACTAGCTTCGTCATCAGCCACTAAAATTTTCTGGCGTGTTTCCTCTTCTGTACCAGCTTCTTGCAATTCTTCATTCTCTGCCATTTGTCCACCTTTTAACTTGTATTTACAAAAATTTGAATTTCTTAATATTAATACATATATCTTAATAGAATTTTAACTTTTTTGCAAGGGGGTAAATGGATTTTTGGGGAGAGGGGAAGTGCGCTGATGTTCGATTAATTTGTACCCCTCTCCCATTTGGGACACTATCTCCATGATAATCTTTTCGGGTATAAATAAGCACGCAGGCAGTGGTAAATTTTAATTTACAGCAACAATAATGATTATCAATACCTGCTGGTCAGGTGAGGCTGCCGGTATAACGTTAAAGATTGTCCGGCAAGAGAATTTATATTTTTTATACCCTCTATTAATATAATCTCCGGAGGATTCAACCATGTGTCGTTTTTTTGTTACATTTATAATTTTTGCATTTTTAGCTCCGCTTTATCTGCCGTCAGAAGCTGCAATAATAAGTACAAGGCGTCCTGCTTACAGCAGTTTTAACCGCGGATTTAATCATAGAAAAAGTTTTAGGAACAATAGGTATCCAAAAAGTTACCGCAGACCGCCGCGTAGAGTAATTAACAGGTATAACAGACCATACTACAATTCTCCTTATTATAATCGTTATAACAGATATTACAGCCCCGGCTTTACAACTTCGTTTTCCGATATCGGGGCATTAGAAAGTTATACACTTAATAAAAATTACAAAAATGAAAGTGATTTGGAGAGATTAGAGAGACTTGAAATGCAAGCTTTCGGGGCGATACAGAGCGGAGATATTAATCAGAGATATGATAATGTCCGCTCGGCAATTCTTTCACGTCCTCAGCCGACAAGAACAAAGAACTCACTTTTCAGAACAATCGGAAACTTTTTCGGAGGTCAGCCTACAGGAATTTCACCATCTTTTGACAATGATCCTTTTTTTGCTGATTCATACTTTAATCAAAATTCATATCCTACTACTTATGGTAATCAAGCAGCAACAACATACAGACAGCCATTCGGGGGCGGAACGAGAATCCAAAATTACGGAACAGGTTCAAACTGCGGCGTACAATTGTTGGACTAAATCATAATCCGCGTTCAGGAAAAGCAGAATTGGATAATTTGATTTCATAATACTCGTTTTTGTCAATATTAACACCCATTTTGTTAATATCAATAACAAATTTCTTTTTCTTCTTTTTTCTTTTGGTGGTTAAATTATTGCCTGACAATTGAGTTACCTTCTCCCACCTGAACGATTGTCGGTTTGTGAGTTTTGATTTCTTCCGGCGTAAGTTCTGCGTAAGTTACAATAATAATTTTATCACCCGGCTGTGCTTTTCTTGCTGCAGCACCGTTAAGGCAGAAGCACTTTGAGCCTCTTTTCCCTTTTATTGCATAAGTTTGAAATCTTTCACCGTTATTTATATTTAATATTTCGACTTTTTCCCATTCAAGGATATTTGCCGCTTTCAAAAATTCTTCATCTATAGTTATCGAGCCGACGTAGTTAAGATTAGCGTCCGTAACCGTGGCTCTGTGTATTTTTGAATGTAAAAACTGTCTTAACATATCTACCTCGCTTAACTATATTATCACACGGAAAAACAGAAATCCATGTTAATGTAAATTATCGGGTAATGATTTTTAATTTTGTTATTCTAAAATATAGAAAAAGGAGGGAATATGTTAGATTT
>CALUSN010000057.1 GCA_944323435.1 Candidatus Gastranaerophilales bacterium | reverse complement strand
TTCGACTCTTTTTAAAAAATGCGCCCGGAGGGATTCGAACCCCCGACCTTTTGGTTCGTAGCCAAACGCTCTATCCAACTGGGCTACGGGCGCTTACTTTTTCTGGGGGTAAATATAATACTTTACTTTCCCCACCTGTCTACTATATCAACAAGATAAAATTTTTTCAAGTTTAAAATTTAGTAAATTTTCGTTTACAAAGCCTTGATACAACAAAATATTTTGAATAAGATTTAGTCAAAGGCTATCACAAATAAGGAGAAGGTATGAGCGAGCAATACAGAAGAAATCCTTTTATGGATTACAGAGATGCTGTCCCTTTTATGAATTTGTCCGGATATATTGTTAAGCGTCCGACAGTTCTGGATGAAAAACCGGCAATGTCTCTTCAGGAACACCTTATGAGAAAGAAATTCTCCCGTATGGTAAATCTTAGAAGAATGATGTATTGCAAGCTATGCGAGGATTACAGAAATGGAAGAAGATAAATTTATAGAACTTGCAAAAAAGGCAAAAGCTGCTTCAAAAAAAATTGCAGTACTTCCGGTAGGAGTCAAAAACACGGCTTTGTTAAACATTGCCAAAAATCTGAAAGAGAATAAGGAAAAGATTTTTGAAGCTAATCATAAGGATCTGGAAGAAGCAAAACCGCTTGTGGAAGCCGGAGAATTAAGCCAATCCACATACAACCGTTTAAAATTGGACGAAAACAAAATGCGGGATATGGTTCAGGGAATTATTGATATTTCCAATCTTGAAGATCCGGTAGGCAAAGTTCTTTTAAAAAGAGAGTTGGATCAAGGGCTGGTTCTGACGAAAGTTTCCTGCCCGATTGGAGTTTTAGGGATAATTTTTGAGGCAAGACCGGATGTTATTTCACAAATTTCTGCGCTTGCTATAAAATCTTCTAATGCGGTGATTCTAAAAGGAGGAAAAGAGTCGATTAACACTAATAAAGAAATTATGCGGGTTATTCAGGAAGCTCTTGATAACACTTATAATTTCCCGAAAGATGTTTTGACTCAGGTTTTTACAAGAGATGATGTCGCTAATATGCTTTCTCAGGACAAGTATATTGATTTAATTATCCCGAGAGGCGGCAACAGTCTTGTTAAATTCATTAAAGAAAATACCAAAATTCCTGTTCTCGGACACGCTGACGGAATCTGCCATATTTTTGTTGATGAAAGTGCGGATTTAGAAAAAGCAAAAAGAGTTATTATTGATGCCAAAACCCAGTATCCGTCTGCCTGCAATTCTGTAGAAACGCTTTTAATACATAAGGGCTTTGAATATTCTGAGGAATTATTAAAGGCTCTAGAAGATGCCGGAATTGTACTTATAGATAAGCCTGAAAGCTGGCATAAGGAGTATTCTGACAAGATTCTTGCATACAAATTCCTAGCTTCGCTTGAAGAAGCAATCGAGCATATAAATACGTACTCCTCCGGTCATACGGAATCTATTATTACCGAGGATGAGAAGAATGCAAAAATCTTTATGAATGCGGTTGATTCTGCAGGAGTTTACCATAATGTTTCAACAAGATTTGCCGACGGATTCAGGTATGGTTTCGGGGCAGAAGTCGGAATCTCTACCAACAAGACTCATGCCAGAGGGCCTGTTGGTTTGGATGGGCTTACTATATACAAATACAATCTTGAAGGAAGCGGCGATATTGTAAAAGATTATGTAGAAGGCATAAAGCACTTTCACCATAAAGGTTTAGGGTAAGAGGTAAATAGGTAAAAAAGGAAGATTTATGAAAATAGGAGTTATCGGGCTGGGGTTGATTGGCGGCTCTATATTTAAAAAGTGCCGTGAAAAATATGACGTGGTTGGAGTTTCACGCTCTTTAAAAGAAGAAAATGTAAGCAGTGATTATTCGACGCTCAAAGGCTGCGATGTTGTTTTTGTCTGCACTCCTATGAATAAAACGCTGGATATTTTAGATAAATTGGGAAATTATCTGGATGAAAATACTATAGTTACAGATGTTTGCAGTTTAAAAGAGTTTGTATCCCATAAATCTTACAAATACAAATTCATTCCGTCTCATCCGATGGCAGGAACGGAGCATAGCGGCTGGGAACATTCTTTTGCGGAACTTTTTAATGGGGCTGTCTGGGCGGTTACTCCAAAAGAAGATACGGATTTAAAAGATTTTGGGGTATTAAAAACAGTAATTGAATCAACGGGAGCGAATGTTATTATGACAACCCCTCAGGAGCATGACAGAGCTGTAGCTTTGATTTCTCACGCCCCGATGCTTGTAGCGCAGGCACTTTGTAAAAATATTGAAGATAACGAACTTGCTCAAAAGCTTGCAGCATCAGGTTTTAGAGATACAACAAGGCTTGCGCTTTCAAATACAGAGATGGCAAATGATATGGTCGTTATGAACGGAGAAAACATAAAAGACGTTATTAAGCTTCTTAATGAAAATGTAAATAAACTTTTTGCCGGTAACTACAGAGATGAAGCGGAAAAAATTAAAGCTTTCCGTGAAGAATTGTATGAAGCACGTTAATTTTTATAAAATATATTTAAGAAGTCTTTGTAACATTAACTTTATCGTTAAGGTTGTTTATCACCGGCAGGCAAATAGAACTGCTTAAGTATTGAACTTAGCGGTTAATTTATTTCTTGACACGGATTGCTTTTATTAAGAAAATAATATATGGAGGAGATTGTTGCAATGACTAAACAGACTTTTTTACACGATAAACACATAGCTCTCGGAGCAAGAATGGTTGACTTTGCCGGATGGGATATGCCTGTACAGTATTCTTCAATAATAGAAGAGCATAAAACAGTAAGAGAAAGTGTCGGTCTGTTTGACGTCTCGCATATGGGAGAAATGATTGTATACGGAGAAGATGCGCTTCCGTTCCTTAACAAGCTGGTTCCTCAGGATTTAAAGAAACTTGTTGATCTAAAGGCTGTTTACTGCCAGCTTACCAACAAAAACGGCGGTATTATTGATGACTTAATTATATATAAATTAGAGGATAATAAATATTTAATCATAGCAAACGCCTCAAGAATTGATGAGGATCTAAACTGGATGGTCAGGAATAAGCTCGGATTTAATGTGGAAATTGTAAACGAGTCTCACAATTATTCGCTCTTAGCTGTACAGGGACCTAAAGCATGCGATTTAATAAAAAGTCTGGGGCTTGATGATTTACCGCCGTTTTTTACAATAAAACGCGCAACTCTGTTTAATATAAACCTCTGGGTATCAAGAACGGGATATACCGGTGAAGACGGTGTTGAAATTCTTGTAAAAAATGAATTTTCCGAGTATTTATGGGACAAGTTTCTTGAAGCAGGCAAACCTTTCGGCATAAAGCCTATCGGGCTCGGAGCAAGGGATACTTTGAGGCTGGAAGCTGCTTTACACTTGTACGGAAATGATCTTGATGAAAATACAACTCCGGTAGAAGCCGGTTTAGCCTGGTCTGTAGCAAAAGAGAAGACAGAAGATTATAACGGCAAAAAAAAGATTATGGAGCAGATTAATAACGGAGTGGAAAAAAAGCTTGTCGGGCTAAAAATGCTTGATAAAAATATTGCGCGTCACGGGTATGATGTCTGCTATAACGGAGAAAAAATCGGGGTGATTACAAGCGGCGGAATTTCGCCGGTAAGAGGAGACAACATTGCACTTGCTTACATAAAAAATCTTGACAATTTAGCTGTAGGCTCTACAATTCAAATAATGATAAGAGAAAAATTACACAACGCGGAAATAGTAAAACGCCCTTTTGTAAAGAAAAATAATAAAGGATAAATAGCTATAAAGGAGACAATTTTAATGAACGAAAGTATGTTATGCACTAAAACACACGAATATCTTCTTGAACAGGACAAAAACAAATATGAAGTAGGAATTACCGATTATGCAATTGAACAGCTTGGAGACATTGTATTTGTTGAATTGCCGGAAGTCGGAACAGAATTTTCCAAAAATGAAGCTTTCGCAACTATTGAATCAGTAAAGGCTGCTTCTGAAATTTATATGCCGATATCTGGAAAAGTTGTTGAAATCAATGAACAAATAGTAAACAGTCCTGAATTATTAAATGATGAAAGTTTTGATGATAAATGGTTTGTAAAAATAGAATCATCAGCAGATCAGGTCGAATTTGCAGACCTTTTGGATTACTCGGATTATAAAGAAGAAATAGAATAATGAATAAATTTTTAGCACATACAGATAACATTAGAAAAGAAATGCTCAGAGAAATTTCTCAGGCGTCTTTAGAAGACTTGTTTAAGCAGGTACCGGTAAAATGCAAGGATTTTACAGTTGGAAATCCCTTAAACGAGTTGGAAGCTCAGCGTAAAATAAAAGCGCTTGCAAGAAAAAATAAAACAGAATACTCCTGTTTTACAGGCGGCGGCGTTTATAACAAATTCATTCCGGCATGCGTAAACTATGTGGGGCAGAGATTTGAATTTTTGACTGCATATACGCCTTATCAGCCGGAAATTTCACAGGGAACACTGCAGGTAATATATGAATATCAGACAATGATATCACGTCTTACCGGCATGGATATTGCCAATGCTTCCATGTATGACGGCGGTTCTGCCTGCGCGGAAGCTGTTCTTATGGCACATAGAATTGCCCGCGGGAAAAAGAACAAAGTTCTTGTTTCAAATAAACTTAATCCGGAATACAGTGAAGTTGTAAAGACATACTGCTGGGCTCAGGATATTGAAATCGAATGGTTTGAGGAGCTGCCTCAAAATACTGCGGACTATTTTGCAGTTCTTATACAATACCCTGATTACTTTGGCGAGATTCCGGAGCTTTCAAAACCGGATACGACTTTTATTGTATGTGCAAATATATCTGCATTATCAATAATAAAACCTCCTGTTGAAGCTGATATTGTTGTCGGTGATATTCAGCCGCTGGGTATCGGAATGAACTTTGGCGGACCGCATGCAGGTTTTATGGCTTGTAAAGAAGCTTATATGAGACAAATGCCGGGGCGTCTTGTAGGTCGTACAGTTGATAAAGAGGGGAATCAGGCGTTTACTCTTACAATACAAACAAGGGAACAGCATATAAAAAGGGAAAAAGCGACAAGTAATATCTGCTCTAACCAGTCTTTAATTGCGCTTTCCGCAACTCTTTATCTGAGTCTTATGGGTGAAGAGGGATTCCGCGAAACAGGTATAATTTCAGCAAATATGGCGCATGCCCTTTCTAAGATGCTTAACGGTAAAGGAATTAAAACTCTCAATAAAAACTTCTTTAATGAATTTGTAATTGAAGTTCCTGATTCTGACAAATTCCTGTCAAAGCTCAAAGATGCAAATATTCTTGGCGGAATAAAGCTGGATAGCCGTCACATTCTGGTTTGTACAACAGAGATGAATACAGAAGAAGAAATTGTAAATTATATTGAAGCTGTCTAACCGGGGCAGCTTCTTTTTTGATATAATAATTTTAATCATAAAACTTAGGAGTATGAATGGAAAGATTTGTCGGGATTATAGGCATTATTGTTATATTTTTAATTGTATTTTTAATGTCTAATAATAAAAAAGCTATTAATTATAAAACTATTGTTACAGGTTTTATATTACAGATATTACTTGCAATCTTTATATTTAAAGTCCCTTTAGGTGAAAAAATCTTTCTTATGATAGGCGCATTTATCAAGAAAATCCTTGATTTTGCAACTGAAGGCGGGTTATTTGTGTTTGGACCTCTGCTTCAAAAAACAAGGTTGAGCGAATTATTTGGTGCTGGAAGCAGCATTTTCGCCGTACAGCTGATCTGTACAAATATATTCATGATGGTGCTTGTTAATATACTTTATTATTACGGCATAATGCAGCGTGTTGTTGCGGCACTCGGCAAAGCTATGAACAAAATTATGCACGTATCAGGAGCAGAAGCTCTTTCAAACGTAGCAAGCTCATTTGTCGGACAAATTCTTGCACAAATCATGATTAAGCCTTATCTGGAAAAGCTTACCCGCTCTGAACTTCTGGCTTCAATGTCAGGCTCTATGGCTTGTATTTCCGGAGCTATTATGCCGATTTATATAGGTATGGGAATCCCTGCCCACTATATACTGGCTTCGTCTGTAATGGCAGCCCCGGGAGCGCTAATCTTAGCCAAAATTATGTATCCTGAAACAGGAGAGCCGGAAACACGAGACAATATCAGAATTTCCAAGAGAAGAACTTTTGCAAATGTGTTTGAAGCTATTTCCAATGGCGCTTCAGAAGGTATGAAAGTCGCAATAAATGTTACAGCAATGATTCTGGCTCTTGTAGCACTTGTTGCCTTTATTGACTGGATTTTAGGAATGAGCGGTTTGCTGCTTTACAAATTCTGTCCGGGCTGCTCTCATTTTGCATTCCTTACCCACCTTTCGCTTAAATTCATATTAGGTAAAATATTTGCAATATTCGCGATTATAATTGGCGTTCCACTCAAAGACGCCTCAATTGTAGGTGCTTTAATGGGTACAAAACTCGTACTTAACGAGATGGTTGCCTATGTCGATCTTTCGCATCTGGCACCGACCCTGCAGGCAAAAAGCTTTATGCTTGCAAGCTTTGCTCTATGCAGTTTTGGTAACTTCGGTTCCATTGCAATTCAAATAGGCGGTATAGGTGAACTTGCACCTAATCAGAAAAAAAATCTGGCAAGACTCGGCTTAAGAGCTTTAATCTGCGGAACGCTCAGCTGTTATTTATCAGCTGCGATTGTCGGAGTCATTATGTAAGCGGATTTCTTGTTCCAATTGCATATTCAAATTTTTTGCAGTATTAACTTTCTCGCTTAGAATAGTCAGCATATTAATATAATTATTTCTCTCTTCACTTAATTGAAGTGTGGATTCTTTATCAAGACTGTAATAAATTCCGTTAAATTCTTTATTAATACAAAATGTTTTTGTCATTAATAGAATAGTATTAATATTTTCCAGCTCTGCATATAAGTTTTCACACGAACATATTAACTTATTTATATGGTTCCTGACCATACCTAAACCCTCCATAATATTAAATCTTTATACTTAACATCTCATAATTTAAGTATAAAACGAGTATAGAAAATATTATTAATGTATTTTCCAATATATTATTTACAGGTAATAAATGCATTTAAGTATTGTATTAATTCATTAAAAGAAATGTTGTTTTCGGAAATTTTTCTGTTATTCAGGTATTCTGCGATTGTGTTTAGAATTTCTATAAAAGTTGATTCTGATATACTTCCGTCAGTAAAATCCTCATATATTTCTAAAATATATGCATACGTATCTTCGCCGGAAGCTTTTTTGATATTTATAAAAGCGTTTTTTACTGCATCACTGTGAAAATTAACGTTTAAAATATCATAATATAATGCTGCAGAGTGTTTCATTTTTTTTATGATAGCATCTTCCGGCAGGTATTGAAGCATTGTTTCAAAGTAATTTATAAAACTCTCATACAGTCTGTCCGCGTTAAATTTTTTATAATTAAATTTTGTAACAAAAAAATCCTTTAAAAATAATATAAGATCATCTTCTTTGGAAAAATATTTATTCTGTATATTATTCCAGAATTGAGATATGCCCATCTCTTTCAAGTAATCTTCTATTAATAATATTTGATTAAGCTTTCTACTGCTGTTCAATTTGTAATATAAATTACGTCTCGAAACTCCATTTGTTTCAACAAGAGTTATATATATTTTTTTCAGCATTGTAAAAATATGAGCAGCCTGAAGTTTTTCTTCCTTTATTTGAGACCAAAAATTATGAAGAAGTTGAAACATTCCGGATTGTTTTTCTTTGCCGGAAAGACGTTCTCCGTTGATTATTTTTGAATAGATAATACTATCTTTTTCTCCCAGCCGTAGTTTTAGCTTAGAACCATTAAAAAGGTATTTTTTACGAATAGTTTTTATGGCTTTTTCGTTTTGTGCCGTTGTTTTTTTATAGCATTCACAAACAGCGTGAAGGAGAAGTGAGAGTGATAATATCCGGTTTAAGCCATCAACAATGGTATATTGGTCAATAGATTTTCTTTCGGCAAACATAATCCCGAGGTCAATTTTCTGGGTAAATTGTTCATCTTCTGTCATCAAGTCCAGAAAATTGACAAGTTTGCTGTCACATTTTGCATAATCCAATGTGAACAAATCTTTTGTATTATTTAAAAATTCAAGCAAATTTACTGTTTTCATTATTACTCAGATAATACAAAACCGCCGGACGGAACATTTTTAAGCTTATCACCTTCAATTTTAGCCCGCAGATTTTTTATATATTTGTATACATAGTCTCTCGGTAAATCAAGCAATTTCGCCAGATCCTTAGCGTATACAGTTTTACCTACATTATTCATTAAATAATCAAATACAAGCTGCTCTCTATCAGTCAGAGCTTTTTTTAATGTAATATGCACTTCTTTATGAGCAGCAAGTTCTTCTGCTTTATCTATAATAGCTTCTTGTTCTATAATTTGTTTATTTTGTGATTCAATTTTTTTATTAAATGTTGTATCTGTTTGTATAGCTTTTCCAGCAAGTTCATTACGGCTTATAGAAAACGGTGTATGCGATATTTGCCGTTCTCTGGCAAAAGCACGTTCTGCAATTTTAGAAAAGTCTTCTGTGATTTTTGAAGCAGGGACTGATGAAGTGCCTCTTGTCATAACTATATCTACAAGATCGTTTGTAGGTTTTGTTTCTTCAACTTCTTTTCCCATTCTGGCAGCAAATTCTTCCAGCGTAATTTTTTCCAGCGAGCTTCTCCACTGTCTTATCTCTTCCTTCGTCAAATAATTAGGCATCAAACATCTCCTATACTAACCTGTGATAGTCTAACTTAATTCCCCATAACGGATTTCATATATATAATGTATCATAAAACTTTAAAAATTTATCAAAATATTTCGCGATGTAAAGATTTATTTTCAAAGCTTAATAATCTTGTACAATTCTTCCCGGCAAATGATTTTGCTGTACTGTGTAGAGCAAAGCTGTTGCACTTTGTTTGTTTTTAAAAATGCCGACCTGCAAAGTATAATTATTAGAGCCGAGACATTTTACAATCGGATTTAGCCCGCTTCCTGTTTCCTGAATAATTTCTTTTGCTACCTTTGCCTGTTCTGCGGAGGTGTATGTTCCTATAAATACTTTATAAACAGGCTCAGCTGCAGGTTCCGGAGGTGTAATATTCTCCGGCTGTTCTTGTATAATATTTTCACTCTGTTGAGCTACTTCCTGCTGTACTGGTTGTTCCGGCTTTACGTCGTCAGGTTTTTCCATTAATTCAGAGAAATTACGTCCCTGATCTTCGCTTTGAATCATAATAAGCCTGTCATCAACAATTTTTTTTGTCTCTTCAACAACAGGTTCAGGGGCAGCTTCCGGAGAATAGTCTCCAACTGTTGTATCCACAGAAGGCGAAAATGATTTAATTAAAAAGGTAAATACTAAAAGCATTCCAAAGAACGAGATGATAAAAATTTTTATCAAAGAGTTGTCTTTTTGAGCATCTTTTTTCATGTACTTTTTATAACCGTGTGCCATATTATACTCCGCGAACTTTTGTACTTGCCATATAAATATCATAAATTTCATCTGAATATCGCTGCATAACTTTTTCAGCAAATTCATCTATATTATTTATTCCTAAATCGCTTGAAAGACCGGATGCTTTTACCGGTGCATTTTCAGATAAAATATTTAATCCTGTATGAATTAATATAGAAGTGGTCGATTTAGTTGCAATAGATACAGAGAGTTTTGCTCCATTAATAAATAAATCATCGCCGTTTCTTATTGCAGTAATACCGTATTCTTCCAACAGTTCTTTTATTATACTTATTAACAACCTTTGCCTGAAAACACCTTCAACCAGATTCACTCCGAATTGTTCTGATATAAAGCTTAGCATATATTTGCTGTAAATAGGTTCATTGTTAATAACATCTTCAATATCAACCATCTCGGAAAGTTTTACATCGCATTCTCCCTTGAATGCAACAATTGCATCTCCCTGAATTCCGAAATTTTTATAAATCCAGTGCGGTGCAAGCTGTGAACCGATATACTTAATCTCTTCTTGTATTAATTTTGTTTTCATCATTTGTTAAAAATTATATAATCTTCTATATGATTTGCAATTAAGGCTTTCTTTAAATGCCGGCAGGATTCGCACTCCCCGCAATGATACTTTCCCGACCCGTAACAACTCCAAATAAGGTTTAGCGGAATGTTATTCTCTATCGCAATTTTTACTATATCATTCTTGGTATAATTAATCAAGGGTGCTGTAACTTTAGGTTTCTTTAGGGTAGAAAATTCAAAAGCTTTAGTTATCTCAGCCCGGAATTCTTCGGTATTGTCGGGGAATGTATTTCCTTCATCTTTATTAGCCCCGAATATAATATAGTCATATTCAAATGAGTCTGCAAAAGCGGCTGCTATATTTAAAAATAAACCATTTCTGTTAGGAATCCACACAGCTTTTGCGCTGTCTTTTGTTCCCAAATTTGATACAGGAATCTCCTCATCTGCTACAAGCGAGGTTTTTGTAATTTCTTTTAACCAATCAAGTTTGATAATTTTATGTTCAATATTGTAGTAGCTGCATATATCGGAAGCTGCTTTCAATTCTTTAGCAGCGGCTTTTTGTCCGTAATCAAAAGTTAAAGCCAGAGAAATATTGTATTCTTTTTGTAGAAAACCGGCAGCTGCAACCGAGTCTAAGCCGCCTGACATTAAAATAACAGCTTTTTTCAATTATTCTTCCTCTTCTTCCTTTAATTCTCGGGCTTCTTGCTTTAGAAATTCATTGTATCCGGGCTGAGAAATAACTTCATCCAGAATATCCCGTCCAAGCATATTGTATAGTGCAATAAGTGCATTACGTTTAACTTCATCATCTTCATCATTCAAGACCGGCCGGATTGTCTCTGCAGCATTTTCATAGTCACTGTTCATTAAAGCTTCAATAGCATTGATTCTGACCATTGGAGAAGGGTCAAGAAGTGCATTTTTAAGTACTTGAAGAACTTTTTTATTATTAGGATTCAATTTTCCAAGAGCTTCGACAATACGCTCTTTAAGAAAAGAAAATTTTCCTATTAATCCCTGTTTTGCTTCCATAATACTTATAAGCGGGTCAATAGCGCTGGTGTCACCTATCATACCCAGTGCAAAAGTAGCTGACTCCTGTACATAAACGGACTTCTCTTCTTCATCCTTAACAATGTTAATCAGAGGTTTAACAGCATAGCTGTCGCCAATCCTGCCCAGAGCGTCCGCGCAGGCAAGCCGCACTTTATAATCTTCATTTTTGTTATTTAAACAATATAATAAAGCGCCGACAGCAGATGTATCTTTGCCGCTGGCAATCATTTTGGCACAGTATATTCTGGCGTTAGTAAGTTCATCGGAGTTTCCATCGCATTTCAATAGTAAAAAATCCAGAAGGATTGGTAATATTTCCGCCAGATTTACAGTTGAGTACATTTTAAGTATTCCGCAAATAAGCTCTCCATTCTTTATATTAAGGAGTGAATATTTAAGGAATTCCAGCTTATAATTATCCTCTATTTTAGATAAAAAGCCGTTGATTTTTTTTAGAATAACAGCCGGAGTATCCTGATTGATACCGCATTTCTCCAATATAACACCAAAATCTAAAGCTTTGTTAACCACAAAATTAACATACTATAAAAAACAATATTTAGCAATAACAATCATCTTTTAGCTTGCGTGTTTCCAGCTTTTGCTTAACAAAATTTAATATTTTGATAAAAAAAGGCAATTTTTATAAAAAGAAATACTTTATATATACATAAGCATAGAAAAGGAAAGAAAATATGAAAGAAGAAGAATTAAATGCAACAATGTCAGTTATCTCAGATCCAATAAATAATGTATATAAATTGGAGACAAGACAAGATGTGGAAGAGATACAGAGAATTTGCAGAATATTTTCAATAGCAGAACAGCAGGGTAATAAACATAAAATGCTTTCAATAAAGAATTTAGCAACATTTAGACTAGTGTTGAGCAATAACTAAATGATAAAACAGTTTATAAAAAAGACCGGTAATGTAAATTTACCGGTCTTTTTTGTGACAGGAAAAAGTTAATCAAATGCCAACGCGCATTCCTTCCCTTATGAGTGAAGGGGATTGTCGGCAGAGAGTGAAGGAGCTTTGCGGGAGCAAAGTCCGCAGGCTCGTTTATCGCCGACAACCAAGCAGGTTCGGATGGGTGAGGTTTTCATGTTTTACCCCCCTTCGACCTCCGGTCACTTCCCCCGCAAAGGGGGGGGCAGATGCTACAGCGCTCATTGGGCGTGACATGAATCGAGTGACAACGCGTGTTCCCTCTAAAATCGAAGAGTTGAACGTAATTATCGCGACAATAGTTGAACATCAGCACGTGTCCCCTCGCCCCTGCAAGACATCCTGTTTGTAGAATTATATACCAAACCAATACATTTACCCCGGAGAGGGGCTGATAATTCGCATTTCCACAAAAGGCGTACAACAACTTTAACATAAAACTCGAGAGCCCCTCGTCGGGGCTCTCGATTCATATTCGACTAGAATAAATATAACTAAAGGAAAAAGGAAGGAATTTTAGTTTTAGGGTTTCTTCACCCTCAAATTGCTGTCGGGTTCAGAATGACTTTTTTTCTTTTCACTCGCCCCTTGCGGGAGAGGGTAGAATTTCAAGTTGAGCCTGGGCGAAACTTAGAAATTCGGGTGAGGGGTCGTATCGTTCCCCATCCTAGCCTTCCCCGATTGGGGAAGGAATACGCGCTGCCGTTCATTTTTACTGCCACGTGCGGGGGGGGGAAATACTTCCGGCTTGTAGGTTTACCTGCCGGAGTGCTGTCATTGCGAGAAAATCTTTGATTTTCGCGGCAATCTATTTTTATTAAGTTGTCAAATTTGTTATAGATTGCTTCGGGCTGTTTGGGCTGCTCCCTCGCAATGACGCGGGATTTGTAGATTTATCTACGTGCGGGGGTAAATCCTTGGCTTGTAGGTTTTCTTTGAGGAACACCTGTCAGTTTAAATATAACTTGGA
>CALUSN010000056.1 GCA_944323435.1 Candidatus Gastranaerophilales bacterium | reverse complement strand
AAACACAACACAACTCTCTTATATAATCTTACATCTTACTAAACTAAGTTTTACTCCCGAAAGGGAGCTTTTTTTTGCAATATTAAAGTTTTATTGAGAATGTTTTAGAGATTCTCAATACCGGTAGCTACCACGCCCTAAGTACTCTGTCATTGCGTGGGGGGGGTAAATATATTAGGCTGGGAAGTGAAACTACCGGCTTTGCGTCATTGCGAGGCGCGTGAGCGCCGTGGCTATCCATTTTTATTTAATTTTCACATTTGTTCCGGATTGCTTCGGGTCAAATGGTTGTTCCCTCGCAATGACGCACGAATTTAAGATTTCTATCAAATTATAGGTCGGGCTTCAGCCCGACATTAACTTAATTCGTAAACCGGAATAATTTTCCAAAGCAGGGTGGGGGGAGCGATTGTCATTCTCCTCATCTTGCTCTGAAACTTCCTGTTACATTGCCGAAGTTATCTGTCATAACTCCTCTTCCGCCAGGCATTGTCCGGAAAGTTCCGGTTCTGTTTCCATAATTATCAAAAACATTAGCCCGGCCGCCTGGAATTTTTTTTACCGTTCCGAGCCTGTTACCCTGAGCGTCAAAAATGTGGGTTTGGTTGGATGGAAGAGTTTTAAAACGTTTTTCCGCATTCAGATTCTGGTCATACATGACACTTGTACCGTTAGAATAAGTTCTTATGCGGCCCTGACGGTTCCCGTAATTATCATAGAAATCATAATTACCGCCAGAGGTTTGCCTTATTGTACCTGTATGATTCCAATTTTTATCATACATATTAATTACTTCCGCAAGTGCAGGTGTTATAATGAATAAAAAAGTGATTAAAAGAATTTTTTTTATCATAATATTATTGTACCAGATAATTCGTTAAGATATAATTCCCTCTCTGATTAATTGATCTTTAATTTCTTTTTTAGTTTGAAACTCTTTTCCTGATTTATCAGTCAATCTTTTTATAAGCATTGCGGCTGGGGTTATTATACCGAGGGCAATAATACAAGCCATAATATTATTTCTGATGGAACCTCTTTTTAACTTTCTTACACCTTTAAAAAATTCGTCAGAAGTTTCACCTTTTTTAAGTGCAGTATTGTATTGTTCATATAATTCGCTAACTCCGGCATTAACTCCTTCAATTTCTTTCAGATCAATAAATGCTCTTGTATCAATCTTTCCGCTTCCTTTTAATTCTTTTATCAAATCTGATTGTTTTGCAATTTTTACAATTTTATTATCGGGATTTTTATGCAGAAACTCATATAGAGCTGTTTGTGAAGTATTAGCATTTTTAAACTCTAAAAGACTTTTCTCAATACTTCTGTCCTCAAAAGCTTTTTTAAAACTGTCATCTTCAAGCACCCTCGAATCAAGGGTTATAGATTTATTATGATTTTTCTTAGCTCTTTTTTCCATTATTTCCTGAATCTTTTTGCCGGCATAATATAAGAAAAACAAACAAGAACCTTCTTTTATCGCATACCCGGCAAATTCCTGAGAGTTTCTTGAATCAGTCAGTCTTTCTGTGGTAATGAATCCGTCCATAATATACATATTCTTAACCGGTGAAAAAGCAAACTCTTCTACAATTTTACCTATACCTTTAAAGGATACATTTGTGGAGGTTTTATTTTTTGACTCTTTCTTTTGGTTATATTCTTTTATGAGATTCTTTCTGATTTTATTTTCTGTATATTTTTGTTTTAACCTTGTTAATGTTACGTAAGAGACAGCTGCAAGAACTGTTGATACAACAAATTTTGCCGCAGCAAGGTTTTTAAACAGTCTGCTGTTTTTTTCGGCTTTTTCCAGATTTAATTTGATTTCTTCACTCGGGGCAAATTCTTTAATTTTTTCAAAAACTTTTTTATCTTTTAAATTTCTAGGATCTATTTTGGCATCAAAACTGTATGCCTTAAATACGATTTTATCAAAGAGCCATTTAAAAGCCGGAATTCCGCCCAGCCATAGAATTTCCGTGCCGAATTCATCTATAAATCTGTCAATACCTTCTTCTTCTTTTCCTGTTGCATAAGAGCCTGCTGTCATACCCAGACAACTTGAGGCGTCTTTTACCCCTAAAGGTATTAGTGAGTTGGGGTTGCCTAGTGTAGAATATATTTTCGCTGCATTTACAAACATAGTCTACAACCCCCATATTAAATTCATTAATTTTTTACTGTTTTTATGCATTATGCACCTTCCTCTCTGTGTAAGTTATGTAAAACTTAAAAATTGCCATATTATTAACATTTATTTACAAAAAAAGAACTTCCGCTCATAGGAAGTTCTTTTTTGTATTAAATACTAAGAATTAGCCTACAAGTTCGGTATCATCCAACTCAGAGGCTTTAACCATAATTGCATGTTCTACGGGATTTTCTTTTTTATATCCGCTATCACTTGAAGCCTCTTCAAAACCGAACTCGTCTCGGGCTTTTTTCATTTGTGTTTCATCAACTAATTTCTTTGCAAGTTCTGCAATTTCATACACAAGCTTGTAACGATTATCTGTATTTTCATTTAATTCCCAGGCTATTTTAATAATTTGATCCATTTTTACCTCATTTTTTCTTTGATTGTATAACACACATACTTATTTGTCCAGCACTATTTATTAATTTTGACTAAGCCGGATGACGTAATACCTGTATTTCAGGCGGAATATGTAAAATAATGTAACAAAAATTAAAATTATCCTAAAGTTTTTTGAATATGTGCCGTAATAAAAATAGTATATACTTTTTTGCACAAAATATATTAAGAAAGGAGTAAGTATGTCTTTAGACAACATTTCAGGTTATGGTATTAATCAGTATTCTATCAGAACCACTTCAGCTTCAGCGTCGCAGGGGGTAAATAAAACAGGAGAGACAGGAGAAACTCCTGAAGAAAAGATGGAGCGTTTAAAAGAAAAAATAAAAACATTAACAGAATCTATTACAAATTTAAAAACTCAGGCAGACAGTTATGAACAGCAGGCTGAGAATATAAAACAAAGTGTCAGTTCTGTAAGTTCTGCACAACAAAGTGTTCAGGCACTTGTGTCCCAATTGGATAATCAAATAAGCGAACTGCAGAGCCGTAAAGGTGAAATAGAGTCTAATAAAGCTGCTGCTGAAGAGAGAGTTAATACAGCTAAAGAAAACGTTACCCAAAAGGAAGAAGCTTTAAGTACAGCAGAAACTGCAGTTACAGAAAAAGAAGAAGCATTAGAAGCAGCCGAAACTAATGTTACTGAAAAAGAAGAGGCTGTAACAAATGCTCAAACAGTGTTAGAAGAAAAAGAAGTTGCATATCAGGAAGCACAGGATAAACTTGCAGAGCTTGATGAAAAATACAAACAAGCCGTAGAAGCGACACGTGCAGCGGAAGAAAAAGTTAATAGCGCTCAGGAGGCTGTTAATTCTGCCCAGCAAGCACTTAGTTCTGCTCAGGCTAATTTAGCAGCAACTCCGGCTACAATACCGGAAACACGTACAAGAACAAATGCTGACGGAACAACTTCAACATATACAGTTCAGGTTCCAAATCCGGCTTATCCAGCAGCACAGGAGGCTGTTCGGCAGGCAGAAGCAGATTTAGCGGCCAGACAGGAAGAACTGCAAGCTGCACAAGAAGAATTGGAACAATGCAAGCTGGCTGAACAGGAAGCTCTTGAAGCTGTTGATACACAAAAAGAAGAAGTCGCAAACGCTAAAGAAGCTGTAGAAACTGCTCAGAAGGAACTTGAAGATGCACAGAAAGCTTTAGAAAAAGCACAGCAGGAACTTGAGGAAGCAAAGACAGCTGTAGAAACTGCAAAACAGGAACTTGAAGAAGCAAAAGCCGCACTTGATACAGCAAAGCAAGATTATGAAAAAGCCCAGCAAGAGCTTGAACAGGCACAGCAAGCACTTGAACAAATAAATGAAGAGCTTGCTGAAGTAAATGAACAAATCGCCCAAAAACAAGAAGAAAAAGCTTCTCTATCCATGGAATTAGGCAAACTTAATGCAAACATGGAGATGGTTGATCAACAGGCGCAGGCATATAAAGATATGGCCGCTGCCTTAGAACCTACTATTCAGGCAATGGAAGAAGAATTAGAGGCTGCCTGGGCTGAATTAGAAGTTTTACAGAATGAAGTG
Organism: Candidatus Gastranaerophilales bacterium; assembly: GCA_944323435.1. GTDB lineage: Bacteria > Cyanobacteriota > Vampirovibrionia > Gastranaerophilales > Gastranaerophilaceae > CAG-196. The sequence goes on along the minus strand of CALUSN010000056.1, from coordinate 9,004 downwards.
CTGAATGAACAATCTGCTGAAGCTGTTAAAAAAGCACAGGAAGAAGCAAAGGCTGCACAAGAAGCTGCACTAGCAGCACAAAAAGCTGCTCAGGAAGCCATGGCAGAATGTGCAACAAGCAAATTCCAGCTAAGAGCTCAAGAAGTTATTATGAAACGTGCTAATGCAATTATTAACAGGTTAAAAGCTCTTTATAACTACGATGGTACTTCCGATTACAACATCAATGAAGAACAGTATGATGCACTGCAAAAGAAACTAAGAAAAGGTGAAGATTTATCTGACCTTGAAAAACTCCAAATGGCTGTTTATGAATTAATGGAAAAGACCAATGAAATTATGGCACAGGCTACGGAAAAATTCAGAACAACAGCAGGAGTTGATACAAAAACACTTAAACAAATGGTTGACCAAACGGGTCGTCAAATGTTCAGGGATCCTGACGGAGAAACTGTATACAAAACTGCAGATGAAAACGGAAATACTGTATTCGTATATCAGGACGGCACCGTATATGAGGGCGAGGAAAAAGATCTCATATCAATTATGGGCAGCCCTGTAGTTGAAGAAAAAGGTGAAGTATATACGGATGCCAACGGCAATAAAGTATACAAAAATACTGATGAGAACGGTAATGAAGTATACACTAACGAAGATGGCAGTGAATATACAGGCGATATCAATAAACTTACTCAAAAATTGGTTGAGTATAATGATACAGACACCCTTCTAGCAGGTATAAACAGGGAATTTGATAAAATGGACAGCGAATTAACTGCTGCTGAAAATGAAAGATTAGAAAATGATGCTGATAAAACAGAACCTGCACAGCCAAAAGCTGTAGATACCGAAAAAAGAGATGCCGAAGCTGCAAAACAGGATTTGACGCCATCAGGACGTGAAGGTGCTTATATAAAAGAAACACCTTACGGTACTTTCTTATACGTTTGGGATCCAAACAGTGAAACCTTCAAAGACTTTCCTGCAGGTGAAGCGGATGATCCGGATTGCGACTTTACAGCAACAGGTGAAGTTATAGACAAAGGTAATGAAAGTGCTGTTGAAGCAGACGCAATGATAGCTGTACAAGAACAGGGTCTCAATATTGTTCCGGGAAATTCATATCCGTTTACTGCAGAAAAAGACGGTAAATTTTATGAATATAATAGAGAAACCGGCAAGTTTGAGGAAGTAAAAAAAGAACCGGCTAAAGAAAGTTAATTAATAAAAACGGCGGTGATTTTTAATCACCGCCGTTTTTTATTGTTTAAAAATTTCAGCAATTGATTTATTATATTCAGGACGCAAAATGCCTTTTTCCGTAATTATACCTGCAATTAATTCATGCGGGGTTACATCAAATCCCGGATTTATAATGTTTACTCCGCTAAGCGGGCAGACCGGTTTTCCGTTGATATGCGTAACCTCATCATGCGAGCGTTCCTCGATAGGAATTTCATCCCCTGTTTTAATAGAAATATCGATAGTTGATAAAGGGGCCGCAATATAAAACGGTATATTATGGTATTTAGCTGCAATTGCAACGGTATAAGTACCTATTTTATTGGCAGTATCTCCGTTTGCAGCAATTCTGTCCGCGCCAACGACAACCATATCTATCATACCTTTTTTCATAAAATAAGAACACATTCCGTCTGTAATCAGAGTTACCGGAATTCCGTCCATTGCAAGTTCAAAGGTTGTAATTCTTGCTCCCTGCTGGCGCGGTCTTGTCTCATCAGCAAAAACCTGAATAGTATTATCTTTGGCATAAGCAGAACGAATTACCCCGAGCGCTGTTCCATAGCCAACAGTTGCTAAAGCTCCGGCATTGCAGTGCGTTAGTATTGCTGCGCCCTTTGGAACAACCTCTGCGCCATAGTCGCCGATTTTTTTATTAATTTCAATATCTTCGTTTTCAAGTTTTATACCGTTTATTTTTAATTCTTTTATAATTCCTGCTATATCAGACTTTGAATTTTTGATAACTTCTATCTGCTTATCCACGGCCCACATTAAATTTACCGCAGTAGGGCGGGAGGTTTTCATATATTCGGCTTTTTTTATGAGTTCGTTTATAAAACTTTCTCTGTCTAAACTCTTACCAGCGAGTTCCTGTGCGTATAGAATAATCCCGTGAGCTCCGGCAATGCCGATTGCAGGGGCCCCGCGTACTATCATATTTCTGATTGCGTTGAACATCTCATCGCCGGAGGTAATATTTATAAATTTATATTCATAAGGTATAACTGTCTGGTCTACCATTTTAGAATAATTATCTATCCATTCAATTGTTTTTATTTTTGACTTAAATTCCATTTCAAATTTCCTATCTTATCTCAAAATCTACACTCGAATTCTGATTATTTTCTTTTTTTACACCTGTAACAAGTTCATATACATAAGCTGTAACTAATCCTGAAAAAGCGTTAAATAATGCGCTTATCCCCGCCATTAAAATCATTAAAAGTACCATTACTATAAAAGAGCCGAAGCTTGATAGAAAAAATCTCAAAAAACCTTGTGTATAAGACGGAAAAAGCCAGCCTAAGAGCATACTTAAAGGGGCATAAACAACAGAAAATCCTATGAAGGAAACAAATCCGACAAGGGCGCCGAATATACAACCCTCTCTTACACTTATAATCCCTATTAAATCATTTTGTTTAAGATATGCAATTACAAATGCCGATAAAAATAGGATAAGCAGCATAAAGCTTATAAAGCTTAAATACGGAACTATTGTTATAAATCCTAAAATTGCTCCAGCAAAAGCGCTTATAAGTGAAATTTGTTTTAATAATAATAAATTCATTTCAACTCCTTACCTCCGGTTATTCAGCAGAAATATAGCCCCTTAGAGCAGTATAAGCTGCAACATAAGGCGATGCCAGATAAATAAATCCCTTTGTATTGCCCATTCTTCCCTGAAAATTCCGGTTTTGTGTTGCAAGGCAGACTTCTCCGTCTCCCAGTATCCCGGCATGAACTCCGACACAAGGGCCGCAGCCGGGGGCAAGTATTGCAGCATTTGCTTCTACAAAAATATCAATCAAGCCTTCTTTCAGAGCCTGTTTAAAAACATCTTTTGAAGCCGGAGAGATGAGCATTCTTACATCCGGATGAACTGTTTTTCCTTTAAGAATCTCTGCTACGATTCTCAAATCCTCAATTCGGCCGTTTGTACAGGTTCCGACGTATACCTGATTAACTTTTACATCTTTAAGTTCTTCAACTCTCTTTGTATTATCAACTGTATGCGGGCAAGAAACCGTATGAGGAACATCTTCTGCATTAATTTCTATAACTTTTTCATACACAGCGTCACTGTCCGGCAGAATTTGTCTGAATTTATCTTCCCTTCCCCGAGTGTGCAAAAATTCTTTTGTTTTTTCATCCGCAACAAACAAACCGCATTTTGCCCCTGCTTCCACGGCCATATTTGCAAGAGTGAATCTTTCAGACATTGACATATTTTCAATTGTATCGCCGCAGAATTCAAGCGCCTTGTATGTAGCCCCGTCAGCGCCTATCATTCCTATAAGATGAAGCATTAAATCTTTAGAACAAATTCCCTGTTTAAAATTTCCTCTCACAACAATTTTATATGTCGCAGGAACCTTAAGCCAGGTTTTTCCCAGAGCCATTGCAACTGCGACATCGGTAGAGCCCATGCCGGTCGCAAAAGCGCATAAAGCACCTGAGGTACAGGTATGAGAATCTGCGCCTACCAGAACTTCTCCGGGATTTACGAATGTCTCAATCAGTCTCTGATGGCAAACACCTGCTCCAACATCGGAAAGCACAGCACCGTATTCTTTATGAAATTCTCTTAAAACCATATGGGTATTTGAAAGTTCTTTTCTCGGGCTGGGAGAAGCATGGTCTATAAACAAAATAGTTCTTTCAGGGTTATTAAGTTTATCCTTGCCGAGTTTCTTGAATTCCTGTACTGTCAGGGGACCGGTTCCGTCCTGCACTGCGGTTACATCAACTTTTGATATGACAAGTTCTCCGGCGTGTACTTCTTTGCCAGCATGTTCCGAAATTATTTTTTCTGCTAAAGTTAATCCCATTACCTTCTCCATTGTAAAATTTTATTCTTACATTTTATCACAATTTAAGATTTTTGTTATACAATAGTTGTAATGAAGCTTAATTTTTTTGAGGAGCTATGATTTGATTATAAATAAAAAGAGAGTTGGTCTTTATATTATATTAGCAATTTTTTGTTTATTTTTGGCCTGTCTTTCTACCAACTATGATTATGATTTGTTTGCCAGATTAATTGTAGGAGAAAGATTTATAGAGCAGGGGATTCTTCCTTTTCAGGATTTTCTGTCCTATACACCGACACATCCATGGTATGATCACGAATGGGGTTCCGGAGTTGTATTCTATTTATTAATTAAGTATCTCGGGGCATTCGGGTTACTCTTATTTCAGGCGGTAATGATGTTTTTGACGGCTGTTTTTGTTATTAAAACCCAGGAATTACAAAAACATGCATATCCGGTATCTTTGATATTTATGTCGGTCTTTCTGACATTATATTTAAAGTTAAATCCTGAACTTGTACGCTGTCAGTTATTTAGTTTTCTATTTTTCAGTATATTTCTTTTTATATTGGAAGGAACCAGAAGAGAAAAATTTAAAGGCAAATTTAAGAATCTTATTTGGCTGCTTCCTCCTCTTGTAATATTATGGAATAATGTTCACGGCGGAGTTGTCTCAGGTCTGGGGTTAATTACGATGTATTGTGCGGGGGCAATTTTAGAAAAAAAACAGTGGAAAAGATATTTGATTGTCCTAATACTTTCAGCACTGTTTCTTGTAATAAATCCTTATGGAATAAAATATCTGGACTTTTTATTTTCAGCCGCAACAAAACAACGTACATATATTGTAGAATGGTGGCCGTTTTATGCCTCAAGACATATTTTATACTATCTGCCGCCAAGTTTATTTGCAGTATTTTGTTTTATAATCTCTTTTATAAGAAAACAGAAATTTGATATTACAAAAACAATTGTATTAGCCGTAACTTTATATATGGGGCTTGCTCATGTAAAACTGCTCTCTTTATCAGTCATTGCTTCAGCAGCTCTTTGTTACAATGATATAGTTCATGTTTTTATAAAAATAAAAAAGCCGTTGCAAAAATTAGAAATGTGCTTTTATCCTGCAATTATAATTCTTGCATTTATGATACCTATGTTTTCACCTTTTATGCCGCGTGCTAATTTGGATAAATTTCCTTTTTACGAAATTGAATTCCTGAAGATTAATCAAATAAAAGGAAACATTGCGGTACCGTTTGGTCTTGGCAGTTATGCATCTTACAAACTCTATCCGGACAATTTGATATATATGGATGGAAGATATGAAGAAGTTTATAATGACAAAGAGTTTTTAACACTTAGAAATTTTGAACTAGTGGAAACTGATTGGCAGAATTTGTTTACGAATTATCCTACGGAAATACTAATGCCGAGAAAAAACAGTGATGTGTATATTGTTCTGAAATCAACTCCGGAATGGATTCATGTTTTCGATGGAAGAATTTGCGGTATTTTTGTAAAAAAAGGTATGGAAAAATTTTCTTACTATCAACCGGAATATGACATAAGTTATTACAGAAAAACAATGTTCAAACATGGAGATTTTACAAATGACTAATCCTTTAAAATACACATGTTTATTTGGCGGAGGAGCTATTCGAGGAATGGCTTATATAGGAACCATAAGGGCTCTGGAAGAACTGGGAATTGAATATGATATTATCGGCGGTTCTTCTGTCGGTTCAATAATGGCAGCGCTTGTTGCAAGCGGATATAAATCTTATGAACTTGAAAATTTATTTATGAAAGTAAATTTTGATTTGTTTAAAGACATTCACCTTGGTATAGGAAAAGCTTTTGCAATAAGTAAAGGAGAGATTTTTCAGGATTGGTTGAATGAACTTTTGTCAAATAAGAATGATGGCGTAAGAAACAGAAATGTAACTTTTAAAGATATTGATAAACAGCTTGTAATAATAACTACAAATCTGACAAAATTCTGCAATCAGGAGTTTTCAGGTATACAAACTCCTGATTTTGAAGTTGCTCAGGCAATTAAAATATCATCAAGCATGCCGGGGTTGATGGCTCCTTATAAATATAACGAATGTTTTCTTGTTGACGGGGATTTGCAAAAAGCTTCTCCGATGTGGAGATTATCAGAGACTTTAAATAATTCGGAAAGCAGAATTTTAGAATTCCGTCTTGAAGGGGATTACAGTAAGGATGAAAAAAACCCTATTTCTTTTATAAATACAATTTACAGCTGTGTTACTGATATTGCAACAGATTTTGTAACGGAACTATACGGACAGAATGACAGATATGATTGTATAAGAATTAATACAGGAGATATCTTTTTTGCAGATTTCAATCTCAGCAAAGATGAACGCAGAAAGTTAATAGAAACAGGTTATAAACAGACAATGGATTATTTTAATAATGTACTTCCGCAAAAGAAACAAAAACTTGCAGATGTATATTTAAAAATACTTACCTGTCTCAAGAAGGCTTTAAAGGGCCTGAAAGCTAATAATGTAGAAGAAGTGCAATGGTGGTTCGGGGATATTTTTACAATTTTATGCGAGAATAAAGAAATTGTTGACCCTGTTATATACAAGAAAATTCTTGATTTAAAAATTTCATTGACCAAGGGAACTGCAACCGTTTTATTTTTCCACACCTGCTTTAAAGGCGCAAAAAGGCTTGAAGCAGAAATGAAAGATGTTATAATGACCATAAATTCCAGAATTAATGATTTGAAGTTATACTTACAAAATTTTTCAGAATCCGGAAAACAAGATAATAAAGAGTGCAGTGCTTAAATGTTTTATACTTTTACCGGAATTATAGTCAGAATATTTTCAAATTCTTATCTGAATGTTTTTCAAAAGCTTCTTACTAATAAAGGACAGCATTCTACAGTAATCAATTTTTATACATATTTGGGACTATCAATTGCTTGTATATGGTTTATTAAAGATATTTCTATAAAAATTTTGCCGTTAGTTTTAATTATGGGATTTCTCGGTGCAGTCGGAAATTACTTTATAATAAAGGCATTGTCTATTGGGGAGTTGTCAGTACTTGCGCCTATAAATTCATACAAACCTGTTGTTGCATTATTGTTTGGAATATTTTATCTTAAAGAAATTCCGTCTGTTTTTGCTGTTTGGGCGATTTTATTAATTATTGCAGGCACTTATTTCCTTTTTGATTTTCAGAATGGAAATATTAAAACAAATAAATTATCAATTATATATAGAATTATAGCTCTGATTTGTTCGGGCAGTGAAGCTGTATTTATAAAAAAAATTATACTTATAACAGGGAGTACAAATTGTTTTATTTTATGGGCAGTATCAGGGTTTGTTTTTTCGGCTTTTCTGACGGCTATATCAGGACACAAGCCTGTTATAAAAGATTGTAAATATCAAATTTTGCTGATTTTCTCTGTAGGATTAATGCAATATTCAACTAACTTTGTTTTTTCAAGAATGAATGTATCATACGCTCTTGCACTATTTCAGCTTTCAACGCTGCTCAGTGTATTTTTAGGTGCAAAAATATTCAGCGAACTGAATTTGAAAAAGAAAATTATCGGTTCTTTTATAATGCTCGCAGGTGCTGTTATTTTAATTTTGGATTAAAGACTTACATTTTAATCAAAATTTTTAAGCTTTCTTTTGATTTATTGGCATCAAAAGCTTTGGCAGCTTCATCAATTGAATAAATTCCGCTTATAAAAGGTGTAAAATCAATTCTTTTGTTTTTAAGAAGTCTGAGTGCCGGCGGGAATTGACCGCAGCGGGAGCCTAAAACGGTTATTTCATCGATTACAATCGGGGCAAGGTTTAACTCTTTACCGCTTGCGACTGTACTTTTTAAAACCAGTGTTCCTCTCGGTTTAGTAAGAGACATTGAGGTTTCAAAACCGGAGGCCGTACCTGTTGCTTCTACTACAACATCATAGATTTTTTGAGGGGTAAAAGTTTCTAAAAGCTGCGTTTTTACTCCCTGAGCTTTTGCTATGTCAAGCTTGTTTTGGTGTTTTCCGACAAGCAGAACATCTAAATTCTGAGAATTAAGAGTTAAAGCTGTTGTAAGCCCGAGTTTACCGTCACCTAAAACAACAACTTTTTGCATAGGTTCTATATGAAGCTGCTCTGTTATTTCACAGGCTGCAGCAAGCGGCTCTGCAAAAACTGCCTGCTCATCGGTTACGTTGTCAGGAACTTCAAACAGAACATTAACCGGCATGGTCATGTATTCTGCAAAACATCCGTCTTTTCTCCAGATTCCGAGTGTATGGCGGTTCGGGCAGTGGCGGTAATTCTTTTTAGCACACCATTCGCAATCTGGGTCATTGCAGCCGTAGCTTATTTCAGCAACAACTCTTTTGCCGACGAGTGATTTATCTTCTCCGTTAACTTCTTCCACTACTCCGACAAATTCGTGTCCTAAAATACCTTTGTATCCCATGTAGCCTTTTGTGATTTCATAGTCGGTGTTACAAATTCCTGCAAGAGTGACTCTTATTAAAGCTTCTCCTTTTTGAGGAGTCGGTTTCGGGTAATTTTTATCAAGTTTTAGTCCGTTATCAAATACGATTGCTTTCATTTTACTCTCCTTATCTAAAATAAAAATATCATAAACAATGAACCATCTGACAAGATGTAAAAAAGTCTTTACAATTTCAGAAATGTGTTGTCCGGCGTGAATTGTGCAGAGGTTTGATATTAACGGAGGTCTTTACGATATTTCCCGCTTGTATTATACATTAATCCTCTCTCATAAGCTTCTTTGAGGGCAGAAGTTAATTATTATAAAACGTCAGGTTGGATATTACTCAAAGGAATTATTAAATAATCATTAAAAAATCTTGATTTTTCAAAAATAACATTAAAATAAAATTAGCGGGGTAATAAAATAATATTTATCCC
>CALUSN010000055.1 GCA_944323435.1 Candidatus Gastranaerophilales bacterium | reverse complement strand
ACCCGCATTTGTAGCTCACTAGTGTTCGCACAACTGCGACCTCCCCAACTTGGGAGGTTGGCGCGGTTATTGGGCGCGGAGGAACGCCAGGTTTGGCGTCATTGCGAGGGTAAATATTTGGATTTGTAGGTAAAACTACCGATTGGATGTCATTGCGATGAGCGCGAGCGACGCGGCAATCCATATTGTTGTAGAACTCCACACAAACTAATGTTTTTAATTGCAAAATTCGTTCAAGATTGCTTCGGGCTGAATGGCTATTCCCTCGCATTGACATGAATTTTAGAGGACGTAGGAAAACGCTAAGCCGGAAGCGGGAAGAATAAAATTTTTCTTCCTTCTCAGCTCCTAAACTTCTAAACTCCCCAATATTCCAAAAAGCCCCAAAACCCTTGCTAATAGCGGGATTTACCCCCCCCCGAGGGCTAGAAGCAAGGCTGCACAAGGATTACAGCTCAACGCCGATTTCAACAATCTCCTGTGCTTTTGTTTGAACTTCCCTGTTTGTAACATGTGATACATATCCTTATTGCTATTATATATTATTTATTCCACATGTTCATACTTTTATAACACTTTTGAATATAATTTGTTACATTATTTTACATTTTTATCAAAAAATTCAGCCACTAGGCTTATAGACAACAGGCTAATTTATGTTGTTAAATAAAGTATAGGCTAAATGTATGATATTTATGAGGGTTTTAATTTAATGGAATATTTTACGGAGAGAGAAAAAGAAGTTTTAAAATTACTTGTATTAGGATTAAATAATAAAGAAATTTCAGAAAAACTTGTAATATCTAATCACACGACAAAAGCTCATGTCGCATCTATTTATAGAAAGCTCGGGGTGACAAACCGAGTTCAGGCTGCTGTAAAGAGCATAAACCAGAAAGTCTGTGATAATTAATAACTTCTATATTATTTTCGTACTGTCTATACTTCTTTAGCCCTGTACGCCTTGTGCTCCGGATACAATTTCTACAAGTTCCTGGGTAATTGCAGCCTGACGGGCTTTGTTATAATCAATAGTCAGAGTATTAATCATTTCTTCGGCGTTATTAGAAGCGGCTGACATCGCTGTCATTCTGGCGGCAAGTTCACTTGCGTTAGCTTCAAGAAGCGCCTGATAAATGGAATTTGAAATATACATAGGAACAAGCTGCTGCAAAACCGCATGGACAGATGGTTCAAATTCCATAACCGCATCCAGCTCATGAGCCTCTGCTTTTTCAACCTTAACCGGAAGTATTTCCCAGGATTGTACGCTGTATGACATCATATTGTTAAAACGGGTTGTTATAATATCAATTCTGTCAATAGTACTTGATACAAAGTCCTCTGCAATATCTTCCGCTATAATATTAGCGCCTGTTGCAGTCGGATTATTAGCAATGCTTATATAACCCTGTTTAAGTTCAAAATCCCCTGTTCTATGTTTAAACGCTGAAACAGCCTTTTGTCCTACAGGGTAAATAACTGTATGTATTCCCATTTCAGCATTTTCCTTTATTCTCTTTAGAGCCGCTTTAACGATATTTGCATTATAAGCTCCTGCCAAACCCTTATTTGAAGTTATAACAAGCAGCCCTTCCGATTTAATCTCTCTTTCTTTTAATAACTCAGGATAATTATCAAGAGCACGCGGAACTTTTAAGCCTACAACAGAGTATTCGCCTGCTGCAGTCAGCATTTTTCTGAACATTGACATTAATTCTTCCGCAAACGGTCTTGCAGCTTTAACGGTTGACTCAGCTTTCTTAACTTTCGCAGCCGCAACCATTTTCATTGCCTTTGTTATCTTTTTTGTATTTTGAACACTGGAGATTCTGCTTTTTATATCTTTTAAATTTGGCATTTATTAATTTAAGTGATTGAGTGACTAAGTAATAATGTGACTAAAAAGTTTTTTCACAAAATGCTTATTCCTCTCACTTCTCCTTTCTTTACAACTTAACTTTTTGTTACAGATTTTTGGCGTAGGCTTCCAGATTTTCTTTTAAAGCTGCTATGTCTTCATCAGACAATTTATCGCCTGCATTCAATTTAGCGCTGAGTTCCGGCATATTAGCTTCAAAATATTCAAACCAGCCGGATTTATAATCATTGATTTTAGCGTTATCAATCTCGTCCAGATACCCTTCGTTTGCCGCAAAGAGGATTGTAACCTGCTGAGCAACGGTTAAAGGATTGTATTGCGGCTGCTTAAGAACTTCTGTAAGTTTCTGACCTCTCAAGAGTTGTTTCTTTGTTGCAGCATCCAAATCAGAAGCGAATTGTGCAAAGGCTTCCAATTCTCGGAATTGAGCCAAATCCAAACGAAGTTTACCTGCAACCTGTTTAATACCTTTAGTCTGGGCCGCACCGCCTACACGGGAAACTGAAATACCGGCGTTAATTGCAGGTCTCACACCTGAGTTAAACAGGGCTGATTCAAGGAATATTTGACCGTCTGTAATTGAAATAACGTTTGTCGGAATGTACGCTGAAACGTCACCAGCTTGAGTTTCAATAATCGGCAACGCTGTAATACTTCCGCCGCCAAGTTCGTCATTGAGTTTTACAGCTCTTTCCAGTAATCTTGAGTGAAGATAGAATACATCACCCGGATAAGCTTCACGTCCCGGCGGTCTTTTAAGAAGCAAACTCATTGCACGGTATGCCTGAGCGTGTTTCGTTAAATCATCATATACAATAAGAACATGTTTTCCCTGTTCCATAAATTCTTCTGCAATAGCTACACCCGCAAACGGAGCAATATACTGCAAAGGAGCCGGTTCGTTTGCTGTAGCTGAAACAATTATTGAATAATCCATTGCACCGTGCTTTTCAAGAGTTTTTGCAAGCTGGGCAACTGTTGAAGCCTTTTGACCGACTGCAACGTAAATACAAATGACATCGCCGCCTTTCTGGTTAATAATTGTATCAATTGCAATTGCAGTCTTACCGGTTTGTCTGTCGCCGATAATTAATTCTCTCTGTCCTCTTCCGATTGGAGTAAGAGCATCAATAGCAGTTAAACCTGTTTGAAGCGGCTGATGAACTGATTTTCTGGCAACAATACCGGGAGCAACTCTTTCTATAGGGCGGGTTTTGTCAGTAACAATTTCACCTTTTCCGTCAATAGGACGTCCGGTCGGGTTAACAATTCTGCCGATAAGAGCGTCTCCTACAGGAACAGAAGCAATTCTTCCGGTAGTTTTTACGGTCATGCCTTCTTTGATGTGAGTATACTCACCCAAGATAACAACACCGACGTTGTCCTCTTCAAGGTTTAAAGTAATACCCAGAGTTCCTCTGCCGTCCTCAAACTCTACAAGTTCGTTGGACATTACATTTCTAAGACCGTAAATTCTTGCAATACCGTCACCGACTTCCAGAACGCTGCCGATATTTGAAATTTCAGCCTTCGCTTCATAATTGCGAATGTTCTCTTTTAATATTGAACTTATTTCATCAGGATTTATTACTGCCATATTTTACCCTTTCTTTATTAAGGTTCATCCCTTTATTATTTGTTTACCTAAATTCTCTAATCTATGTTTTATACTGTTATCTACGATTGTTTCATTTATATTAAAAATCAAACCGCCTATAATATCAGAATCCACGTACCAGCTCGGAACAACATCTTTCTCCAATTTTTGTGCAAGACGATTTCTTATTTCATTTTTTTTCTCTTCACTCAACTCAATTGCAGAAGTTACGGAAACTCTCAAAATGTTTTTTAATTCTTCAAGCTCTTTTTGAAACTCGTCTGTAATAGCTTCCAGAAGCCCCAGTCTGCCTTTTGAATTTAATACTGTAAGGAAATTAAATACTGTAGGTATAACTCTTGTCTTAAAAAGCTTATCCAGTACAACCTGCTTTTCTTCTTCTGAAACTACCGGATTTATAAGAGTCTCAGCCAATTCTTTTGAAGAAGCAATATTTTCATTAATATCTTTAAGGTTTGCAAGAATAGCATCTTTAGATATTCCGCCATCTTCCTGAGCCAAATCCATTAACGCCTTAGCCCACCTTTTTGCTATTAATTCTGAACCTTTAAATTGTACGCTTGAAGTCATTATACTGCCACCCCGTTTATTGCTTCAACACTTTCATCAATTAACTTGTTGTGTAAATCCGGATTGTTTCGAAGCTCATCAATTATATGATTTTTTGCAACCTCGATAGAAGCAATCGATGCTCTTCTTAAGATATCATTTTTTAAAAGTCCTGCGCGGGCTTCGACTGCTTTTTCCGTATTCTCTTTTATATTTCCGCACACAATGCCTGCGTCTGCAAGAATTTTATCCCCGACCATTTTTGCGTTTGTTTCAGCTTTCTTGATTATTTCATCAATTTCTTCTTCAATATGCGCAACGGATTCTTCTATTTTTTTCAATTCTTCTTCTGAATCAGATTTTGCCGTTTTTGAATTTTCAATATTGTCAACAACAGAACCCCTTGCATCCTCTAATTTTCCGGATACATTAATTTTTTTGCAAACCCAGATGATTACTCCGAGAAATATTGCAAAATTAAAAAGATTTGTTCTGCCTATAAAATTAAAAATTTCACCAATACTGCACATTACCTACTACCTTCTATTGATAAAGAATCCTATTTACTTCATCATTGTTGAAGCCCTGAACTTCGCTTCTATATCCGATAACTTTCTCGACAATATCATTCGCAAGCTCGGTCATTCTGCCTTTTAAGCCCTCTTTTGTGTCATTTGAAACATTAACAAGGTTTTGATAAGCCTGATTAAATTCCTCTCCGGCTTTTTCCTGCGCCTGTTTTACAATATCATCTTTTTGGGATTTATACCCGTTAACAGATTCGGAATACTTATTTTTAGCATCAACTCTTGCACCCTGCAGCCTTTCCTCTTTTTTAGCGGAAAATTCCTCTGCCTTTTTATGATTATTCTCGGCTTCCGCTAAATTTCCGTCAACAAAAGCCTTTCTCTCTGAAACAATGCGCAGCATCGGCTCATAAAGAATCTTGTTCATCAAAAAGACAAATACTATAAAAGATACTATTGTTACTAAAAATGTCGCATTAAATTCCATCTTTTTTAACCTTTGGACGGGAGACATCCCGTTATACTACTAATTTGTTTTGTGCTTACCGGTCTCCCTTTTGAACAAACTACCGACCGGTTGTTTTGCCTCGATTTAACCTTCCGGGCGGGAGACATTCCGCTGTACTACTAATCTGTTTTGTGCTTACCGGTCTCCCTTTTGAACAAACTACCGACCGGTTGTTTTGCCTCGATTTAACCTTTGGGCGGGAGACATCCCGTTATACTACTAATCTGTTTTGCGCTTACCGGTCTCCCTTTTGAACAAACTACCGACCGGTTTGTTTTGCCTTGATTTAACCTTTGGGCGGGAGACATCCCGCTGTACTACTAATCTGTTTTGTACTTACCGGTCTCCCTTTTGAACAAACTACCGACCGGTTTGTTTTGCCTCGATTTAACCTTTGGGCGGGAGACATCCCGCTGTACTACTAATCTGTTTTGCGCTTACCGGTCTCCCTTTTGAACAGGTTCCCGACCGGTTTGTTTTGCCTCGATTTAACCTTTGGGCGGGAGACATCACTTGCAAACTATTTCGTACGGGAGGTTTTTCGCAAATCAATTGTTATCAGGCTTGACTTTGAAGTTGAAATGTAGAAGTTGCTCCTACATTTTCCCCCTTGGATTTACCCCCCTGGGATTTACCCCTAGCCCATCATGCCGGATAATTTCATTGCTATAACTAATGCGTAAATAGCACAAGCTTCTGCAAGAGCAGCACCAACGAGGAAGAAACCTACCGCTTTACCTGCAATTTCCGGTTGTCTTGAAATAGCATCCATCAAACCTTTTGTTGCAACACCAATACCAAGACCGGCACCGATTGCTCCAAAACCCATTGCAATACCAGCACCTAATTGTGCTAAATCTGAAATTGTTTTTACGTCTTCCATTTTCTTCTCCTTTTTATCAATTACTTAATTTTATTTAGTGCTCGTCATTTACTGCTGTTGCAATATAAACTGTAGTCAGCATTGTGAATACAAGCGCCTGAACGCAGGCAACAAGTATCTCAAAAAACATTATCGGAAGCGGAAGCCCCCATGCACATAGTCCTAAAAGCGCCGTTATCAATATTTCTCCGGCAAGGATATTGCCGAAAAGTCGTAACGCAAGTGTCAGAGGTCTTGTAAATAATTCTAAAATTTCAACAAGCATTGAAATTATACCGACAAAAGAAAATTCGTGAAGTAAAAATTTCCCTTTTTTCTTGATTAACCCTGCAGTTACATAATATATAAGAACAATTATTGCAAGACCGGCTGTCAGGTTTATGTCGTTAGTAGGGCTTGCAAGTTCGCCATGCTTCAGCTGTATCATCTTAAACGGCAGCTGTCCCATAAGGTTCGCCGTTATTATAAATAAAAATAATGATGCAATAAGAGGGAAATGTTTTTTACCTTCTTTTGGCATCATACCTGTAACTAAATCCGAAAAATATCCGAGAATATTCTCAAAAACTATTTGTAATTTGGTAGGGAAAATTGTGAGTTTTCTGGTTGCAATAAAAGAGACAACCAGCAGAAATATCATAGCTGCCCACATTGTAATCAGAGTATCCATGTTAAAAGCCATAGAATGTCCGGCAATAACTTTATTTACAATCCAATGTCCTTCACTCATTGAACAACCTCTCTTGCTTACAGGAGAAACGGTTTTTACCGAATCTGCCATCTCCTCTCCAAATTGATACTAGCACAAAAAAAACTGTTGTGCAAGACCAGATAAAGATTTTAATTATAATAACAATTGACATTAGAATTGCCGGATGTTAAACTAAATTATCCCAACAGGAATCAAGATTATTATGGAATTAACAAACGAAGAAGCTGTCACAAGATTATTATCGCCGTATGAAGTTTTGCATCTTAAGCATGAAAAACTGCTTATTTCAAATCCGTTTGAGTCCCTTGGTGAGTTTTTGAAAAATGTTAAACCAGACCCCTCGCCTTATGAAGGAAAATATGTTTTTATAAAATAAAAAAACTCCCCGAAGGGAGTTTTTTAACCTCTAACGTCTGCTGTACCATATCCGTCGTGATATTTATATTGCATTAAGTGAAGTTTGGCATCTTTATCTTTTTGCAAAACGTATCGTTGATTATTGTTTTTGCCGTGGAAGATTATTTCACCGTCAACAGGATCTACTGATACCTGTACATAAGTTACTTTTTGTCCGCTCTTATTGCTCGTTATAGGTATAGACCAGGTGCCGGAACCGGATTTAGTCGGGGTACCAACTGTAATATCTGTAAAGTCATCTATGATTGAGTCATCAATTATTTCAATTAAATTTTTAAGTGTTTCCTGTGTTAATTCATTTGGACTTACGTTTGTATAACCATTCTTGTAGAATGATTGTTTGATTTTAATTCTGACATCTGCCGGAAGTTTTGCAAGTTCAGTTCTGAGTTCTTCAGGCGTTATTTCGTTATTATGTGCAAGTTCAATAAATTTATCTACAAATTTTTTCTTGTCAGCTTCTGATAACGATTCATATGCCGGTAAGTTTCCAAGGGTCGTAGCAGTATCAATTTTACCGTTATTAGGCTTATTGCCTTCTGTGCCGTCAACATTTCCGTCGTCATTAACGTTACCGGTGCCGTCGTCTGTTTCGTCAACATTTCCATCGTCATTAACGTTACCGGTGCCGTCGTCTGTTTCGTCAACATTTCCGTCGTCATTAACGTTGCCTGTGCCGTCGTCTGTTTCGTCAACATTTCCGTCGTCATTAACGTTGCCTGTGCCGTCAGCTTTACCGAAGTCATCAGCTGTTATATCGCCCCAGCCGCGTTCTTTACCGTAGTTCTTTAAGCCTTCCAGCAGAGCATTGTATTCTTTTAAATCTGTAGTTCTGTGATTAGGCTCTTCTTCGCTTAATTTTTTATCTGCAAGTATTCTGTTGTATAAATCTTTTAACTCAGCAGGAGTTAAATTTTCTTTTTTCTTTAACTCTGTAATTTCTCCGACATAGTTTGCAAGTTTTGTTCTGTCAGGGTCATTGCAAACAGTTGCTGTATGGTCAGTGCAAGTGCATTTACCGTCATTATCGCTATCAGAAACTCTTGTTCTGTCACCGTCATTATTTCTGCTGCTCCACAAGCCGCTGAGCCCCGACAAGCCGCCAAAACCAAAGTTTCCAAATGAAGGGAAACCGCCCATACCGAAGTTACCAAAGTTCATTCCGCCGCCGAACCAATTGTTAACCCAGCCGCCGAATGCATTGCCTAAACCAAAGCCGAAACCGCCCCAGAAACCGCCGTGTCCATTGCAGTCAATATTGTACGTAGTATTATTTATACTGCCGTAATTATTTCCGCCATGACATCCGGAGTGAAACATTTCGTAATGTCTAAAGCTGCTGTGACAATTAATTCTGCTCATACTCGTTACCTCGTTGGTTCTTACATCTGTTATATATATAAAGTATGTAAAAAGTGGCTAATTTCACTATTTATTATATTTGTTACAAAACTTTACATAAAATCATGAAACAAATTTAGTAGGCAAGGGTATATCATTCGACATATTATACTAAAAGCTTCAAATGCATATTTAACTTTATTTTCAATAAAAATTTTGATTTTTTCTGAAATTTATATTATGATAGAAAAATGCTTATAGTGAATTTATTGATAATAGCTGCATTACTATTTTTTAACGGTTTTTTTGTTGCGGCTGAATTTGCCCTTGTGGGTGTGAGAAAAACCAGAATACAACAACTTGCGAACGAAGGAAGTTTTGACGCAAAGCTTGCTCTGGATGCGGTAAAGAATATCGACAGATACATAGCTGCTGTCCAGCTCGGTATAACAATAGCAAGTTTAGGAATAGGCTGGGTCGGAGAATCCACTATTGCAGCGGTTATTCATCCGGTATTTTCATTTCTTCCGGGAAAATGGGATTCTGTTGCAACACATACAATATCAGTCTCTTTAGCGTTTGCTTTGATTACAGTTCTCCATGTTGTAATAGGAGAATTAATGCCAAAATCTATTGCGCTTCAGTTTCCTGAAAAAACAACTCTATGGGTTGCAAAACCGATGTTTGTTGTGACAAAACTTTTTGCGCCGATGATTTTTCTCCTGAACGGACTTGGAAATATTCTGCTTAAAATTTGTAGAATTGAACCTGCAAATGCTCATCATACCGTTCATACAACGGAAGAACTCAATATGCTTATAGATGCAAGCTGCAAGGGCGGAGTTTTAAACGAAAAAGAAGCGGAAATTTTACAGAATGTATTTAAATTTTCGGATCTTACAGCTTCTCAGGTTATGATACCGAGAACAGATATGGTTTGTTTACCGCTTGAAATTTCACTTGATGAATTGAAAGAAATTATTATAGAAAACCAGTACACAAGATATCCGGTTTATGAAACCGATTTAGACCATATTGTAGGCTTTGTCCACATAAAGGATATTTACCCTCTTCTGGTTAAAAATGCTGATTTTAATCTTTCGGCGCTTTTAAGAAGCATTCCTTTTGTTCCGGAGACAATGCCTATAGACAAAGTCGCGCTTGAGTTTAAGAAACACAAATCCCAGATTGCAGTTGTAATTGATGAGTTTGGAGGAACAAGCGGACTTATTACACACGAAGATGTTATGGAAGAAATCTTAGGTGAAGTGCAGGACGAGTTTGATGATGAAGAAGAGGTTGATGTTAAAAAACTGCCTGACGAAAGTTTTGAAGTCTGCGGAAAAATGAGAGTTGACGAGTTTTGCGACTTCTTTAACGTAGCAATAAGTGATGAAGATGTTACGACTATCGGCGGTTATTTTACCAAAAAACTGGGTAAAATAGCAGAAGCAAACGATGAGGTAAGTGATGAATATTTCACCTACTGCGTAACCGAAACAGACTCTACAAGAATAGTTAAATTAAGAATTAAAAGGTCTGATTAAGAATTTAATAGCGCTTCCTTCAATATGTCTCTGCATAGCGTATTCTACTTTATCAAGCGGAAGCTCTTCCGTTATTAATTTTTCAACTTCAATATCACCTGTTGAAATCAAATCAAGAGCCTGACGGAAATATTTAGGCGTATGGTGGAAAACGCTCATCAACCTCATATCTCCGTAGTGCATTTTAGTAGTATCAAAACATACTTTTGAACCGGATTTGCAACCGCCGAAGAAGTGAACAGTTCCCCCCGGACGTACTGTTGAGAACACAAGTTCCCAAATTTCCGGCATGCCGACGCATTCTATTGCGACATCCAACCCTTTTTTCTCAGCGGAAAAATCTTTGAAAATTCGCTCCGGAGTCGAATACTTTTTTAAATCCACAATTTCATCAGCGTGGGCAAACTCTTCTGCAAGCTTTAATTTAATAGGGTTTCTGCCCGCAACAATAACTCTTGCTCCCTTTAACTTGCAAAGGCGGGCAAACATTAAGCCGATAGGTCCTATTCCGATTATCCCGACACTGTCACCGGGATTAATTCCGGTTCTTTCAACACCGTGAACCACATTAGCAAGCGGCTCTGAAAAAGCAGCTTTTTCAAACGGAAGGCTCGGCGGAAGAATCAGAGTATTTT
The DNA here is from genome assembly GCA_944323435.1 of Candidatus Gastranaerophilales bacterium. GTDB lineage: Bacteria > Cyanobacteriota > Vampirovibrionia > Gastranaerophilales > Gastranaerophilaceae > CAG-196. Next base: position 2,659 of record CALUSN010000055.1, on the reverse strand, counting down.
TTCTTACGATTCTTTCAGGAACAACAATATACTCTGCATAAGCGCCGTTAAGTAAATCCAGGTTTTCGCAAAGATTGTATTCACCTTTTCTGCAATAAAAGCATTCACCGCAAGGAGCGGAATTTGCGCAAACTACACGGTCTCCGACTTTTACGTTGCGAACATCATCTGCAACTTTTTCGACAATTCCGGCAAATTCATGTCCGAAACCTGACGGGATATTTTTGATTAATACGGGATGACCGCGTCTATAGGTTTTAACATCAGTTCCGCAAGTCAGTGCAGCCTGAATTTTAACCAGAATCTCGCCTTTAGCGAGAGGCTTAATTCTGGTCTCTTCATATCTTATATCCTGAGGTCCGTAAAATAATACTGCTTTCATTTTAATTACTTAATAGATTTTAAAACCGTTGCTGTAATATCTTCTCCGCCCCAGACAACCGCTGATTTAGGTAATACCATTGTATAACCGAGCTCTGTTGCCTTTGCGCCGATTTGTTTTGTTATATCAGCATCTGCAGCTTTTAACTTAGCGGTATAATCTTTGAGGTTAGCTTCTCTTTTTTGTTTAAGCTGCTTTTCGTAAGATTCGGCAAGTGATTGTTTTTTCTTGGCATCTGTTTGTTTGTTAACATCCTCCTGAGCCTTCTTTATAAAAGCTGCAATCTCTTTATTCTTTGCTTCCTGAGAGGATTTAAGCGCTTTAACCTGAGAAGAAGCTGCAACAACTTTCTGTATATCTACAACTGCAATTTTTGGCTGTTGCGGAGCTGCCGGTTTTGCAGGTTCTGCGGCAAAAGCCTGTGATGTAATCATTAATGCTGATAATGCTAAAACTGTTAAAACTTTTTTCATGCTAACCTCTCCTGTAATTTACAATTAAAAGTGCAACTGATATGATAATTATACCTATAGATACGAATATTGCAACCGGCATACCAAAAATGTATTTTACGCTGTCAAGTCGGAACATTTCAACAATAATGCGTACAATCGAATATAAAATTAAATAAATTAAAGCCGGATTTCCGTCTTTTTTTAATTTGCCTGTTTTTATCAGTGCTAAAAGAATTACAAATATAACAACATCAAGAATACTTTCATACAAAAATGCAGGATGGAAGTATTGATATTCCTGATAAGGAATCGGTCTGTACTGGGGTGCAATGTAGAGTTTCCACGGAAGATTCGTAGGGGCGCCGAAGGCTTCCGAATTAAAGAAATTTCCCCATCTTCCTATTGCCTGGGCAAGCGAAAGCCCGATTGCGGAAACATCACAAAGTTTAACCGGATTGATTTTATGCCTTTTTGCAAAAATCCAGAGACCGATAAGCCCGCCTAAAATCGCTCCGTGGATAGAAATCCCGCCGTGTCTTATAGCTATTATTTCTGTAGGAAATCTCAGGTAAAAATCATAACTTAAAATGCAGTAATATAACCTTGCGCCGATAATTCCGAAAATTATCAAATACGGAGCTAAATCAATAATAGTTTCCTTTTTTAGAGCGAAAAATTTGCTTCCTGCCCAGTCTGAAACAAGTACGCCTATTGCTATTGCAAGCGCCATTATTACACCGTAATAATATATGTTAAGCCCGAAAACGGTACATAAAATTTGTGAAGGTGATGTAAACATTTATTCCTTACTTTCAGCAGGTGCAGTTTCTTCGCTGTCACCGTTTATAAAAGAATTTGATTCGCTTATTAAAGCTTCAATTGTTTCCCGCTCAGCAGCGTCCGGTTTCATCTCAAGATATTTTTGAAGGTTTTCTGCAGAAGCTTTTTTAAGTTCGGCAGCGTCGCTTCTGGCTTCTGAAGCTTCAACCCTCTTTTCTGCTTCCATTACAACATTTCTTTCGTTAACGTTTTCGGCAGTTGCAGCATCCTCATTCAGTTTCTGTTCAGCTTCATCCATTATCTGATTAGCTTTTTCCGATTGCGCAAGTCCGAGTGAATAATAGAAATCCGCAAAGTCCGGTTTAATCTTTATTCCGCCGTTTAAGGCTTCGATTGCTTTATCATATTTCTGTGCATTTATTGCTGCAACACCCAGATTATAATAAGTTTCATACATTGTAGAATCCAGATCCAGACTTGCCTGCAATCTGTTCATTGCGGATTCGTAATCCCCTTTTTGCATAAATTCTGCGGCTTTATTGTTAAGTTCCTGAACTGCCATATTATTTATACAAGCAGTGGAAACAACTGCTATAAATAATACAGACACAATCATTAAAGCTTTTTTCATATCAACTAGACCCTCTGCTTTTTCTGGTATAATAATACACAAATTTTAAATAATCAAGTTTTACAAAGTTATAAGATTTGTAAAATCATGTAACAATTTTTAAAAGATAACATTTAGCATAAAACAAAAAAACTTGACACAGATGTTAGGAAAGAGTTACACTTACAATATATTTTATATATAGACGAAATTGTCAAGAGATTAAGGGAAAAGGAAGTTATGGAAAAGAAGAAGCTTATTACTGCACTAATGGTCGGGTGTATGGCGTTTTTGCCTGCCGGAGCGGCAGCGAGTACAATATCAGGAGTAATAAAGAATCAGATTAATACGGGCACTACTCCGGGTGTAGCTACTGTCAATGCCGGTGATACACTTATTATAGATGATGCAACTATACGGAATAACTCCGGA
>CALUSN010000054.1 GCA_944323435.1 Candidatus Gastranaerophilales bacterium | reverse complement strand
CCTGCTTTTTTCAATGGTTCAATATAGTCTGTATTTACTTCATACCTATGCCTGTGACGTTCGGAAATCTTATTTACGCCGTAAACTTCGTGTGCTTTTGTACCTTTCTTGAGATGGCATTCATACGCACCGAGTCTCATAGTTCCGCCGTAACCTTTAACATTCTTCTGCTCTGTCATAAGATCAATTACAGGGACTTGAGCATTTTCTTCAAACTCTGTTGAGTTTGCCCCTTTTAGTCCGGCAGCATTTCTTGCGTATTCTATTACTGCACATTGCATACCGAGGCAAATCCCTAAGAATGGGATATTGTTTTCTCTTGCGTACTTAATAACATTGAGTTTCCCCTCAATACCTCTGATTCCGAACCCGCCCGGAACAATTACACCGTCGACGTCAGACATTAACTCTTTACATTTATCCCACTCAACGCATTCTTCTGAATTTATCCACTTGATTTCTGTCTTAACATTGTCCGCATAGCCGGCATGTTTGATGGATTCCACTACAGAAATATATGCGTCCGAAAGTTTTGTATATTTGCCGGCAATCGCAATTTTTATTGTACCGGAAGGGTGATTTATTTTGTCTACAAGTTCTCTCCACTTTGTTAAGTCGGCTTTTTTATCCGGAACCTGAAGAAGTTTAAGCACAACTTCCGCAAATTTTTGTTCTTCAAGTGCAAGCGGAACTTCGTAAATGCTTTTCATATCTCTGCATTCAATTACAGCCTCTTTTGATACTGAACAGAAGAGTGCAAGTTTGTCTTTTTCTGTTTTAGGTATGGCTTTTGAAGTCCTGCATACAAGGATTTCAGGCTGAAGTCCGTAGCTTCTCAATACCTGTACGCTGTGCTGCGACGGTTTTGTCTTTAATTCTCCGGAAGTCGGAAGATATGGTAAAAGCGTACAGTGAATATTAATAGCGTTTCCGATTCCTGCTTCGGTTTTGAATTGTCTTATGGATTCAATGAACGGCAGGCTTTCAATGTCACCTACTGTTCCTCCGATTTCAATAATTTGAAAATCCGGTTTGAAAAATTTTTGCGCTTTAATAATTCTTGATTTAATCTCGTTTGTAATATGCGGAATCACCTGAACAGTTGCCCCGAGATAATCTCCTCTGCGCTCTTTTTTTATAACAGTCTGGTAAACGCTTCCGGAGGTTACATTGCTTATTTGCGAAAAATTAGTATCAATAAATCTTTCATAGTGTCCTAAATCTAAATCTGTCTCTGCTCCGTCATCGGTTACAAAAACTTCACCGTGTTGAAAAGGGCTCATAGTACCCGGGTCAACATTTATATACGGGTCAAATTTCTGTATGGCAACGGAAAAACCTCTTGCTCTCAACAGTTTTCCCAGAGAAGCGCCTATAATGCCTTTCCCCAGAGAACTTACAACACCGCCTGTTATAAAAATAAATTTTGTCATATATACTCCTTAAAAATTTTATTGTTCTAATTTTTCCCCTCGCCCCTTTGTGGGAGAGGGAAGAATTTAATGACGGTAAACTTGTATTTCCGTCTGTCAGCTCTAAAGTAAAGTTTTTGTCGGGCTAAAGCCCGACCTATATTTTTTCCTTAGTCACTGCATTTCTAAAGTTTTTGTTGGGTTCCGCCCAACCTACATTTTCCTTAGTCACTCAGCCACTTAATCACTTAGTCACTAAATTTTCCCCCCTGCCCTAAAAAAAGAGGGCAGTTAGCCCTCCTGTATTTTCTTAATTGATTTTCGGAACCCTGAAGAATCCGTTTTCTTCATCCGGAGCGTTCTTCATAAGTTCTTCTTTTGTTTGTTCATAATATACTTCGTCATCTCTCATGACGTTTACAAAATCAATTGCGTGCGCCATCGGCTCAACATTTGATGTATCAACTTCGTTCATGGCATCAACGTGCTTGAGGACATCACCTAACTGTTTTGTAAATTTCTCTTTTTCTTCTTCCGTTAATTCCAAACGAGCCAGTTTTGCTACGTGTTCTACGTCTTTAATTGTAATCATAATTTTCGTACTCCAATATCAAGAAAATCTTATCATGAATATTTTCATTTCGCAAAGAGGGAGTAATAAATGCGTAATATTTGACATCACTTCCATTTTGAAGTTAAATACAGCTATGAAGATAATTATTTTCGGCGCAAATGAATTAGGCGCAATGATAGCCGCAGAGCTTTATACGTCAAATGATATCACTGTAATTGATGATGAGCATAACAAGTCGGATGCTTTTAATAAACTTGACGTAGGTTTTATAGAAGGAAACGGCTCAAGTATAGAGGTTTTGAAACAGGCTTCAATCAAAAATGCTGATGTTTTTATTGCCTGCACTCCGTCTGATGAGTTGAACATTGTAGCCTGTCTTACAGCAAAAAGAATCAGCACGGTTAAGACAATATGTTTTGTCCGCAAAGAAGAGTATAAGTATTCTCTGGGGTTAGCCAAGGATGCGGAATACAATTGCGATTTTTATATAGATAACGTTATTTGGCCGGAAGAACTTTTAACCCAGGAAATTTTCAGGATTATAACTGTTGCAAAAGCTCTGGATGTAGAACATTTCGCCTCGGGAAGAGCGCGGCTTCTTGAATATAAAATTGCAAAGAAATCAATTCTTGTAAATCAAATGGTTAAAAATTGCAGCTTCCCTAAAGACACTTTGATAGTAGGGATTACAAGGGACGGGGAGTTGTTTATTCCAAACGGCGAAACTGTTTTGCATGAAGACGACAAAGTTATATTTATGGGGCTTTCAAATTCGCTGGATATTTTAGCCGGAAGATTTTTCCACGAAAAAGAATTTGTAAAAGATGTTGTAATAATCGGGGGCGGTAATGTCGGTTTGAAGCTTGCTAAAAACCTTGAGGATTTAAAATTAAATCTGAAAATTATTGAAAAAGACCCTGAGCGCTGCGAATATTTATCACAGGTTCTTGATAATGCTTTGATAATCAATGGCGACGGGACTGATCTCGGGCTTTTGAATGAAGAAGATATAGGGCTTGCAGATGTTGTTGTGAGTGTTACAAATAATGATGAAAAAAATCTTTTGTGTTCTCTGCTTGTAAAACACATGGGGGCAGGAAGAGTTATCTCAAGAGTTTCCAAGAATACGAATGTAGAATTGTTTGAAAAAGTCGGGATTGATATTGCAATTTCATCAAGGACAGCGGCTTTGAATGAAATCAAAAACAGTATAAAAGAAACAAATATAGATATTCTGGCAACTGTAGAACAGGGTAAAGGCGAAGTTCTTGTTATAGAAATCCCAGAGAATTATCAAACCAAGAAAATTATGGATTTGAAACTCCCTGCAAAGGCTATTGTCGGGGTTATTCAGCGAAGAAAGAGGATAATTATTCCAAACGGTGCAACGCAGGTTATGGGCGGGGATAATTTGATAATCTTTACAACGAGCGAAAACGCAAAAGTTATAAGGGAATTTTTTGAGGAAATTGAATGAGATTAACTTATCTTGCATATTCATTCAGTCTTACGATAATGTATTTCAGCTTTGTATTGCTGCTTCCGGTTCTTGTTGCGCTGTATTTTCATGAGACAAACGCTATATTGCCGTTTTTGCTCACGGGTGCTTTTGCATTGATGATATCTGTAACAATAAGAAAGCTGGTGAGCGGAGCAGCGAAGATTAAATCAATAAATGATATCAAAAAGTCGGAAGGTTTGTGCGTTGTAACATTTTCCTGGCTTTTTGCGGCAATACTTGCGGCTATTCCTTATACATTTTTTGGAATAAAACCTGTTGACGCGTTCTTTGAAGCAATGTCCGGAATTACGGCAACAGGCGCAACTGTTTTTACTCATTTTAATTACCCGAATGCGTTGTTTTTCTGGCGCTCTTTTACGCAATGGCTCGGCGGTATGGGGATTATCGTGTTGTTTATTGCGATTCTGCCTCAATTTGCAATAGCAGGTCGTCAGATGTTTTTCGCGGAAGCTCCCGGACCTACGGAGGATAAGTTTACACCGAGGATAAAAAATACGGCGGCAGCTTTGTGGAAAGTTTATGCAGGACTTACTGTTCTGGATTTTTTGCTTTTAAAATTTAACGGTATGAAATGGATTGACGCTGTTTGTTATGCGTTTTCATCTGTATCCGGAGGCGGTCTTGCTCCGTCCGGTGACAGTATGATAGGGTATTCATTTCCGCTTCTTTGGATAACTATAATTTTTATGTTTTTTGCCGGCTCAAGCTTCAACCTCCAGTACAAAGCGTGGATAAGGCTTAATCCGCTGGTATTATTCAGAAATGCGGAATTCAGGGCGTATTTTAATGTAATTCTGGTGATTGGAATTTTATTAACCGCCTCTTTATTTTTCAATATGAATTATGATTTGCCGGAAAGTATAACGCACGCCTTTTTCAATATCTCTGCGCTTGTATCTTCAACCGGATATTGCAGTGCTGATTATACAAAATGGGATTGCACAAGCAAACTTTTGATTTTTGCAATAATGCTTTTCGGAAGCTGCGCAAGTTCTGCCGGCGGCGGCATAAAGGTTATAAGGTGGCTTTTGATTTTTAAGATTATGAAAACCGAGATGGTAAAAATTCTGCATCCGAAGGCTGTATGCAATATAAAAATCGGTAATTATTCCGTGTCAAAAGATGTTCTTGACCAGACCTTGATGTTTGTTGCTTTTTATTTTGTAATTCTTACTGTTTCGGCATTTTTAGTTGCGATTATTGAACAAAATACAACTGTAGGGTTAACGGGTGCTGTCAGTGCTATAGGAAATATTGGTCCGGGATTCGGTAAAATAGGTCCTTTAGGAAGTTTTGAACCGCTGCATTGGCTTACAAAGCTTATACTTATATTTGATATGCTTATCGGAAGGCTGGAGTTAATTCCTGTTCTGGTTTTGTTCCGGAAAGATTTCTGGGTTTTAAAACGATAAGCGCCTGCGGCTGTAGATAGGACCTTTGTATGTTTTACCGTCTATTACAAAGTTAACCGGCGCTATGGTTCGCTTTTCATTTGAAAATCTTCTTATATTTCCTGAAATATCATAAAAATACAGTTCTTTAGACGGAATATCGTTGCCCAGAGCATCTTTAGTAATGGGTCTGCCGTCTAAATCAAAAGCTTTAAAAACCTCACCGTTTTTTGTACATGTTCCGATTCTAAAACCGTCTTTATCATAAATTTTTACAGTTACAGCACAAACGCTTAAAGTTGTATATAAAAATAACAAGATTATCGCACAAATTCTTTTCATAATACTATTATAACGTCATTATTCGAAAAATGTTCATATTTATGATATGATTTAGTAAAGAGGTATGAAGATATGTCAATAAGAAAAGTTGTTAAATACGGGGAAGAGTCTTTAAGACAGCCTTCTAAAGAAGTTCATAAAGTCTCCCAGAAGATAAAAAATCTTGTTGCGGACTTGTTAGATACAATGTACGCTCAGAACGGTGTCGGGCTTGCCGCTCCGCAAATAGGCGAACATTACAGGGTATTTGTAATTGATACATCAACCGGAAATGAACCGTTAAATCCGATAGTATTTATTAACCCGAAAATAATAAAAAAATCAGGTGCTGTTATAAGCCACGAAGGCTGCTTGAGTTTTCCGGAAGCTTTTACTGATGTTAGAAGATATTCTGATATTATGATAAAAGCTATGGACAGAAACGGGCGTTCTTTTGTTCTGGAAGCTCATGACGGAAGTCTTTTAGCCAGAGCAATCCAGCACGAGTTTGACCATCTTGACGGAATACTGTTTATCGATCACGTTATAAACAGATTTGAAGCGGAAGAAGTTTTGAAGAAATGCAACCTTCCGGATATTCAGCTTGATAAAATTCTTGCAGAGCCTGAACTTGAAGAAAAAATTGAAGTTTTGATGAAAGAAAAAATCGAAAAAGAAGCAAAAGCTCAGAAAGAAAAAGCTGACAAACAGGAAGGCGCTGAGGGTTGATGCCTGCCTCACTTTATCTGGTGAATCGTGAGGAGTGAATAGTGAATAGAAATTTTTATAAGTTATAGGGATTCTTTGGACTTACGTCCTCAGAATGACGGCACTCCTGGAATTAAACCTACAAGTATGGCGTCATTGCGAGGGAACAACCAAGACAGCCCGAAGCAATCTTGAACATATTTGACAATTGAATAAAAATGGATTGCCACGAAAATCAAAGATTTTCTCGCAATGACGGCACTCCGGTAAGTGGAACCTTTCAGTCATTGCGAGGAAACAATCCAAACAGCCCGAAGCAATCCATAAAGTTATGTAGGTGGGTGAAACCCAACATTAACTAAAAGGCTTGCCGCAGCACTCCGGTAAACAAATTCGCAAATTTCAACTTTTCAACAATACAACTTCAAAAAGGGAAATTATGATAAGTATAGTATTTTTCGGAACACCTGATATAGGATTAAAATCACTGGAATATTTTTACAACTCAAATGATTTTGAAGTTCTTGCTGTTGTAACCCAGCCGGATAAACCGTCCGGCAGAGGGCAGAAGCTTACAGCCTGTCCGATAAAACAATTTGCGCAAGAACATAATATAAAAGTATTTCAGCCAAAATCTATAAGAAAAGAGCCGGAAATTATCGGGGCATTAAGAGAATTAAAACCGGATTTTTTTGTAACTTTTGCTTTCGGTCAGATTTTATCTCAGGAAGTTCTTGATATTCCAAAATATGAAACAATTAATCTGCACGTATCACTGCTTCCAAAATACAGAGGGGCAAATCCGATTCAGAGGGCAATAATGAACGGGGATACCGAAACCGGAATTTGTACAATGATTACTGAACTGGGGCTTGATTGCGGTGATATTTGTATGAAATATCCGATAGAAATTACAAAAAATATGAATTGTGAAGAACTTTTTAACATTTGTGCAAATAATTCTCCCGGGCTTCTTGCTGAAACCTTGAAAGGTCTTAAAGCCGGTACGCTTAAACCAATACCGCAATGTGAGGATGGAGTCTGCTTTGCGGATAAATTAAAAAAAGAAGAGTGTAAAATCGATTGGACAAAATCAGCAGAAGAGATTCATAACCTTGTCCGCGGGGTATACAAGTGTCCGGGGGCGTTTTTTGAACATAACGGCAAAATTATTAAAGTCCTTGAAACAGAACCTCTCAATGAAGAAAAAGCCGGTAAAGCCGGTGACTTTGTAAATATTTCTAAATTTGGTATTGATGTAAAAACCGGAAAAGGAGTTTTGCGCCTCATCAAAGTCAAACCGGAAGGCAAAGGCGAAATGTTTGCAAGAGACTGGGCAAACGGACTGAAAAAATAAAAAATAAAAAAATACCGCTTTTTAAGCGGTATTTTTTATTTTTTAATCAACCATCGGAAATGCTCTTACAACAGTTACAGAACCGTCGACATTTTTTCTTACACCGGTGTTAACCTGATCGTCATCTAAATCTGCAGCATACGCAACCGGAGTGTAAACCTGATTCATATTAACTGACTGTCTTTCAAAACTTCTTAAGACTTTAACGTTTTCATTTCCGTCAGGAACAGGTGTCGGATCCGGATCCGGTGTCGGGTCAGGTCCCGGTCCCGGCTCATCCGGAGCATCCGGTCCTACAAGATAAGTATTTTCACCTTTTATCTGAGTTCCTTTATTGTAACCGTTTTCACCGTTTGTAAGATTGTAAGTAACTTCTTCATCACCTTTAATCGTTACCTGCTTATTATCACGAATATTTGTATAGTTTAACTCATAATCTCTGGAAGGATAATCAACCTTCAATTTATCAGTTTCTCTGCCGACATTGATTTTATCAGCATGAACATTATTGCCGGTTATTTCTACATATTTACCCGGAGCTGTAATATTAACATTACCTGCATTTGCACCTGTAAGTTTTACATCACCCGATGATGAAATATACGTTGAAGCATTTATCGGAGTTTCAATCTTACTGATTGTTCCGCCTGTGATATTAATATTTCCCGGAGTGCCAACCTTATCTTCAATAGGAATATAATTTTCCATTATAGTTACAACTTTTTCATCAACAGACATCTTATCGGAAGAAGTTAGACCTCCGATATAACCGTTTGCAGAGAACTGATATTCATTTGCCGTCAGTGTAGCCTTACCGTCTGTTAATACATTCAGATTATCAGATGTCAGAGAAATCTTATTAGCACTTGTATCAATCGTTGTCATAACATGACCGTTTTTAGCGTGTGCTGTCAAGTCTCCGCCAACTGTCAATTTGCCGTCAGCTAGAGTTTTAGAGTCATAATCATATCCGCCGATATGAATATTATTTTCTGACTCAACTGTCAAATTTCCGCCGACTTCTGTATCGCCAATAACGTGAACAAAGTGTTTAATAGGCTTACCGTTAAAGTTATTTGTGGATTCATTAGTTGTAGTAAGATTAGCATTTTTTGCGACTTTAACATTACCTACATCAAGGAATCCGCCGCCGTTTGTCATATCCAGATTTCCGTCAATCTGCGCGTTTCTCAGAAACATGGTAGAGCCGTTGCCTTTAACCTTTGTATCACCGGTTACATGTAATTTTTGACCGTTTTCGGAAACATAGTTTAAAGAAACACTTCCGTCGGATTGTATATCTAAATTTCCTCTGATTTCGCCACCGTTTACGGTATTAATAAGACCTTTATCTGCAACGACAAGGACATCTCCATCTACATCTACAGCTTCAAGTCTTACCTGCTTGCTTGTATTGAGATTACCTGCCGATAAATAATCCTGCCCGTTTTGTGTCACAAGTTTCAACCCGTTTCCGGTTTTTACAGTTCCTCTTGTAATATCTATATTCGGAGCCAGTATATTAAATTCACCGCCTGCGCTTATATTTGAATCTTTAATTGTTACAACACCTATAGAGTTAGCTGTCGGCGTAGTTGAAACATTCATTAAATTACCGTTAAATGTTGCATTCATCGGCTGGGTGGTAATCATTGTATCACCTGCAGTCGTGAATTGAGCCCCGTCAAATAACACACCGTTCGGGTTTGAAATTATAAGTTTTGCAATTCCCGGATTAGCATTAATTGCACCGTAAACATTTGTCATGCCCTGATTTACGGTATTCAAAACCGTTAAACCGTTAAAACCGGTGTCAGCATTGAAATTTAAAGATTCTCCTTTGCCGACATTTAAATGATCCCAATTTATATGAGTATCCCCGTTAAATATAAGGTCAACGTTACCTGTACCTATACCGTTAATATCTTTCAGCCCGCCGGTTACATTATTAATTTGGGAGCCGCCATAATCGTTGCCTATACCAATATCAGTTCCGGCAAAATCATTTGCCATAGCTATTTGCATAGATGCAAATACTGCGCATAAAACGACTGCTGATTTCTTTAAATTTCTCATACACTACACCTGCTCTTTCGACTGTATGTCTATCATACTATCAAAAAAATCAAACAGGAAAAAAATTGCGCAAATATGCATCAATATTGAGAAAATTGTTACATTTGTTAATATTAAAACTTCGGTTAATGAAAGAAATGCTGTTCCTTATAAAATTAAAAATTTTACAGCAAAAAGCCGGAATACTTCCGGCTTTTGTAATTTACCAAACCCTACATCTGATTATTTTCAGTGTGTAAACTGATATTCTAATTTAGACCAAATATTCTTAAAATATACTCGTCTAAATCTTCTGCCTTATCTACAGATATAAGCTGTGTCGGATTTTTATCTATTTCTTGTTTCAATTCGTATAAATCTCTGCAAGCATCTTCGCTGTTAGTGCCGTACTTTTTGCAGTATTCCCATACCGAGTCTATAATTTTGACTATTAATTTCATTTTATCGGCATCAGCTCTGCCGTTTTCTGTGCGGATTTGTCTTATAATACTGTCAGCCACCCAGTTTTTCTCTTCTTCATATCCTTTTATAGCACTATATATGTTATCTCCGTCTAGTTTTGCTACCTTTTTAACAGCATCATCCCATTCATCCTTGTCTGTATAGCATTCTAAATAATTGGCAATATCTTTTCCGTATGTTTCGCCATCATTGTCCTCGTGTGCCGTAAATTCTTTTGTGAACACGGCCTCTAATTCTTCTTTTTCTTTTTTTACTTTTTCTTCTTTTGCTTTTTCTTGTAAATCTTCGGTTACAATATCCGAATCGCTTATTGTTTCAAAGTTTTCATCACACAAGTCCTGATAAGCTTTTTTTACACCATCTATTATAACAGTGCCGTCTTTTTCTACATAATCACAAACAATTCTTTTTAATTCATTGTCTCTGACTACAAAGTACTGATAATCGCCGCTTGTCAATTTACCTTTGCTTCTGTATAATACAGTGCCGTCAGGTAAATTGGTACTGCATTTAACCAGAGTTCCCTCTGTTTTTAGTTCATTTATTCTTTTTAAAGTCTTGTTGTAATTGACAACATCCTGTGCTGTAACTTCTTTTGTTTCCACGTCTTTTAGTTCCTTTTGGCTTCCGTCAGCCAATGTACACTTGCCGTCTTTGTCAATCTTTTTAACGTCTTTAAGTTCTACAAGTTTTTCACCTTTTATTGTATAGAATTTTACAGGCTGACCTTCGGATGTTGTAGTTGATACATAAACACCTTCTTTATCTGTCGCTCTAAGTTCATTTTGCTCAACCAGAGCCGCTGCTTTTTCTTCAGCAGTTTTATTTTCTTCATCGATTCTCTGTTCTTCTTCGATTTCTTCTTCCTGAATATTGTCAACTTCCGGAATTACTTTAATACCTTCGCTCTTCAAATCTGCTTTGGTTTCATCCATAACCAGATTGTCATCTACAAAATCTTTGTCTGAAGATGAAATGTTATTTAAGAAGCTGTATTTTGTTTTAATTGTATTTCTGATTTTTTCAGCTTCCATCATTCTGAGCATTGCATAAAGTGTATCAAATTTATCGGCTAATTCCATCAATTTTTCTTTTGTAAAATCTTTTTCAGCAGCAGTTAATGCTTCAGATACATCTTTTTGAGCTTTGTCAAGTTTTGAAAAATCTCCGCTTACTTCTGATTTAAAATCTTCTACCTTGTTAACAAGCGACATTGCAAGATTTCTGATACCTTTGCGATGATTTTCCTGCTCGGTTTTTTCTGCAGGTAAATTGTTTGCAACTAAACGGATAATCCCTCTGCTGTTTTCATCAGAGTGTGTATCATTCCAGTAGCTTACAATTCTCAAAATATGCGGATTTGTTTCACTTACTGTTGTCAAAATAAGTTTATCAGCTTTTCCGCTCTTGATATCCTGCTCCATGCTGTTTAATTCTTGTTTGAGTGTTTTATCTTCTTCTTTATTAGTACCTTCAAATTTATATCCTGCAGCAACAAGCATTTCTTTGTATTCAGGCAATTCTAATAAAGCTTGCTCTAATTTATTCTTGTTAAGCTGATTGTAGACTTCTTTTAATGCAGCAAGTTTTTCTTCCGGTTTGCCTGATTTATTTAATGCATTGTTAATTTTATCAAGCAATGAAGGGCTTAATGAACTATTCTTAGTTCCGATTTCTTTATATTTGGTAATTAAAGCTTTTAATGCATCGTATTCACTGTTGCTTGTAGTGTCGCCAGAAGGAGTGGTACCCCAAGGCATCTGCCAGTTGCCCCAGTTGTTCATACCATTCATCCAGTTCCCGTTTTGAAATGCCTGCATTGTCTGCTGTATTGCAAGAAGCGGGTTTAAAAGATTATTCCCGAACATTCCGAACTCAGGATACTCATACCCGATTGAAAAATTAAATGCAGGAGTCATATACATCATTGAATTAGCAATTGATTTTTGATTCAATTGATTCCACAAAATATTCAAAGACCCTGACGGGGTGCTTTGCACTAAATCATAATTTAATGGTGAAAAATGGAATAATGACATATTTTTATCCTCTAATTTTATACTCTTATATATATAAAGTAGATAAATACTGAAAAATTGCTTTTCATGTAAAGTTATGTAAAAAAATGTCAAGATTTCTAAATATAAAACTGATATACTCTTGTAATAAATTATTTGTATGATATAATAAAGTATCACAAGGGGTAATTTTCATCGTTCTGAAAGCAGCCCCGTAACTAAAAGGAGGGAATATGGCAAGAGTATTAATATCAATGTCTAATGATTTTTTGAACAAGGTAGACAGTGTTGCCACATCCGAACAAAGAACAAGAAGCGAATTAATAAGAGAAGCTCTTAGAGTTTATATAAAACGTAATAAAATTTCTAATAATTTGAAAGCAGAGGAAAATGCATCTATCTTGACAGAATTATTGAGTTAGGTGGTTATATTTAAATTTTTGCTTTTAAATATTGTTTAAATAAAATTACCTGTAAATATAAAAAATAAAACTGACCCGTAGTTATACTGAGTCAGTGTAAGTTTTCTCTAATAATTTTGGGAGGAGATTTGGGGATAGTTGATACATGGCATGCTACTATAAATTTAGAAAACATGGTATGTCATGGAAAAAAAATTTTACAAATATTTACAATTTGACACGAAAAGTTTCAATTTAGAGTTTCAGACTGGAGATTCTTTAATATACAAATTTAAATTTTTATTCTTTTATAATTTTTTATAATTAATTCCGGATTATTCTTTTTATATTCAGCTATTTTCCTTGTAGAAATTTTGCAGGAAAAATCTGCCTGCAATTTGGGTTTTGAATTAGATCTTATGTTTAATATTTTGCCAAAATCAGTACGGATTTTTTTAAAATAATTACCTGCATAATCGGTTATTCCGAGCCACGGATCAAGAATCAGCGCTTCTTTATTTTTAAAACGGTATAATTTATCAGGCTTAATTATTTTATCGGTAATAAAAGCAACTTCGTGTTTTGCAAAACCTTTACCCGCATAAATTTTCCCTGAATATACATTCTTTTGCCCGTTAATTCTTGCAATAAGTTCCGCAAGTTTTGCCTCTTCAAAACAATTTCCGAGTCCTTTTTTCAAAGCTTCCAGAATATATTTGTACGTATTTTTTTCATCAATATCTATTTTTAATCTTTCAGCCGCAAATTTTAACGCATAATCAAGAGACATTTGCCCGAAAAATAAATCTTTTACTTTATCATCTCCTATCAAAAAAATAATTTTACTCTCTGAAATATGCGGATATTCAGAATGTGCTTTTCTTGTAATAATATCGGCATTTCTTATTGCCTGCTGTCTGCCGGAGAATGTTATCATATTCTATTCAAAACCGGAAAAAAATATTTTTGCATTTTGCTTAATATTTCTTTACGTTTGTTTGTAAAAAATATATAAGCATGATATTATCCTTGTATACGAGTGAAAGTTGAAAAACTTAATCGAAAAATATACTATCCAAATCACAAATTATGTAAGGAGAACCCTATGTTAGATTTTTTGTTTAAAAAAGAAGCTGAAAACGCTTGT
>CALUSN010000053.1 GCA_944323435.1 Candidatus Gastranaerophilales bacterium | reverse complement strand
AAAAATATGAAAAGAGAGAAATTAGATAAATTAAAACAAGAGTGTCTGGAGTGCAAAAAGTGTCCGCTTGGCGAAACAAGGATTAATATTGTATTCTCGGACGGTAATGCTGATACGGCAAAAGCGATTTTGATAGGTGAAGCCCCGGGAGAAAACGAAGATAAGACAGGAACTCCGTTTGTCGGCAGAGCCGGAAAATTATTAAATGAATTTCTTGAAAAAGCCGGTATCTCAAGGGCTGAGGATTTGTACATAATTAATACCGTAAAATGCCGCCCGCCTAAAAACAGAGTCCCGACCGATACGGAAAAAGCTGCCTGCGAAGATTATCTTTTAAAACAAATAGAAATCATTAATCCGGAAGTTATGATATTTTGCGGAGCAACTGCTCTAAAATCTTTCTATGACAAAAAAATCCAAATTTCAAAAATCAGAGGAGAAGTTCTGGAGCTTGAAATAGGCGGGAAAAAGAGAAAATGCATTCCGATTTTTCACCCGTCTTATCTTCTCAGGTACCATTCGCTTGAAGAAGGAAGTCCGAGAGATTTAATGTTAAAGGATTTAAGGAAAATAAAAAACTCATTAGCGCTTGAAAAAGGATGTTAAATAGCTTATACTGTACTTGTGCACATTGAGAATCTTTAGCGGGGTCATTTTCCTTCGCAAATATAATCAAGGGGATGTACCGGTTTTGACATTGTGATTGGTAGATCCGGATTGCGGGTGCGGGCGCTGTTCCCGCTTATCAACGAGCAAACTAAATTAAATGCTACAGATAATGTTGTAGTTGCTGATTTCTCTAGAGCTGCTGCTCGTAGAGCTGCATAACAGACTTTGCAGTCAGCCTCTGGTATTGCCCAGCTTGCCGGCAGTATCAGACCACTATGCAAGCTGCAGTACGCAGATGATGGTATGCGTATTAAGTTAACCATTGGAGGTTAGGCTTCCGCAAAAAGTCTCTGGTCTGATTCAGGTTTTGTGACTTTCCGTATCAGGTCGAGATAATAAGTTACTACACTCGTAGAGGTTCGCATTTATCCATGATGGACGCGGGTTCGACTCCCGCCATCTCCAGATTTAATCATTAGGGGCTTAATATAGCCTCTTTTTTAATGTAAATTTTCCCGCACAACGCGGGCTTTAGCCAATTTAAGAGAATTTGCCTAAGTTGATTTTTAGAGAAAATTGTCTCTCATGTCCCAAATTCTCTTTTGGCAAATAAAAAGAGTCCTTTTAGTTTTTAATTTTTGGAGCAAATGGCGGTTTATATCCTTTCATCCACATTTCTTGCATTTTCTTATTTGCAAAATGATAATGTTGCAAATATAATCTATTACTTTCAATAATATAAAAACCTTTATCATTAATTATCATTTCACTAATATAATGGAGTTTATTGTTAAATATTAGGTTTTTACCATTCAAAATGATAGTAATAAAGTATCCAGCCATATTGATTACATATGCTTTGCGATTATTGAATTTAGCTTTTGATAGAAAAATAAGTTTATTAAAATCTTTACCTTCTGGATATTTAAATATAAATATCTTAAACAAGTTATCATACGATTTCTTTCCCTGCAAAATTTCTAAAGCTTTTTGTTGATATTCACCCAGATTAATATCTTTAAAATCTGGTAGGAAAGATATTGATGCTCTCCATAATATTGAAATAAAAAAATTCCTTAAATATTCAAAATTATAATCTTTAGATGTTAGGTAATATATAATATCATCACTAACATTTTTAAGCTTGTGTTTTTTAATTTCGTCAAATAAAATCCTATATCCTTCTTTATCAAACTTACTTCCTCTGTATATTTAAATTCTGCGTTAAATGCCATTGTAGCAAAATATCCGATAATATAGCCTATATCATAGTTAATTGAAATTCTATTAAGACTTAGATCTACTCGTCTAATCACAGTTCTTAAAAATACCTTATCTAATTGGTAAGTGTTCATTAAATCCAGTATCAATTTCTGTTGTTCAACTGAGTATTTTTCAAGATAACCTTGTATTTTATAGGTATTATGTAACAATTTTGTCAAATCATCTTGTACAAACGTTTCTATTTCTCCTGCTGAAATTTTTGTAATGTCTCCACGTTCATAATCTATTGGATTCTTAATTGCCTGACTTATGTAGTATCTGTATTGTTTTCCCTTTCCACTACTATATGATGGAGACATTTTATTTCCTTTATCATCGTACAATAATCCTGCAAGAAGCGAACCAGTTTTTGCATTTGTTGAATGTTTTCTCTCAACTGCATTAGCTTTTAAAAGATTTTGCACATCATTAAACAACTCTTGAGATATAATTGCATCGTGCAAACCTTCATATTCCTTATTTTTGTGAACAATTTTACCCAGATAAACTTTATTGGAAAGTATATGATATAAACTCCCTTTAGCAAGAGGTTTCCCATTTCTGGTTAAAATTTTCTTATCAATAAGATATTGTTTCAACTTTAATACATTTTTTATTTCAAGATAAGATTCAAATATAATTCGAACATTATCGGCATAAGGTTGCTGTGGATGCAGCATATGGTGCTCATCTTTTTTATATTTGTAAGGACAAGTTCCGGAAAGCCATAGACCCTTTTGGCGAGAAGCTTCAAATTTATCCCTTATCCTCTCTCCTGTTACTTCACGTTCAAATTGAGCAAATGATAACAGAATGTTTAAAGTTAATCTTCCCATCGATGTTGTCGTATTAAAATGCTGAGTTATCGAAACAAACGAGGCATTGTGCTTATCAAATACATCAATAATCTTGGCAAAATCCATCAATGAGCGAGTTAAACGGTCAACTTTGTACACAACTACAATATCGACTTCGTCATCTTCAATATCTTTAAGTAGTTGCTTAAATGCAGGTCTTTCCATAGTACCACCGGAATATCCACCGTCATCGTATTGCCTATCTAATAAAATCCATCCTTCATGTATTTGTGATTTAATATAGGCTTCGCAAGCCTCACGTTGCGCATCAAGGGAGTTAAAATCTTGTTCCAATCCTTCTTCTGTAGATTTTCTGGTATAAATTGCGCATCTGATTTTCTTTTTCATTATGCCACTGTGCTCCTGTGGGTTTTGGCACTTTGTGCCTGCAATCCAACATCGCCGTCGTCCAGTTTCGCACTGCTCCGCCTATTCAACGCAGCGGTGTGCGTGCTACGCTCCGGCTTAAGCAATCCAAAAAATTTCTTACCATTCCAACGAGTACCTGTAATCTCATTGGCTATTGCTGATAAACTTTTATATTTTTTACCATTAAACTCATAGCCGTCTTGCATAACTATTACAGAATATTTTCTACCCTTAAACTCACGAATTGATTTTGTACCATTTGTAATCGACAGAACTTTATTTCCGTTTATAACTTTTTGTGTTTTGTCATATTGTTCAACCAATTTGTCTATCTTGCGTTGTGTTTCGGAGGATAAAGAACCATATTTTTCTTTCCAACTATTGATACGTTTTTGAAAAATGTTTGGAGTCATAATGTACCTCAACTAGTTATTGTATTTACATTAATTACTCTTGTATCAGTAAACATCAACTCCTAAGACACAATTCGTATCATTGGCTTGATTAATAAATTATTTAGAGCAATTAATACAAGCATGGTTATCAAGAACAAGAAAACACATGAAGAACTGAATTTAAGTTATCCAGAATTTCGCAAAAGATTTGCAGCAGAAATTGAAGATGCGTATGAAAGCTTTAAGCAAACAGAAATGGCTCATGAATTTTACAAACGACAAGATGATAACTTGCTAGAGTGCGATTTTTACTTTCAGCTACAATGGAATTTCAATCATTTTACGAATTCTAATTGGTTTATCAAAAAGATTTAAATCGTTATAACTTCTTAAAATTCTTTTTTAATGCTTTTAAAACATCAAGATAGGTTTTCAATTCTGCATCATTAGCTGTCTTTATCAGATGCATAACCTCATCTTGCAATGGATTATTTGTCAAAGGAGCCTGTTCAATAAAATCAGAGATATTGATTTCTAAAACCTTCAACAATTTTACAAAGGTAAGATAAGTGGGATAATTTAAACCTGCTTCGATTCTGGATATTTGTTTTTCGTTTAACCCCACTTTTTCTGCTAGCTCAAACTGTGTAAGACGTTTGCTTTTGCGATATTCTTTGAATTTTCTGCCAATTACAACTTTGTCTGATTCAAGCAACATTTCTACATCCTTATTACTATTTTTATTAATTTTAAGACCTTCATGTCACTTTATAAACAATACCGATGTCTAAATTCTTCGTTTGACAATAAGACATCTATGTACTATCATGGCAACTAATTGGTAATATCTATATGGAATTTTCTGGGAGCAAAAAAGAGTGAAAAAGATTCAAATATCTATAATAATCCCCGTTTACAATGTAGAAAAATATCTGAGAGAGTGTCTAAATAGTATCTTGAATCAAACTTTCCAGGATTTTGAGATAATTTGTGTGGATGATGGCTCGACTGACAAGTCTCTGGAGATTTTGCAAGAGTATAAGAAAAAAGACGACAGATTTGTGATTCTTCAGCAAAAGCATTCCGGCGCCGGAAGTGCAAGAAATAACGGAATAAGACTTGCCGAGGGTAAATATATTCAGTTTCTGGACGCAGATGATTATTTTGAGCCGGATTTGCTTGAGGAAATGTACAATCACGCAGAAAGATTTGACGCTGATTTGACGGTTTGTTCTTCAAGAAAAGTTGATGATGAAGGAAATATAACAGAGACAGGAAGTCCGAATTTTCCTATTAATATTGATAAAGTTCCAAGGGAGCAGGTCTTTAACAGGCAAGATTTCAAGGATGAGATATTTTGTCTGTTAATCCCTGTAGTTTGGAATAAGTTAATCAAAAAATCGTTCTTGAAAGAAAATAATCTTGAATTTCCGCCGCTTACGATTTACGAAGACATTGCTTTTATGCATAGCCTTGTTATTTCTGCCGGAAGAATTGCGGCATTTAATAAAGAACTTATCAATTACAGATTCAATCGCCCGGGAAGTCTTGTGAGTATACGCTCAAGTCATACAATAGAAGCGATTAAATCCTGTATGTATTTAGGCGAATTTCTGAAATCAAGAGGGTTTCTGCCGGAATACGAGAACGCTTACAGAAAAGTTTTCATTAACCACATAAGAGCAGAAATTAGTTATTGTAACGATGATGAGTATAAAAGATTTTTGGAAGAATTTAAGGCTCTCATGCCGGAAGATTGGGTAAAATATCAATCGGCATTGAGAAAGGACTATATTACTCCTGAATATCTAAAGAAATTTATCGGGGATAAAAAAGTTATGCTCTGGGGCGGGAGTTTGTTTATCAGACAGGTGTTGGAGAGGGAAACAGAAAAAAATCCGAATATTTTAGGGATAATTGACAGAAACACGGCGTCAGCAGGCAAACAGTTCTGCAATTACACAATTTACCCACCGGAGGCTATTAATGAACTGAAGCCGGACGGTGTGATTTTGACGGTTCTATCTAACAACGAGTCTATTTATGAATCACTAAAAGAGGAGTTTAAAGAAAAATATCCGCACGTAGAGCTGTTGCCGAACATTTTTGAAGAGGAGCTGGAATTTTGCAAGATATAAAAATAGATTTAGTTTATCTCTGGGTAGATGATAAAGATGAAGACTGGCAGAAAAAAAGAAAGTTCTGGGCAAATAAACTCGGTGTAGTAAGTTCGGAAGAAAATAATGACTGTCGTTATTCAAATAATGATGAGCTTAAGTACTCCCTGCGTTCTGCCCAGATGTATGCTCCTTGGATTAATAAGATTTTTATAGTAACAGACGGACAAGTTCCTAAATGGCTTGATACAAATCATCCTAAAATAAGGATTGTTGACCATAAAGAAATTATGCCGGAAGATTGTCTGCCTTGTTTTAACAGTGCAGCAATAGAGGCCTGCATTGATAATATACCTGATTTATCAGAATATTTTTTGTATGCAAATGATGATATGTTTTTTGCCTCGCCGGTTGAGCCGGAATATTTTTATAATGAAGATAATAAGCCGATAATAAACTTAAGAACCCGAAAATGGAAAGAACCTAATAATATTTATACACAACGAATTTTATATACAGAAGATTTATTTAATAAAACATTTGGCAAAAATCCAAACTTGTGTATGTCTGATCCATCACATTGTATTGATGTATATAGAAAAAGCTCTTTTAAATCTTGTAAAAACTTATTTCAAGAAGAATTTGATAAATTAATACACCGGAAATTCCGCTGCCCGAATACTATTC
This sequence comes from Candidatus Gastranaerophilales bacterium, assembly GCA_944323435.1. Taxonomy (GTDB): domain Bacteria; phylum Cyanobacteriota; class Vampirovibrionia; order Gastranaerophilales; family Gastranaerophilaceae; genus CAG-196. The sequence goes on along the minus strand of CALUSN010000053.1, from coordinate 7,099 downwards.
AAAGAATTATCTTTAGTCTTTTTATGATAGAAAAAAATCAAGGGATACTTAAGTTTAATCCGCCAATAGCTGAGCAGGAATTTTACAATAATCTTGATAATTTGTATTTAAAATTAGAATTAAAATATTCTATTGAAGATGTAATAAAAAAGTTTGCTCCGAAGCTTTTATGTATTAATGATACCGAAGATACCCGTGATGAGGATAGAAGGAAGCTTAAGACTATTCTTGCAAATACCTTTCCGATAAGACAGAGTTGGGAAATAGTTGAAGAGTTTACAATCCAGCCGGTTTTTGAAGGAGATTATTATTCAATAGTATTTTCTTTTGATAATAAATACTGTAAGTATTTTGCGGTACTTTTAAAATCTCTTATTGAAAATTCTCACGGCGAGAAATTTGATATTATCGTTTTTAATTCTGACATTACAGAAAATAATCGTAAGCTTCTTTTTAATATGCTGCCTGACAATTTTAACCTCAGGTTCTTTGATATATCAGATTTTATTTCAACTAATTTCCCTGAAATAAAATTAAAAAGTATAAATAACTGGTCTGTAGAAATTTATAACAGAATTTTTATTCCGCTTTTAATGCCTTTATATAAAAAAGTGCTTTATCTCGATACAGATATTATAATCAACCAACCTTTAAATGAGCTTTTTAATACAGATTTTGAAAACAATCAAATTCTTGCAGTAAAAGATGCTACAGCACAGATTTTGCATCTTAAAGAATTTAAAGAACGTTATGAACATATTAAAAATTGTCTGGGAATAAAAAACGAAACAGATTATTTTAATTCCGGCATGATTATGTTTAATATTCCGGCAATTGATAAGAGAGAGTACAAATACTCAATCGAACAAGCGTTTAAACAAGAAAAACTGCTTTATCCGGATCAGGATATCCTGAATGTTATCTTTGAAGAAAAAGTAAAGCATATATCAAATAAATGGAACTTATGCTGCGGGATTTTTATATGGAATAAAGATTTTATAAGTTATTTAAAAAATGACTATCTATCTGATATAGAATTTTCTCTTGAAAATCCTGGTATAATACATTATACTTCCCCAAGAAAACCCTGGAATTCAGAATTAGAACTGTATTACGATTTGTTTTGGAAATACGCCAGAAAAACGGCTTTTTATGAGGATATTTTATATGCAAGAAATAAGGAGATTTCAATAGACGCAATAGTAGAAGGGGTAAAATTTACTAATCTTTATTTACAGATACAAAATGACAAGAAAATTGTGTTTTGGGGTGCAAGTCTTTTTCTTGAAGAATTTATCAGAAAATATAATATTTTGAATACAAATGTTATCGGAATTATAGATAAAAATCCAGTAAAACAGGGAAAATTTCTGGGGCAGTATAAAATCTTTGAACCGAAAGATTTAAGCACGCTCAAGCCGGACGAGATAATTATAACAATAGTTAATTCTGCAAGAGAAAGAGCTTTAGAAGTTGAAGAATTTTTGAAAACTAATAATTTTATTGAAATAAACGTTAAAACAATATAAGGAGAAGAAATGCAAAAAAATAAGTTATTTGAGGATTTATTTGACAGAGTACCTGATAAAGGCAATATTGTTATATTTGGTGCTTGTAAAGCCGGGACAGGAATTATGAAGGATTTAAAAATTTATAAGCCGGAAACAAAAGTAATAGGTTTTATTGATAATTTTATAAAAGGCAGCTTTAACAATCTTCCTGTATGGAACTTAAAAGCATTTATTGATTTAAATCCTGACTGCCAAATGGTTATAATGTCAACACAAACAGACAAAAACAAGATTATGAATCTTTTTGATATCTACGACATTCCTGCAATAGAGCAAACTCCTTTTGTCAGTGATTATTACCGCACCAACACTAAAATATTGAATGATGATAATTATAAAAAAGTTATTGAAATGTTTGATAAAGAAGATGATAAAATTCTATATGATAATATTTTTAAGATAAGAAAAAACCTGTTCGGCATAGAGTGGCTTGAAAATTATCATTACAAAACAAATGCAAACAGATATCACACTTATCATATTTATAAAAAACAATATCTTGAAAAAATAAATAAAAATGCAGTAAAAATTTTATTTGATTTAGGTCTAAATGATGGTTTTAATGTAATAGCATTTAATAAACTACTGCCAAACTTAAAAAAGACATACGGTTTTGAAGCAATATACGATATCACACGCAAACCTTTTGTAGAAGATTTTATTCTCAATGACAAACTTGAAATTGTACCTCTTGCTCTGGGCGATTGCTGCAAAAAAATTAAATTTTGTATTGATAAAACACATTTAGGCGCATCCTTTGCAGAAGAAATCACCGGCAAAAAATGTCCAGAAAATTCTCCGAATTGGGAACAAAGAATAGTTGATGTAATAACAATGGACAAGTTTTGCGAAGAAAGAAATGTCTTTCCTGATTTTATTAAAATGGATATTGAAGGATCCGAACTTTCTGCGCTTAAAGGAGGAATGAGTACAATTAAGAAATGCCGCCCGCAGCTTGCAATTTCAATTTATCATTCAAGTGAAGATTTTATTAATATTCCGCTTTATCTAAAAGAGAATCTTGAGAATTACACATTCAGACTCGGGCATTATTCACCGAGACTATCCGAAACCGTGCTTTATGCAATACCAGATGAGTTAGTATAAAAGGAGAGAATTATGAAAGATTGTAGATGTGACATTTATGACCCAAAAGATGAAAAAGAAAACAAAATCTACCGGTATGCTCTGGGTAAATCTGGTAAAAAAATGATTATTTGTATTGCCCTTAATCCGAGTTCCGCAACAGACAAAGAGCCTGATAGAACATTTAATAAAATTTGCAGCATTCTTAAAAATCAAGATGAAAATTATGATGGATTTGTACTCCTAAACTTATGTCCGATGAGAGGATCAAAGCCAAAAGAAGTACAATATGATGAAGAGTTGGCAAATAAAAACGCAAAAATAGTAAAAAAATATCTTGATAAATATCCTCAAGCCCCAATATGGTGTGCCTGGGGCGGAAACATCTGTCAGAAAAAATTCAAATATTACTTCTATAAAATATCACATTTAATAGAAAATAGAAAATGTGCCTGCACGTCAGAAACTACTAAAGGGCATCCGCGCCATCCACTTTACGTTGCAGGTGATACACAATTAAAAGAATTTTGTATTAAAAACTATATCCAACAAAATATAATTGATTTTTAACAAATCTCTTATTCTGCTAACTACTTAAAAACCGGATATGGTAATATTATTTTAGAAAGCTTTTATGGAGAAAATTTCATTAAACAGTTCTATTGAAGAAGAGACAAGCAAAAATCACATATATATTATCAACGAGAACGGTAATAGAGAAGAAGTTTCGTCTGTTGAAGGTTTGGAAATTATTTTTAGCGGGGAAAATAATGTTGTAGAACTGCATGCGCCGATCAGGAAATTTATTCAATCTCAAATAGTATGCGGAGAATCAAATTATATCCGAATTGGTTCATCAAAATACAGCATATCTAAGCTGAAGATAAATGTCTGCTTTTTTTGCTGCAAGTTAACTATAGGTTCAAATTTTTCTTGCAGGGGCGCTTCAATATACATGCAGGAACCATATACGGAAATACGTATCGGAAATGATTGTATGTTTTCTGAACAGATTTTTATTACAATAAGCGATATGCATACAATTTTTGATAATAACACAAAAGAAGTAATCAATAAGCCGCAAAATATTTACATAGGCAATCACGTTTGGCTTGGTTTCAGAACTTCTATACTAAAAGGTGCAAGGCTTTCTGATTGTTCCGTTGCTGGAACAGGAAGTGTTATAACAAAAACCTTTGTGGAATCAAATGTAATAATAGCCGGCAATCCGGCAAAAATTATACGCCATAATATAAATTGGAGCCATAAACCTGTTTTTAAGTTTGAAGAACAGAAAAAATCCGAAGAAGAGGAACTTGTTAAAAAGGAAGTACTAAAAGATACTTTGCAAAAATTACAGAATAAAAAATTGATACTATGGGGAGCAAGCTTGTTCTTAGCCGATATACTTAAGAAAAACCCTAAGATAGCCGAGAATATCTTGGGAATCATTGATAGTAATCCGGCTCGCCATTACAGAAAATTTTATGGTTGTACAATTTATCCTCCTGAGAAAATCGCTGACTTAAATCCAAAGTTAGTTATTTCTACGGTTAAAAACAATCATGAAAATGTCTATCGGGAAATAAAAGAGTATGTAAATAAAAAATATCCTTCTATTAAAGTTTTACCGGATATTTTTGCATAATTGTGTTCAAATGATAACTTCTGCTAGAACTCAGGTATGTAAGTATAAACTAGTTATTTATTGATTCAATATGAACAACCGCGTTTTTAAAAGCAATTCCTTTTTCTATACCAAGATTTCTTACAACAATAAAGTCATTGCCTTTACGGACTAATATTATTGCATTAATTACATTTGTATCAATATTAAGCTCATTATTAGCTAATATTGTATTATAATATTTCATTTCACAATATTTTATATTTGATTGATTAACATTAAGAGGCATTGAACTATTTTCGGCTTTTTTACGATATATCTTAAGTGTTATTGGTTTTTTATCTTTAAACTGATATAGATTTACCAGGGCTTTGAAAAGGCTAATTGTATTTTTTGAAAGTTTGGCTATTGTTCTACCGACCTTAAAATATCCGTTACACTTCTTACAATAGAATTAGTCTTTACGTTTATAAGTCGTATGTTCTGCGGTTTTACAGTTAGGGCAAATTTCTTGACAAATTCTCTTTCGCATAATAATCACTCCTTTAGTTAATTATAGCATCATCAAAACCGCTTTATATTAAAAAGCGGTTTTGATGATTAACGGAATAAAAGTCTAAAATCAATAATAACCAGTACTTCCCCCTTTTTTAAAGGCTTCTTTATATTAGTATGGCTGAATTTTTCAAGCCGTACACAATTTAAAGGAGACTATAATGGTCAAACTTAAAAAACAGGCACAGATCCCTGAAACAAAATCTGCAAAAGTACAAATGGATGAAATTCTACGTCACAACTCAGAAAATGAGGCTACAAATTTCAAAATGATTAATCTTAAAGATGTAATCATTCCGAACAATCTGAGTAAAAAACACCCGAAAAAACAGATTAAAAAGCTTGTTCTATCGATAGTAAAGCTTGGATACTCAAATCCTATCATTATTACAGATAATATGGTATTGATTTCCGGTTACGGTAGAATTCTGGCTGCGCAAGGGCTTGGAATGACAGAAATTCCGGCGGTGGTTTTAAGTAATGTTACAGAAACCGATGCTAATGCCTTAAGATTGCTTGACAACAGGCTTGCAGAAGACTCCGAATGGGATTTCTCAGTCCTAAAATCCGAAATTGAAAAGCTTTTAAAGCTTGATTTTGAGCTTGAAGATGTCGGATTTGAACCGCTTGATTACGACAAACTCTTGTATGAAGAACAAGAGGAGAAGACCACTCACGAAAAAGAGCAAGATGACGCCTCATGGCTTGATGCAAATATCCCGGCAATTGTTAAGAGCGGAGATTTATACCGGCTCGGAGACCATTTTGTTTACTGCGGAGATTCTTTGTGTGAACAATCGTACGAAATTGTGATGCAAGGTGAAACCGCTCAGATTGTTGTTACAGATCCGCCGTACAATTGTAAGATTAATGGCTTTGTTTGCAATACCAACCATAAAGAATTTGCGATGGCATCTGGCGAAATGAGTAATGAACAGTTTGCGGGTTTTCTGAATACTATTCTAAAAAATCTACATAATTTTTCGAGTGATGGCAGTCTGCACTACATATTTATTGACTGGCGGGGTATTAATACACTTTTAACCGAAGGTCTTAAAACTTATTCTGAGCTTTTGAACATACTTGTTTGGAACAAAGGTGTCGGCGGGCAAGGTGCACTATACCGTTCTCAGCACGAACTGATTCCGGTTTTTAAGAAGAAAGGCAAGCACCAGAACAATATAAAGCTCGGGAAATATGGACGTTATCGCACTAACATACTTGACTACCCCGGGGTCAGAGCAACAAATCCTGCTTCCTTAGAGTTGCTAAAGCTCCATCCTACAGTAAAGAGTGTGCCCTTAATACACGATTTGATATTAGATACCTCTTCTCAAAATGATATTGTACTTGACTGCTTTGGTGGAAGCGGTTCAACTTTAATTGCAGCAGAGCGGTGCAAGCGGAGAGCCCGACTTATTGAGATTGATCCGCATTATTGTGATGTGATAATCTACCGCTGGCAAAAAGAAACCGGAAAAACTGCTAAATTTGTTAAGAACTTTACAACGAAAAATGGAGAAATATAGATGACAGAAAAGGTAGAGAAATTATTAAAACAATATAATAAATATAAAGTAGGATACAAATGTCCTCCAAAATCCAGCCAGTTCAAAAAAGGACAGTCCGGAAACCCTGCTGGCAGGAAGAAAAAACTAATACCGAAATCTGTCTTTGAAGCAATACAACTTGAACTGACAGAGACAGTAACTATAAATGAAAACGGTAAATCCGTTAAATTAACAAAATATCAGTTACTGGCTAAAACCTTGGTTAACGACGCTATAAAAAATGATAAGGGAAACTCAAGGAAGCTTGTGACAGAAAAACTGTTAAAAATGGATTTATTGGAGTACAGACAAAGGCTTCAAAAGCAAGTAAATGAAGCAGAATCCGAAATGGATCCGGAATACGAAGCCCTACTTAAAAGATGGCTCCTTGGTGAATTAGATAAGTTATACAGAGAAAAAATGGAAGAAGATTCACAAAAAGAATGAGTAAGAAGCCCGGACTAGGTGCTAGACACCTAGTCCGGGCTTCTTTTTGTAATTCTTTCAGACCAGCGAAGCAATATAATCTAAAATCCTAAAACCGACCTCACAATCCAATTCTTTTGCAATATTTTCAACTATTTCAGGGAGAAGTTGTTTTTGCCTTTCAAGTTCTGTTTGAACGAGTTTATGCGATATATCTAAATCCTGGGCAAAAATTTCCCAGTCTTTTGCTTCAACCTCTGCATAATATTTAGCTTTACCTAGCT
>CALUSN010000052.1 GCA_944323435.1 Candidatus Gastranaerophilales bacterium | reverse complement strand
TTACACTCAGCCGGTGTACAGCCTTTACCTATTGAAACAACTCTTACAACATCTTCGTATTTTTCGCCAAAGAGTGCGGTTGCTCCGGTTAATCTTGCTTCTTCAATATTCATAACATCAGTATGAACAGGGAGTTTTTCGCCTATCCATTTGTTCATAATATCTTCTGTTTTCTGAACCTCCTCCGGAGTCATTGCACGTGAGAAAGTAAAGTCAAATCTCATTCTGTTTTCTTCAACCTGAGAGCCTGCCTGCTTGACCTCGTCTCCGAGAACTTTAATCAAAGCAGCCTGCAAAAGGTGGGCTGAGGTGTGATGAACCCTGATTTGCGCTCTTCTTGCGGAATCAATCTGTGCAAAAACATACTCGCCCGTATTAACTTCGCCGTTAACAATCTGGCATCTGTGCACAAAAAGGTAGTTAACCTTAAATGTAGTCAGAACTTCTGCTTTCAGGTTTTCATTAACAATAAATCCGCTGTCGCCGACCTGACCTCCGCATTCAGCATAGAATGGAGTTCTGTCAAGCACAATATCCGTATATCCTTCGCCTTCAATTGCTGCAAGAATTTTCGCCTCGCAGCAGTCAACAAGATAGCCCACAAATTCAGTTGAGCCAACCTGTTCTTCAACTTTTGCGTACTTAATATCTCCGGTTACGGAAATTTTTTCCGCTGCTGCTTTTGCCCTGTCTTTTTGTTCCTGCATTGCAGATTTGAATCCGGCTTCATCAACTTTTAACCCGTTTTCTGCAGCAATTTCTTTTGTGAGTTCAAACGGGAAGCCGTATGTATCATAGAGTTTGAAAGCGCTTTCACCATCGATATCTTTCTTTTCGGATATAAATTCTTCAAGCATTTTGTACCCTCTATCGAGAGTTTTTGCAAATCTTTCTTCCTCTTTTTTGATAACATCAATAACTTTAGCTTTATTTTTCACAAGTTCCGGGTAAGCTTCGCCATAGTTATCAACAACTACATCAACCAGTTTGTACAAGAACGGTAATTCCATTCCGAGAATTTTTCCGTGTCTCAGAGCACGTCTTAAAATCATTCTCAAAACATAGCTTCTGCCTTCATTTCCCGGAATAACTCCGTCTGAGATGAGGAAAGTAACGCATCTTGCGTGGTCTGTTATTATTCTTAGGGAAATGTCGGTTTTTTCACTCCCTTCCCTCGCCCCTTGTGGGAGAGGGTTAGGGTGAGGGGTTTTAGAATACAAAACGCCGCTCATTTCCGAAACTTTATCCAGAATCGGTCTTAATAAATCAGTTTCAAATGTTGAAGCTACGCCCTGACATACCATTGCAATACGTTCAAGTCCCATTCCGGTATCAACATTTTTCTTCTCTAATGGCGACTGGTTGCCTTCTTCATCCTGATAAAGCTCCGTAAATACAAGGTTCCAAATCTCAACCCATCTGTCGCATTCGCATGTATCAATTCCGCAGCCGCGCGGGTCATTGCATTTGTATTCTTCGCCTAAATCATAGTGGATTTCCGAGCACGGACCGCAAGAACCTGAAGCCCCAGGAGGTCCCCAGAAATTATCTTTTTTGCCTTTTCTTTTAATACGCTCAGCCGGAACACCTATACTTCTCCAGATTTCATACGCTTCATCGTCAGTTTCAAAAATAGTTATCCATAATCTGTCTTTATCTAATTTCAAAACTTCTGTTACGAATTCCCACGCCCACGGAATAACTTCTTTTTTGTAATAATCCCCAAAAGAGAAGTTACCTAGCATTTCAAAAAAGGTATGGTGTCTCGGTGTTCTTCCTACATTCTCAATATCCGAATCCTTGCCGCCCGCTCTGGCGCATTTCTGGCAAGAAGTTGCCCTTGCCGGCTCATAAGGACATTTTTGAATCCCTAAAAATATCGGCAAAAATTGCAGCATACCCGCTGTTGTCAATAATACCGTAGGATTGTCAGGCACAAGGCTCGAACTCTCTACAACTGTATGCCGGTGTTTGTCTTTAAAATAATCTAAATATAATTGTCTGATTTCATTTCCTTTTAGCATATAATTAATCCCTTTATCTAACACATAAATTAATTATACATCAAAGGAAATTACTATGTGTTATGCAAAACAATTTTGCCAGTTTCAAGAGTTGGTTTTACATCAATAACTCTCTGGTTGGTGCTGCCTACCCAGTGGACATTGTTATCTAAAAGCTCTTCCACAAACTTCCCTTCTGCAATAACATCGATATCTGCAATATCCGGAATATCTTGAATTTCCTCCCACAGAAAACCTGTATATAACCAGATAGTTTTTTCAGGCAATTCCTTTTTAATTTTTTTTATCAACCTGAAAACTTCTTCTCTATTAAACGGATGGAGCGGATCACCGCCGGAAAAAGTTATACCGGAAATATGAGATTTGCTCAAAGCTTCAAAAAGTTCTTCCTCTGCTGCTTTGTCAAACGGAATACCGCCTGCCACATCCCAGGTAATCGGATTCTGGCAACCATGACAATGATGAGTGCATCCTGCAACCCATAACACCACTCTTAGCCCGTCCCCATTTAACATGTCGTCTTTTGTGATATTGTGATAATTCATTTTCTTTTTTACTACCTCTCCTGAATATAATTATCATACCATCTAAAAAATCTTTTTTGCAAAGAGTTAAGTTGTATGAAGATTTTGGCATGATTTTTTATTTTCCAACTAAAATTTTGCCCTTCCTTCTTGATACTCTTTATCGCATTACAGTTTGTTTGTCTCTTGAAAATTTACCCTCTTTACAAATTTTTTTTATTTGATACTATAATAAAGTAATAGATAGGTAATCCTCAGTAGCTCAATGGCGGAGCAACCGGCTGTTAACCGGTAGGTTGTTGGTTCGAGTCCAACCTGGGGAGTTTTTTAGTACATTAGGGCTTAAATCATATTCAAGCCCTTTTTTAGTGCCGTTCACTGTTCTTGTTGCATTATATTGTCATAAAGTTTATCTTCAAACTTATATATACCGGTATAAAAAATATTTTTTAAAATGTACGAAGTTAAAGCACTTCTTTTAAATTAGGGTACAGTCCGATAAGTAATTTAGCTATAAATATTTTTATGCTTGTTTTTACAACATTTTGAGAGCACATTAATTTTGCAGAGATTTCTTCAAGGCTGCAGCCGCTTTTTACCAGAGCAAAAAATTCTTTTTCCCTTTCTGTCAGTTTTGTTCCTCCCCTGAGCTCGCATGATAATGGGTCTGTTAATTCAATATCATATTTTGCAGGTAAATGTTCAATTTCGTTGTATGATAAACTAATTATTCCCCTGATTTCGGTCTCTGATTTTTTCTTAATCATCTCTAAGGCTGTTTTAATGTCTATATTCTGTAAAAACAACCAGTCTTTGAAGTATTTAGTATAATAATCATTGACTTTTTTTTCCATGTTTTTAAATCATCCCCCCCTAACTATCACTTTAGGTTAGCAGACTTTCAACTAAATCTTATTTTCATCTAATTTTTTCTTTATCCAATCTGCATATTTTGCAGCTGATTCAGCAATGAAATTGTTGTCTGCAAGTGCAGCAATATTTATAACCGTATATTTTTCTTCGATTGTAGTTTGACCGACACTATAAATATAAGCTCCAATATGGAATTTGGGTATTACAGAATTTTCGATATCTGTATTAAAGCACACCTCTAACCGTTTTCCATTTTCGGCATCATAACAAAGTTGACGGATATCGTTATCCGCAGGAATAGCAGGTTTAACATCTATTTGTGCTGCAATTTCCTTTTTTAGTCTTTTCCATAAGGAGTTTTGAGTATTTTCTAATTCTACCCAAATTTGTTGAGCATTTTCAATATCTTCTGCGGTTTGAAAAATTATCATTTAATACCTCATTTTTCTTCTTGCAGTAATATTAGCACGCTATTCAATATATTTTTATACGTTAAAGATTTCCAATTTTTATAATCTTCATCAAGTTTGTGCTGAAACGGACGAAGATATATAAATCCTTTTTCAATATTTTGATATTTGTCTTTAATATATTCTTCATATCTTTTGAGCTGGTCTGACTCTGAATCTGTTTCGTTATCATTTTTTCTGCATCTGTCTTTATATTTATTTTCTATTGCAACTACTGACTTTTCATTTTTTATTAATATATCAATATGATTTGCTTCAGTTTGAATTATCAAGTTTTTTTCTATATTTAATATACTTAATCCGATTTTATCGAAAAATTTTTCTAAAAATTCAGGCTCTTTAAGTAATAGATAAGCAATTGCCATTGAATGAGCAGTTTCTTTACTTTTAAATATTTCAGCATTTTCCAGTTCTTGCAGTTCTTCATTGATGTCTTTTTTGTCAACGAGATTCATTCTATATCCTCCTTTTCCTTTGTATATTATTATAATATGTTCATAAAAATCACCGTACCAAAATATTCGTGAAAGTAGCCGAGTTTGCCATCTCGCTCTGCTAAATAACAACCATTTGTTTGAGTAATGTAATCATATTGAAAATCAATAACAATTTTATTTTTTCTATCTACAATTCCGTATTTGCCGTTTTTAATAACAATAAACATTTCACCATCATCAACCGGCTCAAAACCATATTCATATTCAAACGGTAGAATAAGTTTCCCTTTTTTATTGATTAATCCGAAATTATGCCGGTTCATATCCTGTGCAACCACAGCATAACCTTTCTCAAATTCTCCAGTTTCTTTATATTTAAACCCTATTTTAGTTTTGCCGTATTTATCAATGTAGCCCCAGTTTTCAAAATCCTTTGTTGCTTCAAATAAATCAATTCCGTATGAGTTGTTTTTGATAAACTTAAATTTTGTTTTGCATACTTTTTTGTTAGAAAAATCGTATATATAATACTCGTCATTTAAACCGCTTTTTACTCGAATAAAAGTTTCGCCGCTCAATTCATGTATGTGACAATTTTTTTCAAAGGGAATTATGACTTCGTTTTTAAGATTAATTATGCCTTTTGTATGATACCCTTTGCCTGCAATAAATATACCGTTCTTATTTTGATACTCTTTCAAAGAAACATATTCAAATGGAATTATAATATTGCCTTTGATATCTATAATACCGCATTTTCTAGTATTATCTTTAGATTGAAGAGTTGTGATTAAATTTTCTTTATTGTTGCAAGGGGTTAAATTAGAATATTCGAAAGGGATTAAGACATTTTTATTACTGTCAATTACACCGTATTTTTCACGTTGTTTTACAACAAAAGTATTGTTATTTAAAATTGAGAGTTCTTCATCATATTCAGGCTCGATAATTACATTGTAATCAGTGTCCATAATTCCGTATTTATTATTTTGCTCAATATGCAAATAAGGTTCATTTTCACAACTATAAACGCTGTCATATTTGAGATTGAGTTTAGTTAAATGACGACCTTTGCCTATTTCATACCAATTATCACCTTGTTTTGCCAGTGCTTTATGATTGCAAAAATCAGTTGCACAATCAAAAATAAAGTTATCTTCAAATCTTTTGTTTTTAATTCTTTCATAATCTTCAATATGACGTCTGTCAAAAAACTCAATATCCAACCCGAAAAAGATTAAGTCTAGAACTATTTCAATTCCTGTATGGTCAATATTTGGCGGGGTGTAGTAAAATTTACATCCTAAATTAAATGTTTTGTCCCATGGAAGATATGATTTAAAAATACAGGTCAAAGTTTTATGTTTAGTTACATAAAAATTCAAAACATACCACTTTAAAACTTTATTATAGTTTGTTGAAAATCTCTTTTTCATAAATGAAATCCTTTTAGCTTATAATTTTTATAAATAATTAAACAAAGTCAACTGTGCTGATTTTTCAATCTTTGTTTTATTTTTAATTATATCTTCTTTATGCGTCATAACCTGCCGTAACTTGTATTCAAAATTACTCAAAAAGTAAAACGGTGTATAGTAAACTTCAAAATATCTCATGGCAAGACTATCACCTCTTATTACTTTTGCCGGAATTCCGAGTAATGAAAGTTGAATATATGCTATTTTAAAGCAAATATCATCAATATCTACAGCCTCGACATACGATTGGTGCTGGTAATTATATCCTTTTTCTTTCATGGTTTCTGCATAAGCAATAATCATTCCACCGCTTCCACTGCAAGGCTCGGAAAGTGTTATCAGATTTTTTATAAAGAGGGTTTCAGCCCTCTTTTTTAATGTCAAAAAAGAGTCAATTTTTGCTTTTTCCCGACCTTGCTGCCCCTCACCCGCATCTGTAGCTTTCGCCTAACGGCTCAAGCACATCTGCTCCCTCTCCCACAAGGGGCGAGGGGAAGGCGCGAATTGAACGACAGCGTGCATTCCTTCCCTATGTGAGGAAAGCGGCGTGTCGGCAGAGAGCGGAGGAGTTTTGCATAAGCAAAATACGTAGCCCCGTTTAACACCTGCAACCAAGCAGGTTAGGATGGGTGATAGAATTGCAGCTCAGTCTTTAACGGACAATAACTTATAGAGCTTCAATAATCTGTTTTAACTCGTCGTTTTTAATGTTTTTCAACGCTAACTCTTTATGCGCCTCTGTAAACTCATCTTTGTCTTTGAGTCTTGATAAAACTTTTAGGATTAAAGTAGGGTTAGAGCTGTCCAGAAGGGTTTCCAGCTCTTCCGGCTCATCAACATAATCAACGGCAAAGAATACAAAATCACTTCCGTCATAGAGCTCATCGTATAAAAGATTTTTTAGCTTAAAACTGTCGATTCCGACAAGAAGCTGATTTATAGCATATATTTCTTCTTTTGTATTTTTGTCACAATCAAATAAATATTCATCGTTTCCGGCAAGTTCGGCAAACTTATCCTGCGCCAGTCTCAATAGAACTGCTGAAGCACTTGTAAGATTATTCAAATACAAATCTTCAAAAACGCTAAAAAGGTTATAATCTAAAACAGCTTGTGGAGGAATAATTTCAGGAATAGCACTTACAATATTGCACAGAACCAGTATTCCGTCATCGGTTTTGGATAACTCATCCGGCAATACAAGATAAGGTATTTCAGATGCAATATTTTCTGATAGCGAAGACTTTTTCATAACTTCAATAATCTCAGGTAATACTTCAACTGCTTTGTACGAAACAAGATATTTAACACCGTTATATTGTTCAAACTCGTCATTTGAATTAAGCAACTTTAATGCATTGTTCTTAAACTCATCATCTTTCATATTTGAAAGAATATCAATAGAATTTGCACTCAAAGGTTCAAACTCGGATTCTGCGGTTTTTCTTATTGCAGGCAAAAGCTCATTCAGACATTCTTTTGGTACATAAGAAAAATATTTTGCCGCATAAGCTTTTTTTCCGTTTTCACCGTTGATAAAAATTTCTTTCATTGCAGGCAAAAGTTCAATTCCGCCAAAATTATACAAAGTTTCAGCAATTACTGTATCGTATGACGGAGAATAAAAATCAAGGAATTTCATTAAATTCAGATAATTGTCTTTGTTGCAAACATTTTTGATTCTATTTGCGACATTGTTTTTCACAAAATCAAATAAAAAATCGTCCTGCTTAACCAGTTTTGCAAAAAGCTCTGTATCTGAATCATCTACAAGATGTTTTGCGACGCTCTCGTACTCATCAGAATTTTTACCGGTGAGTTTTTTTATTAAATCCATCGTTTTAAAACCTCTAATAACAAGAAAAATAATTTGTACTGTTGTACTAAATTATTTTCTAATCTAAATAAAATACTGTAACTACTTTGTGATTCTCTTCGGCGTATTCTACTGCTGTATGCAGAGTTTTACTTGTATGAGAAAGGAAGCAGATTAACTGGTTGCAATCATCTATAATTTCTCTGTTGCAAACTCTTGAAGCATCTGCTAAAGTCATCATTGCTCTGTCTGCATGTTCAACAATATTAGGAACACCTATCAGTTGGTCCTGAACATCGGACGGCTGTTGACCTATTGTCTGGGGTAAAATAACTTTCAATTTATCAGGATTAGATTTCATAGCACCGCGAATAGCAGCAGCGTTAGTACCGCAAGAACCACCTGATGTTATAATGGTGTTACCCTGCCTTACAAGAGCGGTTGTAAGAGTTTCAATCATCTGCTGGTGAGTAATGGCAAGGTTTCTGGAACCGATTATCGCTATTCTCTTCGCCGGCTGCTTTATTGTCGCTAATTCCATTGCAAGCTCATCAACCGTATCGGGCGATTGTTCAGCTGTATCCATATCACCAATCGGAACCATAATGGAAGGCTGTTTTTCGTCGTCCAGAGAATTTAAAATATCGTTCATCAGTACCACCTTTAAAATCTTATTGTCATTTACATATATTTTGTGTATGCTGATATATAATATCACAAAATTGACAGTTTGGGAATAGGGGAATGGAAAATATTTTAGAAAACCTTAACAGAGAGCAGCTTGAGGCTGCCAAAACTACAGAAGGGGCTTTGCTTATACTGGCAGGAGCAGGGAGCGGAAAGACAAGGGTTCTGACTTCAAGAATAGCATATATGATTCAAAACGGCGCTATTGCAGGGAAAATCCTTGCCGTAACTTTTACAAACAAGGCGGCTAAAGAGATGAAGGAAAGACTATCAGCAATTCTCGGCGAAAAAGTTGTAAGATATATGTGGGTGGGCACTTTCCATAGTATTTGCGGTCGTATTTTAAGACAGGATATTGAAAATTATTCATTCCAATCAGGCAAAAAACTTGATAAGAACTTTACTATATATGATGAAACGGACTCGCTTGCAATAATTAAACAGGCAGTTAAAAAGCTTAATATGGATGATAAAATTTATCAGCCAAAACTTGTCAAGGCAATTATATCCAATGCAAAGAACAAAATGCAGGACGCTTATACGTTCGCAACCTTTGCCAGAGATTTTAAATCCCAGAACATTGCAAAGATTTTTGAGTATTATGAAAACGCCTTAAATACCAATAATGCTATAGATTTTGATGATATGCTTATGCTTTGTGTTAAGCTTCTTGAGCAGAATGCGGAAGTCAGAAAGAAATATTATGACAAATTTCAGCATATTCTCGTGGACGAGTATCAAGACACAAACCAGGCGCAATATCAGCTTGTTAAAGCTCTTTATACAAACTTACAGGCGGATATTCCGCAAACTCGCTCGCTTTGCGTTGTGGGTGATGTTGACCAATCAATTTACAGCTGGCGTGGCGCGGATTTCAGAATCATTATGAACTTCCAGAATGATTTTCCGAACGCAAAACTCGTTAAACTGGAGCAAAATTACCGCTCTACAGCTAATATTCTAAACGCTGCAAACGCTATTATTGAAAACAATGAAGAGCGTGTGGATAAAGTTCTTTATTCACAAAAAGGCGACGGAGAGAAAATCTCTCTATACGAAGCTCAGGACGAGACTGATGAAGCGAATTATATAGTAAAATCCATCAGAGATACTTCTGATAACTATAACCAGTTTGCGGTTCTTTACCGCACAAACGCACAGTCAAGAGCATTGGAAGAAGCTCTGATTGCGGCAGGAATTCCTTACAGGATTTACGGCGGCTTGAAGTTCTATGACCGAAAAGAAATCAAAGACGCAATTGCGTACTTGAAATTAATCTACAATCAGGACGATTCCCAGTCTTTAAGAAGAATAATTAATGTTCCGAAACGTGCAATCGGGGAAACTACTCTCAAACATTTGCAAGACTATGCGGACGCTCAGGACATAAGCCTGTTTTCAGCAATTCTTGATGTGGATAATATTTCCACTATTAAATCAGGAACGGCTACAAAGCTGAAAGACTTTGCAACTCTTATTATGAAGCTCAAGGAAGCAGAATCAAGATATTCGCTTCCGGAATTTTTAAGCCTGATTCTTGAAAAGAGCGGATATTTGAGAGAATTGCAGGCGTCAGGTGCAGATGAAGACCAGACAAGAATCGAAAACCTGCAGGAGCTTGTAAACGTAGCAAACGAATTTGAGCCGGAGGAGCTTGATAATACTCTGGGCGAATTCTTAGCGCAGGTTTCTTTGGTCTCTGATATTGACGGAATGGACGAGATTGCAAATAATGTAACACTTATGACACTCCATGCTTCAAAAGGTCTGGAATTCCCGATAGTATTTCTTGCCGGATGCGATGAAGGAATTTTTCCGTCCGCAAGATGTTCTAACAGTCTTTCAGAATTAGAGGAAGAACGCCGACTTATGTACGTAGGAGTCACGCGGGCTGAAAATAAACTGTATTTAACAACCGCAAAACGCAGACAAATGTGGGGCGAATATAAATACTATTCTCCAAGCAGATTCTTAGAAGAAATTCCTTCAAAACTCATTGACGAAGAAGAATCAGCATTCTCTGAATACTCCTCCGGCAGAGAAAGTACATTTACAAGCGCCGTTAAAAAGGTTAAAGGAGAGTACGCTTCCGGCGGGAAAACCACTTCATCATTTACTCCTGACGGATACGTAAAACCTGTATCCGGTTTTGGTGCTAATTTTGTTGCACCCGGGGGAAAATATAACGGAAGGTCGTCATCATCACAAACCGGAAGTACAGGGTTTGGCAAAGATTTTGTTGCACCGGCGGCTAAAAAGACTACAAACGTTGTTCAGCGCACTCCAAGCAGAGTTATTATTAAAAAAAGTCCTTTAAACAAAGAAAAAGAGGAAGAAAAGATAAAAGCTTTCTTTGAAGATAACATTATGAAGCGCAAGCTTGAAGAGAAGAAGCGCAAAGATGCCGAGCTTGAAAAACAGCAGCAGGCGGAAGAAGAGTTAAAAAATTCCGCAACACAGTATTACTTCAATATAGGCGAAAGAGTTTTTCACGAAAAACTCGGTGTCGGACATATAACAGATGTTATCCAGATTGGCGACAGCACAATGTACACAATAGATTTTGGCAAACTCGGCAAAAAAGCCATGGATGCAGCTTACGCCCGATTGAAAAAGCTGGGGTAAACCTACAGGCTTGGAGTTTTTCAAGGGGTAAATGTATTTAATTGGTGACTGAGTGATTAAGTGACTAAGTGACTGAGGAAATAAATATAATATATGTAGATCAGGTTTTATCTGACAATAACTAATAAGTCACACGTTATTGCGGGGGTAAATGAATCATCACCCCCCGTCATTGCGAGGGAACAGCCCAAACAGCCCGAAGCAATCCAGAACAAATTTGACAATCAAATAAAATGGATTGCCGCGAAAATCAAAGATTTTCTAGCAATGACTGCACACCGGTAAGTAAACCTACAAACTTATCGTTATTCTGTGCCTATTAACAATTTAGGGGGGAGAATCTCTATGACTTTATTGATTTATTTTCACCCTCCCTAATTTTGGGAAGGATGCTCCAAGCCGGACGGACGGTCGTTCTTTATTTTATATAATACAAGGGGCGCGGCTTTGCCGCGCCCCCTTGGTTTAATAGATTTTTTATTACCTCATTTAATTAATCTTTTTCAAAAACAATTTCATCGTCTTTTGAATCGATTTTTATTTTATCTCCGTCAATGAATTTCTGAGCAAGAAGCAGTTTAGAAAGAGGATTTTCAACCATCTGCATAATCACTCTCTTAAGCGGTCTTGCACCGTATACAGGATTAAATCCGCGTCTTGCAAGAAGCTCTTTAGCATCATCTGTTATTTCAAATGTTATATTTTTATCAGCAAGAAGTTTTCTCAAATGCTCCATCTGAATATCTACAATTGAAGACAATTGCTGCATTGTAAGAGCCTTAAAGAAGATTGTTTCATCAACCCTGTTAAGGAATTCTGGTTTAAACCGTTCTCTCATAACAGCCATGACTTTTTCCTTGGTTTCATCAAAGTTTCCGCCTGCATTATTGATAGAATCCTCAAGAATAATGTCGCTTCCGATGTTGCTTGTCATAATAATAACAGTGTTTTTAAAATCAACGGTTCTGCCTTTAGAATCTGTCAAACGCCCGTCATCAAAGATTTGCAGCATCAGGTTGAATACATCCGGATGAGCTTTTTCAATTTCATCAAACAGAACGACAGAATACGGTTTACGTCTTACAGCTTCCGTTAACTGTCCGCCTTCTTCATATCCGACATATCCCGGAGGAGCCCCGACAAGTCTTGCAACGTTGTGTTTTTCCATATATTCTGACATATCAATTCTTATGATTGCATCTTCATCGTTGAATAAGAATTCTGCCAGAGTTTTTGCAAGTTCAGTCTTACCAACACCTGTCGGTCCTAAGAAAATGAAGGTACCAATCGGGCGTTTCGGGTCTTTCAAACCAGAACGGGCACGCCTTATTGCATCTGCAACAGTTTCAACCGCTTCATCCTGACCGATTAAACGCTTATGCAGCACATCTTCCATTCTGAGAAGTTTCTGCATTTCACTTTCAACCAGCCTGTTTACAGGAATTCCTGTCCATTTGCTTACGATTTGGGCTATATCATCACCGTCAATTTCTTCTTTTAGAAGCTGATTTTCACTTCTTTCTTTTCCCTGAATTGACTGCAATTTCTTTTCAAGTTCCATCAATTTGCCGTACTTAAGCTCTGCCGCTGTCTGCAAATCAGTGTTACGTTCGGCTTCCGCAATCTTTGTTTTAACCTGATCTATCTCATCTTTTATTGCGGCTTCGCCGGTAATTGAATTCTTTTCAACTTCCCACTGGGCTTTGAGTTTGGAAATTTTGCTTTCCAAATCATCAATCTCGGAAGTCAATTTGTCAATTTTTGCAATACATTCAGGCGAAGTTTCTTTCTTCAAAGCTTCTCGTTCGATTTCGAGCTGAATCTTTTGCCTCATCATAACATCAATTTCTTCCGGCATTGAATCAATTTCTATACGGAGGGCGGAAGCCGCTTCATCGATTAAGTCAATTGCCTTATCCGGAAGGAATCTGTCTGTAATGTATCTGTCAGACAATTGCGCCGCAGCAATCAGTGCACTGTCTAAGATTCTTACTCCGTGGTGAACTTCGTATTTTTCTTTCAAGCCTCTTAAGATTGAAATCGTATCCTCAACAGACGGCTCGTCAACCATTACCGGCTGGAAACGACGTTCAAGAGCAGGATCTTTTTCAATGTATTTACGGTACTCATTAATAGTCGTAGCCCCGATTGTTCTTAATTCACCTCTTGCAAGCATAGGTTTTAAGAGGTTTCCGGCATCCATAGAACCTTCTGTTGCGCCTGCTCCTACTACCGTATGCAATTCATCAATGAACATTACAATCTCGCCGTTTGATTCCTGAACCTCTTTCAAGACAGCTTTCAAACGCTCCTCAAATTCGCCTCTGAATTTAGCGCCCGCAACAAGTGCGCCTAAATCAAGAGAAATCAGTTTAACATTCTTCAAGCTTTCAGGAACATCACCTCTTATAATTCTCTGGGCTAAACCTTCTACTATTGCGGTTTTACCGACACCCGGCTCACCAATTAGTACAGGGTTGTTTTTTGTTCTTCTGTTTAAGACCTGTATAATACGTCTTACTTCTTCATCACGCCCGATTACAGGGTCTAATTTCCCCTTACGGGCTCTTTCCGTAAGGTCGGTTGAATATTTTTCAAGCGCCTTCATATTTTCTTCTGCATTTTTATTATCCACTTTTTTGTTACCTCTAATCTTTCTCATTGC
>CALUSN010000051.1 GCA_944323435.1 Candidatus Gastranaerophilales bacterium | reverse complement strand
TATGATGTAAGAGTTAAAGCTGTAGGCGGCGGTATTGTTGCTCAGGCAGCGGCTATCAGACACGGTATTTCAAGAGCTTTGTTAAAGGTTAACGAAGAATACAAAAATGTTTTACGTTCAGAAGGCTTGTTAACACGTGATGCAAGAGTTAAAGAACGTAAGAAATACGGCAGGAAAAGGGCTCGTAAGAGATTCCAATTCTCAAAACGTTAATATTTTCAAAAACCGATACCTCAAGGTATCGGTTTTTTACTGCTAAAATAATCCGAAATATTCGGAATTTTCTACTCTCCAACGATTGTCTTATATATGAGACTTGATGCTTTTACAATAAATTCTTTACCCTGCGGAGCATTATGCGGGCGATTTGCCAATATTACTATAATATATTTTTTTCCGTTCTGCGCATAAACAATTCCGGCGTCACCAAGCATAGAGCCAATATCACCTGTTTTATGAATAAACATGGCACCGTCTCCTAACCCGGCTGCTATAAGTCTATTATTTTTTACATGGCTCATATAGTCAATGATATATTCCCTGGAATTAATATTCAAAAATCCGGGATTATCCAGATTATAAAGAATTTTTGCTATATCAGCAGCTGTCGTTTTATTAGTACCATTAAGATCCGGAAGCCAGGTTCTTACATAAGTTTTTGATATCCCCCAATCCCTCAGTCCTATATTAATGTCATTCATACCGCCGAGTTTTGACATAATCATATTAGTAGAGGTATTATCAGAGTCCTGAATCATTGTCTTTGCGAGCTGATCCATAGTGAACCTTAGTCCGGACTGTTTAAATTGTAAATATCCAGAACCGGAAGAACGATAGTATTCTGTAAGCGGCATATCATCATATATAGTGAACTGATTAGCTTCTATAGACTTAAACAAGCGAACTAAAACAGGTATTTTAATTATACTTGCAGCAGGATACATCTTGTCAGAATTTATATCAACAAACTTTCCGTTCTCATACTCCCAAACATATATTGCAGGTTTTATCATTGGATATTGTCTCATTAGCGAGATTAATTGAGATTTTAAACCTTTCATCTCACTTGTGTGATACATAGTAGTAACCTCACTGTGAGTTTTTTGTATAGTCGGCGTGAGGAGCAATCTGTTTAAAAATAAATCATTACTCAAATAATTTGTAACCGGAAATGCAAATGAATAAATATCAACAGCATCCGGTTTTACAATTGAAAATTTCCCATTTTCCAAAGGTTTAAGATATTTTACAGAGGCCATGTTATATTGCTCTTCTGTATTAACAGGAACAGAAAGAGGGAAAAATACATTCTTAATTAAACGATTAAACGCCATCGGCAAAACAAACCAGGCAAAAGATAACAAAAAAGCCGTTACGACAAAAAATCTGAAAAATTCAACTATCGGATTACGTTTTTTCTTAATGTGCGGTAATACATTTGCACCGTCAGGAACTACGTGCAGCCTTCTTGTTTTAAGCGGTTTTTGTTGTTGATAAGCGTACAAATGGACTCTCCTCACAATCCCAATCTCTAATATTATACTATCATCATACACGTAATTTTTTCATCCATCAAATAATGTAAAGTTTTTTCTTAACATTTCCGGCTAATCCGGCAGGGTAATGAATTTCATAAATTGCACTTTAAAATAAATTAGAAAAGGAGATTCTATGAAAAATTTACTAATACCTGCTGTATTAATCTTATTCACCATACCGGCTTTTTCAATGTGTTCAATAGATGAAACTGCTGTCTGCACTTTACCGGGGTTTAGAGAACAATTAACACCTACATACTCACAAAAAACAAACATTAACGAATTTGCAGACAGTCCGGAGGTACGGCTGAATCCAATTAATAGAGATGATATACAGATACAAACGAGAGAATTTGCTCCGCAGGAAAGTAATTATAGTTACAATTCAAGCTGCCAATTCGGAGTTTGCATGCAGAATCGCGCCAAACCTATATTTCAGCAGCAATCTAAATAGAAAAAACCGGTAAACTTACCGGTTTTTTTCTTATAACATATTCTTTCTGATTTTTTCTTTGGCTTTATCTATTTCTTTTATTCTTTTTTCTATCGCTGAGACCTGTTTTTTCAAGGTCTTTCTCTCTGTTTTTATAAGTTTGTATTGAGCATCCACATCAGCATACTTAGTTTTACAGTTTAATAAATCATTACGAATATCAACCTGGGCATTATCAAGCTGAATTATTGCATTCTGAATATTGCCGTTACCAACAGCATCACCATCTAATGAAGAATAAGAAGGTGCATTTTTTGTAACAGTAGAAGTTTGTGTAGTTCCATACTGCGTATCATTAAAATCCAATGGTGTAAAAGCATTACCATCAGCCATTGCTGCGCAATTAAAGGCTGCAAATAATCCTATTGTTAAAGCTATTCTCTTCATTATTTATCTCCTTTTTTACCGATATATAATATAATATTACATTTCTAAACATTTGCCAATACTTTAACAAATGTATTAACAAGATTTCTCATGCTTATAGAGACCGCCTATCCTTATACTGATTTTAACCGATTTTATTGAATTCGGTGTTCGTTAATAACTTTTTTGAATTTCTGTAAAAAATTCTGCTTATCAGCTTATTTGCATCATCACCAAAATTTTCTTTTATAGCTTTCTTGATATTTATAATATTTCGATTATAAGCCCCATCCTGCTTCATAGCCTTCTCGCCAAAAACACCAAGCGGAGCATCCGTACCAAATAAAAGCCTTTCGGTCATATCACCTTTTGAGCTATACTGTAGTCTTTTAATTACATCTACAATATGAGGTTTTACAGATGTGTCGCAATCCACCCAGGAAATATCGGCATATAATTTAGCGTCTGCATTATCGATAGATTTTATAAGCGTTTTAATTGCAGCCTCGTGCGCTTTGCCGCCGCCTGCCCCCATATGCCCTAATATGACAGGTACATTCGGGAACCTTCTTGCTGTTTCATAAATAAATTCAGGATCAGAAACCCCGTTTCGCAATAATTTTCCGTTTTTGTCAGTCAGGACTTCACAATGGAAAAGACATGGTTTATTATATTTTGCAGCCAATGTCATGTATGGCAGGTATCTGATATCGTTTGCGGCAAGATTTAAACACGCCGGATGAAATTTTAACCCTCCTATAACATCAAGATACTTTATCAAAAGTAATTCTATATTTTCTGCTGCTCCAAAACCCGGCTGACAAACAAGAAAAGGTACAATCTTTTTATTTTTAATTGCAGATTTTATTAAAGAAAGATTTCCATTTATTTCATCCTTTAGCGGCTTATTGTTTCTGCCGTTTTTTATACAATCAAGGTTAGAAATTATAATTCTGTCAACGTAGTCTCTTCCGCCATTAAATTTTTTATTGAAAATTTTCAACACCTCGTTGCAAGGAAATTTATCAAAATTCCATTGTCCGCAGTGTACATGAGAATCAATAATTTTTCCTTTAAAATTCGGAACTGAATAATTTTTCTGAATATTATTTATAAACATAAAATTCCTCATATTATTTAATAAATTGTTAATATATTAATTCATATAAAAATATATTTTGCTATTTTATAAAAAGGACATTTACATTTCTTCACAAAAAAGCAATTATATTCCTTTTGTATACTTTATATATTTAAAGGGATTCTTATGACATTCTACAACAATTTTCTAAACATGAGTACAAATTATTTCAATGAACTGAATAACTGGTTCACCAGTTTGAGTATGTCTTCAAAGTTCAACTGGACATTTCCTCCGTTATTCAGCAATGATTTTAATTGCAGCAATTTCGACTTTTCTAATATATTTACATCTGATGCCTGGAACACACCGCAAAATATTGATTGGCAATCTAACAACATTTTCTATGACTATGATGTCACCACACCAACTATAAATAGTGATACATTCACCCGTTCAAAGAGGAGTGGAAGCACATTACAACTAAGACTTGCAGACAAAGCAAAAAGCTATCTGGGACGGGTTAATTCAGATTCGGATGGAAACAGGCTGTTTTCAAACGGAGTAAACCAGCCATGGTGTGCCGACTTTGTTTCTTACACTATAAGAGAGACTTTTGGAAGCAAATTGCCATATTCTTTCAGACATTTTTCATCCGTAAACGGCTTAAGAGAATGGGGCAAATCAAATGGTTGTTACAGCGAAATGCCGTCAAGCGGAAAGGCTGATTACATAGCACAAAATGTTAAAGTCGGTGATATTATGATAGAGAAAAAAGGCGGAAAATCCCACACCGGAATCGTTACTAAAGTAAATTCTGACGGTTCATTTGAAACAGTAGAAGGAAATTGCGGAAACAAAGTAGCAGCTCAGCATTATACGGCTGACAGCCCGACATTAAGCGGATTTATCTCGCTTGACAGATACACTGCCTAAAGTATAACCTGAGTTCCGAGTATTATTCTATGAGAGTCTTCAAATAAATCGTTCTGACAAAAAACATAGTTTAACATTAGTTTTAGCGCCTGCCCTTTTATAAAATAATTTATACCGGCAGAGTACTCGCGTCTTATATCATCCTGAAAGTTTTTATCCGGTGTATACTGATCATATCTGGCAAGAAGCTGCAGCTTTGGAGTAATTTTATACCCGACAGTTGAATAAAACCCCTCAGCTTTGTTTGTAGAAATTGTTCTTGCCCCGTTATAACCGTCAGCGTAAGCGTATTCAAAATTTGCCATAAAGTTTTTATACTCATACCCGGCGTACAATCCTGAAACAGTATAACTTGTATTGTTTTCTCCCGTTGTAACACCGCCTCCTAGATTTAATTTTCCCCACTTGCCGTTTGTTTTACCAAGAGGTTTCAAAGTAAGCCAGCCGGAGAATTCAGTTCCCGGGAAAAAACTCCTGAAATAGGTGTCCGAACTATATCCGCCGATATCATACTCAATCAGATCATAGTTTCCTTTCACCCTCAAACCCAATTTACGTGTGTTGCCAAAATTCCTTGAAATTTGCGCTCTGGCTACAAAAGGAATAATTGTATCAGATCTTGAACCTTCATAACCGGTTGGCGTTCGTGTGTTACCCAGGATAATTGTATGATGCGGTATAGAAGCGTTTGCTACATAAATATCAATCGGCAGCGCTTGCATAAAAGAATAACCGTCCTGACGATCAAACCTGAATCTCGCTTCGTAGAAATTCTGCCCGCCTCTGAATTTCCCGTTTATACCCGCTTGAATTGCACTAAAATCATATAAAGTATCTCCGCCTTCCGAAACATCAATATCAGCAGCTCCTCTATAGTAACCAAACAGGTGCATTGTCTCAAAAATACCGGTTTCAAACTTTTTTGTTAAAATTCCGTCCAAAAGATACGCGGAACTATCCGTATTTTTAACCTCTTTTGCTTTGATATCCTGAATTCTCTCGTATAAAGTATATTCACCGTCTTCTTCAAACACTTTATTGACATTCTGAGAAGGCGTTGCATTATCGTCAACTTCCAAAAGAACTTCTTCTATTGCATAGCAGGAAGATTGAAAAAATAACAGGAAGCTGAAAAGGTAAAGTAAAAATCTCATTTGTTGATTGTACCATATTTGTATGATTTATTGAAGAGCGGCTACATCAAATATACGATTTTTGAGTTTCGGGTTTATTAAAAATTGTAAAAATACTATATAATGATACTGTGGAGAATTGACTTTTTACAATATCCCGTTAAAACAAATACAGAATCAACAATAAATAGGAGATACCATTATGGGTATGGCAGCTTCGCAAGCCAGATATCTGGCGCTTGTTGCAAGAAAATCAAATTGTGAATATGAAGGTCAGCAGATAAATCAGGCTCGTACTGTCTTATCTAATCAGTCTGCAAATTTATTTAACCAGATGCTCGGGCTGCAGGTTCCTATCCCCCCAAGCACGCAAGATTTTACAAAACAGCAGTACTCATTTACTGATGGCATTAATGATTTTACGATAGACAGCTGGAATCAGCTTGCAACTCCGGAAGAAGATTATAACTATGTTGTCACATATCATTACTATGAAGATGTTTATACCGGCTCGGAAAAAAAGAGAAACGATCCGAAAGTTCAGTTTGCAAACGGTATAAATGCAAGTGTTGATCAGATTGAAACTGCTTTAAGGCTTGTTACGCAGACAAAACAGGAATATGAAGAGGCAAAAGCTGCTACTAAAGCTAAACAGGATGAAGCAGCTATATTATCAAATTATGCGGATATTGATTCTTTCACCGGAGTTTCTTCTTGCGAATATGATACAGAAACAGATGTATACTCGGTAACCCAAACTATTGTTGACAAAACTGATGATGGTAATCCTATATATACAGATGAAGGCGGAGTTCAGTATTACTTAAAAGACGGCAAATTTTATAATGTCGCTGATGATCAGGAATATACCGGAGCAACAAGCGCTTTATCACCATCTACAACAACAGTTGGTCCTACCAATTTTACCGGATACAGCAAGCTCAACCAGACCCAGCAGGAAACGGTAAAAAATGCAATAGACAAGCTTGTTGCAGAAGGAGCTATGTCTGAAGATGTTCAAACAGACTATGCCAGCGTATACTATGACAGCACAAGCGGAGCAATTGCATTAAAATCAGATTTAAGAAATCTATACGGCGGTACCAGCGGCGGAACGCAGACTGTACTTCCGGTATATCAAACAACAGGCGACAAGTCTATAGACCAAATTGCTGGTCAGTATGATACACAAATTTCAGCATTACAGGCAGTAGAATTTCAGGCTTTACAAACTTATCAGGAAGCTGAAAAAGCTTATGAAGGTTTAATGAGGCCTACTTATGTAGGAAACTGCGAATTAACACTTCTTACAGACTTAACTGCTGATCAAAAAGCCGAGCTTAAACAAATTGTTGCAGATATGAAAGACCAGAATATTGATGCTGCAATACTTGATTGTTTTAATGAATATGATGAATATCTGGGCGGAGTTTATCAATTCAAAATGAATGGTGTTACATATTACACAACATTTGATGATTTATACAAATCATATGAAAGCGGTACAGGTATTAATAAAATAGACAGTCAGGACAGATTGTCATACTACAATGCTACATATGTTTCTACTAAAAAAGAAGAAACCTTGAAAGCATTATTAGAAACTGACGGCAGCGGAAGATTTACCTCTGTAAGATTTGAAAATGACTCATTAAAATATGAACTTAATGTGGAAACTGTAACAGATGATGTTGCATACAAAGATGCAATGAACCAGTATAATTATGAAAATGCTCTTTATGACAAAATGGTTCAGGATATTAACGCAAAAACATCTTTAATCCAGCAGGAGGATCAGATGCTGGAGCTCAGGCTTAAACAATTAGATACAGAACAAAATGCTCTTTCTACTGAAATTGATGCTGTATCCAAGATTGTTAAAGATAATATTGAAGACTCCTTCAAGACCTTCGGCGGCTAGGGCTGGGTAAAACCAAAAAGAAGTAAATTCCGCCGATTAAAATGGCGGAGGTTTCTAGAAAAAAGAAACAATAAAACAAGAGGTTTTTATGTCATACAAAAACGATGGATACTTAGTTATAGCAAACAAATACGGTGCAGCTTCGGCAGATGCCAAAGTAATGCTCTACGAAACCTACGACAGGCTGCGTGATTTAACCGTTGCAGGCTCCGGAAGTTCCGGTACGGGTTTTGAAGCTGCAGGCGGCTTCTTATACCAGCTTGCAAGTTTGTTTGCTCCGTCCGCATTTATGACAACACTGGGCGGTACTACCGCTATGAATATTCCGGGAACTTCTTACTGGACGCAGTATTCAGGCGGCGCCGGCGGAACAACCGGAACTTATTCGTCTTTCGGAGTTAATTCACTGGGTAATTATTCAGGTTTTCCGAGCGGTTATGCTGCAAACTTCGGCTACAGACAGAGCGGCTACACAACAGGCGGAGCTTCCGGCATAAGTGATTTATTATCAGGGTTCGGCTCTTCTGACGGAGCGACAACCGGTTACGCTTCAGGAATAGGAAGTATTGCGGACATTGCAAGTACTGCAGCCTACGGAATTGGCACTGCAAATGGTTACGGAATCGGCGCTGCTAACATATTAATGCCGCTTGCCGGTATCGTATCCGGATGGGGCGGAATTATGACCGCTGCAGCCCCTTATTTAGGGGAGTTCGGACTTCCTGCTGTTGTTATGGGTAACTTAATGCAGGGTACTACATCTGCCGCACTTTCAGCTTATCAGACGGTTTCAAGCAACGTTATATCTAACGCAGATACAATTCTTTCCCAAAAAGTTGCAAACATTGAAACTGTTTGCAAAATGCTTGATACGCAGAGCGATGTCGTAAGAAAAATGCTTAAGGATGATATTGAATCCGCAAGTAAAGACATTCAAGACTTATAATAATTAACCCGGGAGTGGTTGACACCTCACCCCGACCCTCTCCTCAAGGAGAGGGAGGAGACGATAAAATGCAGGGACGCACATTTTTTAGAATAATGCTGGATATTATTTTGAACAATGCTTTTTTTAAAGCTGTAGTTTCCTGTGTAAATTTTTGTAACGAAATTCGGTATTATAACAGAAAAGAGTTAAAGTTTTTGAAAAAAATGCCGATAAATAATATGGCAAAAGAAAATTATTACAAAAAACGATTTATATTTAATAGTATCACCGGCAGCAGGACTAGTTCAAAATAATATGTTAACATTTGTAACAAACAATTTCCAAAACAGGCAATTATTTAGCTTCTCATGTTTTATAATACATGTAGGCTTAGATCGTGTAGGAGTAAAAGCTTATGCGTGAAGAACTACAAGCAAGTATGAAACGGTTAGTGAATTTTATGAATTTTACCCGTTCGTTTTTCAAACGGAAAAATCCATTTAAAGCACTGGCTGCAAGTTTACTTTCAAGTCTTAAGGATATGCTGACTATCAGGCAAAAGCTAAAGATGGCAAAGTACAGGGTAAACTATCACAAGCATCAGCTTCATAAAATGGAAAGTTTGATAGCGGAAAGTAACGAACACACATTCCTGAAAGGCAAGAATTTAAACGAAACAAGGTAAAAGGAACATATTATGGGATTAATTGCCTCAAGTTTCAGAATGATGTATCTTACAGCGTATAAAATAACGCTGGAAACAAAGATTCAATGGATAGCTTCTGCAAAAATGGAGCTTGTGGCATCTTCTGACGAGATTATGGCTCTCGGCAATGATCTGGATCCGGAAAACCCCGCTGTAAAGCAATTAGAAGCCAGAAGAGATAAGCTTATTATTTTAGAGAAAAAACTCGATTTACAAATGCAGGAATATCAGAACAGACTTAAGATGGTTGATGCTGAAATGCAATCTGCACAGGGAGCTGTTGATGCCGCTATCCAGCGTTCTTTCACATATAACTTCCAGTAGTATCCCGCACATAGATTTTTGGCATGAAGATATTTGGAAAAACAATTTTTATTAACATACATTCTATTTTACACATATAAAAAATTTATACATCAAGCGTGTTAAATTTTCATCTTTTTTCATTTCTTCAAGCATTTCTTTTATTAACTCGTCCTTAGGCAGAAAACTCTCAAAGTTAAAAACTTCTCCGGGACGGACTTTAAGTATTGCAAGTATTTTATCCAGATTTTCGGCAGTTGGAAAGTATCTTCCGTTTTCTATATTGCTCAAACTAACTGTTTCAATATCAACAAATTCCGCAACTTGTTCTTGTGTAAGCTTACGTTTCTTTCTTATTTCCTGCAAACGTTTACCTAAAAGTTTTTTTATATCCATAGTTTTATTATTAAATAAAGATTATAAATTAATGATTGTGTTATACTTATAATTATATTGATTTATTATTGTTTTGCTTATATAATAAATTGTGAAACTTATAACTTTAATTAAAAATAATTGTTATACTTCAATAATGTAAGGAGTGGGTTATAGTGCTGGATAATATTTTTTCTGTCAAAAACGAGGAAGAGGACGGGCTTTATTATAAAGTCTTTCGTATTTTCGGTATCAAATTAAAAATTTTTTACATGAAAAAAACTCTTATTAAACAATTAAAAAGGCATGAGTGGTATGCAGCCAGTTTGTGTAAAGGTTTATGCAACAGCATAATAACTTTGATTACGGAATTTGATCCTAAGTCAGAAATGTTTTGTCTGAAATCAGAAAACTGTGTATTTATTTTGAGTAAAAAATTTTTTCAATGTGACAGACAATTTATACTGGACTATCTGTCCAAATGCTTTTGCATAAACAGCGAATTGGTCAGTATTCCTGAACTTAGTGTACTAAATAAAAAATGCAGTATGTACAAAGAACATATTGCAAAATTACAAAAAGGAGAAATTGCCTGGAAATATTACATTACTCCGGCAACGGTAAAAATGAATGAACAGGGAAAAGTTGTCATACAGAGACAAAATGAACCGCCGGAAGAATATATTGAAGGTACTAGTTTGTCACATTATTTTTATTTCAAAAGTATGGATGAACAAAAAAGAATACTGGAAAAAGTATTTGATTACATTTTCAGTACTTATGAAGACAAAACCACCGGCAAGATTCCAAAATATGACTTTAATATAAGTAATATTATTATCAATGATAAAGGATTACATTTTATAGATTTAAACACTCAAAATAAAGAATATACCGACAGAACCGGGATTATATGTCAAATTTGTTTTATAGAGTTGGGAAACAAAGAGATTTATAAGTATTTCATTAAATATTACAATTTAAAAGATGAAAGCAAAAAATATAAAAAAAGGTCATTAAAAATTAAAATAGAAAGGAAAAAACAGTATCTAGCATATTCAAAACAAAAATATTTTCAAGCTCAGAACTATCTTCCTGAGTACGACATTGATAATGCTTGTTTTGAAAATATTAATACCTAAAATTTATACAGTAATTACAATATCAACCGGAACATCATGTGATTCCGGAAAAACGTTTTCTACTATTAATTCTTTCGGCAGACAGACAGCTTTTGTTCCTCTGAAATTTTTTAGAAACCTGTCATAAAACCCGCCTCCGTAACCGAGTCTGTAATTATTTTTATCACAACATAAAGCAGGAATTACCGCCATATCAATCACATTTTTGTCACACGCTTCTGTCAGCGGCTCCATTGTCTTAAAACAGGAAACACAAAGTTCATCTCCTTCACTATACGGGCAGCACAACAGGTTTTCTCCGACAATCTTAGGCAGATAAAAGTTTTTGGTCTTGTCCTCTAAAAGCGGAAGAAGATTGACTTCATTTTTCAGCGGATAAAAAATCATAATGTTTTTTGCATTCTTATATTCAGAGGAATTTTTCAGTGCCTGAACGAGCTTCTCACTGTCCGTAAATTTAATCCTGTTTTCTTTTGCCCATTTGCGTAACGATTTTTTATCCTGCATTTTACCCTCTAAACAATTGCTCCGTGACTTGCGTCCTGAACTGTTCTTGCGTATTTTCCGAGATACCCTTTTGCTTTTATAACAAAAGGCTTAAGCTCTTTTCGGCGTTTTTCGAGTTCTTCATCCGATACAATCAAATCAAGCGTTCTCTTATTTATATCAATCCTGATTTTATCTCCGTCTTTTATAAGTGCAATAACTCCGCCGTCAGCGGCTTCCGGACAAATATGCCCGACACATATACCTCTTGTTCCGCCGGAGAATCTTCCGTCTGTAATCAAGGCAGCTTTTGTTCCGAGCCCTTTTCCGACAAGGAGAGAAGTCGGCGCAAGCATTTCTCTCATGCCGGGACCGCCTTTTGGACCTTCGTATCGGATTACAACAACATCACCCTCTTTAATCCTGCCGTTTTCAAGCGCTTCCATTGCTTCTTCTTCCGAATCAAAGGTTTTTGCCTGACCTTCAAACTCGTAGCAGCTTTCATCAACTGCTGAAATCTTTATAACAGAGCCTTGAGGCGCAATGTTTCCGTATAAAATACCAAGCCCGGGTTTTGTTGTAAACGGTTCTGAATACGGATGAATCACTGTTTTATCAGAATAAACTCCCGCAAATTCTCTTTTCGGAGTAAATTCAGGAACACTTTTGATAAGTTCATCCACAACAGCCGGAATTCCGCCGGCATTATGAAAACCTGTCATTGTTATACTTGACGACGGTTCCAATTTTACAAACTGGTGAATTTTATACGAGAGTTCTTCAAAGTCTTTAAGGGTAACAAGCGGTGAATTTTCACAGAAATTTCCCCCTGCATTTACCCCTGCATTTACCCCTACATTTACCCCTGCAGCATTAGCCAGTGCAAGAATATGCAAAAACGAATTTGTAGACCCGCCCATTGCTAAATCAGCAATAATAGCGTTTCTAAGCGTATCCCTTGATAATATATCCAAAGGTTTTTTATCTTCTCTCACCCAATTAACAATCTGCATTCCGCTTTCAAATGCTATTCTTCGTTTCAGGGAAGATACAGCAGCAGAAGTTGCACAGTATGGAAGGCTCATCCCCATAACTTCTGTCAGG
Source organism: Candidatus Gastranaerophilales bacterium (assembly GCA_944323435.1). Taxonomy (GTDB): domain Bacteria; phylum Cyanobacteriota; class Vampirovibrionia; order Gastranaerophilales; family Gastranaerophilaceae; genus CAG-196. Next base: position 1,120 of record CALUSN010000051.1, on the reverse strand, counting down.
CAAGCCATTGTATTAGCTGTATAAAGCCCCTGACATGCGCCTGCTGACGGACAGGACGCTTCTTCCAGTTCAAGAAGCCTTTCCTCTGTAATCTCGCCGTTTCTGTATTTACCTATTGCTTCAAACGCCCCTTTTATCATTGTTAATTTTTCACATCTGCTTTCGCCGTCAAGCATAGGACCTGCTGTTACAATAATTGAAGGAATATTGATTCTTGCAGCAGCAATAAGCATTCCCGGTGTAATCTTGTCGCAATTTGAGAGTAAGACAAGTCCGTCAAGCTGATGGGCATTCGCAACGGTTTCAATACAGTCTGCAATCAAATCTCTTGAAGGAAGCGAATACTGCATACCGCTATGCCCCATAGAAATCCCGTCACATACAGCCGGAACGCCGAATATAAACGCCTGACCGCCTCCTGAGTGAATTCCTTTTTCAATCTGCCTTTCTAAATCCCTCATCCCGATATGTCCGGGAACTAAATCAGAAAAAGAACTTGCTATCCCGATAAACGGAGAGTCCATATTCTTTTTTGAAACCCCTGTTGCCATCAACAGACTTCTGTGCGGAGTTCTCGCTACACCCTTTTTTATACTGTCGCTTCTCATAATAAAATCCCTTCTTGATGTATTTTATCACGAAGAAGGGATATATAGGTTAGGATATCAGAATTTTATTAAGCCATTGTAGCTGCAACATTCTGGGCAGCTGCCATAACATTATCAGGAACTTTTTCACCCATTTTTGCTTTCTCTAATACTAATGAAAGCAATTGTGCATGCCCTTGCGGAGTTTTCTTCTGAGCTTCGGCTTCAAGTTTTGTCGCTTCATCAGTAGGAATAAGTTTATTCATAACTTTACTTGCAAGAATTGAACCTGCAGCACCTCCTAAGAAACCGAGAACTGCACCGACTGCCGTACCTAAGCCCGGACATACCGCTGTACCTATTGCTGCGCCGACTTTTGTTCCGATTGCGCCGCCTGCTGCACGACCTATTGTCCATCCGATACCATCTGCTACGGATTTTATACCGCTCTGGAATGTCTGAGTTAATGCAGAATCCGCACCGCCATTTTTGTATGCAGAAATTATCTTCGGTAAATCAATCAACATTCCAAA
>CALUSN010000050.1 GCA_944323435.1 Candidatus Gastranaerophilales bacterium | reverse complement strand
GCATGTGGTGGAATGGTAGACACGCTAGTCTTAGGAACTAGTGCGCAAGCGTGGGAGTTCGAGTCTCTTCATGCCCATTTACATTTTAGAGTATAATTTTTATGAAATATATTCGATCTTTAATTGCAATATTTTGTTTCGGAGTTTTTGGAATTGGTTCTGTTATTTTAAACTTTCTTTTGTTTCCGTTTATTAAACATAACAAAGAATTGTGTTCTGATGTCATTCATTATGTATGGAAATTCTTTTTGTATTTTATGATGTTTTTCGGATTGTTTAGACTTGACATACAAAATTTAAATAAAATAGAAAATAAAGTTATTGCGGCAACCCATCCGAGTTTTATTGATATTGTCATGCTAATAGGACTTATACCCAGGACAACCTGTGTTGTCAAACAGGAACTTGCACATAATCCGATATTAAAACATATAATAGGAAGTATTTTTATAACTAATGATGTGGATATAGAAGAACTAAAAAAAGATTCGAAAGAAATGCTTGATAAAGGTTTCAACTTTGTAGTATTTCCCGCTGGCAGGAGACATCGAAGGAATGAGCATTTAAAAATAAAAAAAGGGGCTTCATTAATAGCTCTGAATGCCTGCAAAAATATTATACCTGTCCAAATCTCCAATGACAGAGATTTTTTGTATATTCACGAACCATTCTATTCAGTAAGCGACAGATGTGTAACATTTACTATCAAAGAGATGCCTGAAATTAATATACAAGATTTTGCCGGATATACTGAAATTGCAGCAAAACATAAAATCACAAAAAAAATTGAAGAAGAGTTATATAAGATATAAGCTTAAACCGCTGCTATGACAAAATATTTATCAGATTTTCAAACTCCGGAAAAGAAATCTTTGTCCACTCAAATCCGTTTATTGCAATTTCATTCCCGCATATAAGTCCTGCTATATAAAAGCTCATCGCAAGCCTATGGTCATGGTAGCTTTCAAGCGGTTGGGCAATTGTATTATTTGCAAGAGATTTACCCCCACATTTACCCCCACATTTACCCACACTTTTACCCCTGCCCCCGTGAACAATAAATCCGTCTTGGGTTTCTTCTATATTAACACCTATTTTTGTAAGCTCCGCAACAAGGCACTTAATCCTGTCTGATTCTTTGTTCCTCAAATCCTCTGCATTTTTAACGATAGTGTCGCCCTCTGCTTGAGAAGCTAAAACCGCAACTACAGGAAGCTCGTCAATTAATCTGGGAATATCTTCACCTTCAATTACACACCCTTTTAATGAATCACTATACTGAACCCTGATATCTGCACACGGTTCGCCGGAAACAAGACGCTTATTTAAGATATTTACCCCGCCTCCCATACGTTCAACAACGTCAAGAATTCCGGAGCGGGTCGGATTTATACCGACATTTTTTATAACAAAATCTGAACCTTTTACAATAAGCCCCGCAACAATAAAGAACGCCGCTGAAGAAATGTCACCCACAACATCAATATCTTTAGCAATCATTTGCGATGGTGTTATTGTAACCTTTGTACCTTCTGTTTTGATATCAGCTTCAAGATATTTGAACAGTCTTTCTGTATGGTCTCTTGAAACATAAGGCTCCTCAAAAGTTGTTTTACCTTCCGCATTTAACCCTGCAAGCAGTATACAGGATTTAACCTGAGCGCTTGCAAGTTTTGAAATGTAATCAATCCCGTGAAGCTTCATCCCTCTTATCGTAAGCGGGGCGTGTCCGTCAACCGAGGTTATATCAGCGCCCATAAGGGTTAGAGGCTCAATTATACGTTTCATCGGACGTTTGGATAAACTCTCATCTCCGACAAGAACCGAGTCGAAATTTTGTCCTGCCAAAATCCCCGAAACCAATCTCATAGTAGTTCCGGAATTCCCGCAGGGGTAAATATCATTGTTGCCACCGGGCGTTAACTTACCTGATGAACGTATTTGGAGTGTTTTGTCATCAATAAATGAGATATCAACACCGAGTTGCTTGAATAAATTTAATGTCGAATGACAATCCGCTCCGCTTGAGAAATTTCTTACTATACACTCGCCTTTTGCAATAGAAGAAAACATCACTGCTCTATGTGAAATTGACTTATCAGCAGGAATTGTTATCTCACCCTTTAAACCCTTATTCAGCTTTTTTACTGTTTTTAGCATCTGACTATCTCAAAAATCTCTTTGCACTTTTTGAAAACTTTTTTCGCATCACTCAAAGCCAGCATATTAGGTCCGTCACAAAGTGCACAATCCGGCTCCGGATGAACTTCAAAGAATAGTACATCCGCTCCGGCAGCCATTGCGGCGTTTGCAAGTGTCGGTACAAATCTTCTGTCACCGCCGGTTGAATCTCCGTTAGAGCCCGGCATTTGAACACTATGCGTTGCATCAAATACGACAGGATACCCAAACTCTTTCATAATAGGGATTGCTCTGAAATCCACTACAAGATTGTTGTATCCAAAGGATACTCCTCTATCTGTCAGCAGAATTTGTTTATTTCCGCTATCTTCAACCTTTTTAACCAGAGATTTCATCTGCTGGGGCGCTAAAAACTGACCTTTTTTGATGTTAACAATTTTTCCGGTTTTAGCAGCAGCTACAAGTAAGTCTGTCTGACGGCATAAGAATGCGGGAATTTGAAGAATATCGGCGACTTCCGCAACTATTGCCGCCTGCTCCGGAAGATGAATATCCGTAACTATCGGAAGTTCAAACTCTTTTTTTATTTGAGCAAGCATTTCAAGCCCTTTTTCAAGCCCCGGACCTCTGTAGGAATTGATAGAAGAACGGTTTGCCTTGTCAAAAGAGGACTTGAATACATAATTTATCCCGAGTTCCTGACAGGCAATTTTCAAGCCTTCTGCAGTTTTGCGCAAAATGTCCATAGATTCAGCCGCACAAGGACCTGCTAAAATTGTTAATTTATCTTTTCCTATTTCAAAGTTATTTAATTTCATATTTTCTCTCTTTTTTATGAATAGAGTTTTTAAATTTATATAGTTTTTTATTTCGAAACGATAGCGGGAGCCGGAGGCGGGAGCGTGTTTGAGAAATGAAAAACTATATAAAACCAAACACCTGTATTAATTAATATCCCATCTTCCGCAGGTTCCGCCCCAGCGTGCAATAATGTTTCCTTTAATATCGCCGATTTTTTCAACGTGACCTATGTGTTGGGCGCCTTCAAGGATTGTAATAACTTCGCAGTTGTTAGAGCATCCCGTGCACTGGCAGGTTACGGATTGGAAGTTCATATTTCCGACTTCCCAGCCTTTGAATTTTGTTTCAGCTTCCGTGTACTGGTGATTTTCCATTGCAAGAAGCGCCGCCCCGATTGCACCCATTGTCTGGTGGTTTTCAGGTACGACAATTTTTGTATTAAGAGCTTCTTCAAACGCTTTTACCATGCCGGAATTTGTTGCAACACCGCCCTGAAAAGATATTGTAGGCAAAAGTTCCTTCCCCAGAGCCAGATTTGAAAGATAATTTCTTACAAGCGCCTGACAGAGACCGTATAGTAAATCTTCAACCGGATATCCTAACTGCTGCTTGTGGATTAAGTCTGATTCTGCAAAAACGCCGCAACGCCCTGCAATTCTTGCAGGGTTTTCTGATTTTAAAGCAGTTTCGCCGAATTTTTCTATAGGAACATTTAATCTCTGCGCCTGATGGTCTAAAAAGCTTCCGGTACCTGCTGCACAGACTGTATTCATTGCAAAATCGGTTACGATACCGTCACGGAGGATAATTATTTTACTGTCCTGCCCGCCGATTTCTAAAATAGTCTGAACGCCCGGAATATTTGTGCTTGCGGCAACTGCGTGTGCTGTAATTTCATTTTTTACAACATCTGCTCCTACAAGAGCGCCGGCAAGATTTCTTCCCGAACCGGTTGTACCTACGCCTTTAACTGAATAGTCGCATAATGCCTGCGAAAGTATGTGTCTTAAGCCGTCCTGAACTGCATCAACAGGCTTACCGGCAGTTTTCAGCATGTAAGAGTCAACATACTTGCCTTTTTCATCAACCAACGCCAATTTTGTCGTAACAGATCCGACATCAATACCTAAATATACATCTAAACTCATCTTTTTACCTTCTTCCCTCTGAATATTTTTATTATAACATAAAATTTTAATTGTGCTTTTTATAACGATGAAATGCAAAATCTTATGCATAATTTGTTACAATATTTACTTCATTATTATTTTTAAATATAATTGAATAAGATTAGGGAGGGGTTATGAATCTAAAAAAACTAAGAGAAGTTGACGCGGAAGTCGCACAATGTATTGATGAAGAGTTGAAAAGACAGCAGACTACAATTGAACTTATTGCAAGTGAGAATTTTACCTCTCCTGCAGTTATGGAAGCCTGCGGAAGCGTTTTGACCAACAAATATGCGGAAGGAAAGCCGCACAAACGCTATTATAACGGTTGCGAAGTTATTGATAAAGTAGAAGAGTTGGCTCAAAAAAGAGCATGTGAACTTTTCCGTATGGCTCATGCAAATGTTCAGCCGCATTCAGGCGCTCAGGCTAATATGGCGGTTTTTGCAGCCTTTTTAAAAAGCGGAGACCATGTTCTGGGTATGGATTTATCAAACGGCGGACACCTGAGCCACGGCTCACCGGTTAATTTTTCCGGCATGTTCTTTAATGTAAAAAGCTACGGCGTTGATGAAAACGGAAATATAGATTATGACGATGTCAGAAGAATGGCGCTTGAACATAAGCCAAAATTAATTATTTGCGGAGCAAGCAACTATTCTAAAATAATAGATTTCAAAAAATTCAGAGAAATAGCAGACGAAGCCGGAGCAATATTACTTGCTGATATTGCACACATTGCAGGGCTTGTTGCCGGCGGTGTTCACCCGTCTCCTGCCGGTTACGCGCAAATCGTAACAACTACAACTCATAAAACCTTAAGAGGTCCAAGAGGCGGTATTATTATGTGTGATGAAGAGTATGCAGCAGCTATTGATAAGGCAGTTTTCCCGGGAATTCAGGGCGGACCTCTGGAACATATTATTGCGGGTAAAGCGGTTGCATTAAAAGAAGCACTTTCTCCGGAGTTTAAAGAATACGCAAAGCAAATTGTCAAAAACGCTAAAGCTATGGCGCAGGGGCTTCTTGATAACGGAATGGACATTGTAGGCGGTATGACAGAAAACCATCTTATGACGTTGGATCTAAGAAAAACCGGCAAAACAGGAAAAGACATGGCAAATGTTCTTGAAAGGGTCGGAATTACCGCTAACAAAAACACCGTTCCGAACGATCCCCAGAGTCCTTTTGTTACAAGCGGTATAAGACTCGGAGCTGCAGCTATGACAACAAGAGGTTTTAAAGAAGATGACATGAGAGAAGTCGCAAGAATTATCTCAGAAGCAATCAAAAATTCAGATAACGAAGAAATTCTTGCAAAGTTGAGAGAAGATTCTCTTAAGCTTTGTGAGAAATATCCGTTGTATTAATGTACATTGAAAGGTGAATAAGTTGAACATTTGAGAAGTAGTGTGCAGAGTTTTTGTCAGGTTGGTAAACCTGACCTACGTTGAAAAAGGTTTGTTAATTTCTATTCACTCCTCACTATTCACTATTCACTAAGCAAAAGGATAAAAATGATAATCAAACTTACACAAGCACATATAATAGGCGCATTTATTTCATATCTTATAGGGGTATTTATTGTACCTCTGGTTATTGAATTTTCCCAGAAAGAAGGACTTGTTGATCTTCCAAACGAAAGAAAAATTCATAAACTTCCGATTTCAAGGCTCGGAGGAGTCGCAATTTGGTCAAGCGCTATGCTAACCTTCCTGTTTCTGGTTCTTTTGAGCTACTATCCTTACGGAAGCCTGCTTTCGGGAATTCTCCTCGGCGGTTCTTTAATGTTCCTGCTGGGTTTGGTTGACGATATTTATAACCTTGATGCTAAATTCAAACTTGTCATACAGTTATCTATTGCAACAATCGTCTATCTTTTAGGCGTCCAAATAGATACAATTTTTAATCCGATGGGCGGAGTTATTCACCTTGGAATTTTCTCTTATCCGATAACTTTGTTGTGGATTGTTGGGATTTCCAACGCCGTTAACTTTATTGACGGTGTAGACGGGCTTGCCGGCTCTGTAATTACCGTAAGTTCGATTACTTTAGCCCTTATTGCGGTAGCCGTAACTCCGGCACAGCCGATTACCGCACTTATAGCTTTTATTCTGGCAGGGTCAATGCTTGCATTTCTTACATTCAATTTTAATCCGGCAAAAATCTTTATGGGAGATTCCGGCGCATTGTTTTCAGGATTTCTCCTTGCGACACTTTCGATTGCAGGAGTAATGAAAGGGGCTGCAATAGCAGTGCTGCTGCCGTTTCTCGTTCTTGCCGTCCCGATTATGGATATTACATACTCAAGCCTCAGAAGGATTATGAAAGGGAAATCGCCGTTTGTGGCTGATGCGGAGCATATTCACCATAAACTCTTAAAAGCCGGTTTTTCTCAAAAAATCACCGTTGCGATTCTGACTTCTGTTGCAATTGCCGGAGGGGCGCTCGCAACTTATTTTACCGGAGCATTAGAAAACTATTTTATTTATATAGCAGTTTTAATCCTTATTATGGTAGTTTTAAGCATAATAAGTGTTATGACAAAACCGCAGCCGATTGAACCGCACGAAATTAAAAGAGAGGAATAATTACAGCCCGCCCTGAAGTCTGGACAGAGGTTCTTTGCTCTCAGGCGGAAGATACATTTGGTTAGGATTATGTATTCTGAACTTCATTCCGGGTATTGGCGGATATTCTTGTCTCATTCCTATAATATTTTTGTACCAATTCATTGACTCATTCATTGATATAAGTTTTATATTTCCCTGACACAAAGCTTCATCGCTCCTTCTTTGTGCTATTTGAAGAAGTCTTGTTCCTATATCTTTAAAGTATTCCAACTCCGGGTTATGATAAGGCGTTCCAGGTCTTGAAAAGTTCCTCAAATCATCAACAAAAACATAGCTTAAATTTTTTCCGTCCCAAGGATTCGGCGGAGTTTTTACGATAATAATATTAACATTCCCTATAACCTGATTCTTCTCATTTTGAATAGTATAGTTTTCGGCATTTTGTCCGAGATGTTTTTTAAAAACATTTAAATAAGATTCCCCATTTCCTTTTCTAACTTTTATTTTGCCAATATAACCTTCAAGACAGCTTCCTATATTGGTGTGTGTAAGCGTAGGAATATTCCCTTTGAAAGAAGGTCTTTTCCGTGCTTTGTATACAGGGGTGGTATATGTAATGTAAGAAATATTATTTATCATATTCTATCTAAAACATGTAAAAAAAAAATTTGCGCAAAAAATTTCAGGCGCTAAAAACCTTGTTTTAGCGCCTTCTCTTCACAATTGTTCTTCCTAACTATTTTCTTCGTCATCAAGATAACGGTAATCTAACATACTTCCTTCATACTCCCGGCTGTCATCGCCATAAAATAATGACATATTGTTAACTATCCGGTTTCTGTCCTCTATCTTTTGTTTTTCAATCTCGGAATTTACGCCGTAAGCGTTGATTTCCTGATTAGTGACTTTGCCGTCTTTGTTTGCATCAATATCGTCAAAATGAGCGAGAACAGTTTCCTGCAAAGATGTACTCATACCCGAAGATGCCCCGAGTGACATTATTTGCTCTCTTGTTAACCCCTGAGTTGCCATATTGCTCATTAACCGCTGAATTTCATCGGCTGAAATTGTTCCGTCAGAGTTTGAGTCAACACTGTTGAAATTATTTGTCAAATATGATGCAAATGTTGTTCCGTATACAGTATTTGTAATATTTGTATTTGTAAGAGAGTTGGTCAGGTTCTCTAATGTTAATCCGTCCTCATACTGGCTGGACAGTAAAGCAAAAGAATTTGTTAATCCTGCATTAATGCCGCTGAAGAGTGATGAACCGTCTAAACGTTTTCCCATAGACTGTCTCCTTATTTAATTATACCTATACACCATTAGTTTAAGGTTTTTATTTTAAAAGTCAATTATACAAAAATATGCGAAATATTGAGTTTTTTTACAACTAAAGTTGTAGATTAAAAATTTTTTGTGATATAATTCAATCAAGAGGGTATAAAATGTTCAAACGTAAATGTAAAATAACATTTGTCTCGCACGGTGCAACGGTTCATTCTATGGACGGTATCATTTGTGATACGGAAAAATACCCTAAATTAAACGAATTTGGCGAAGAAGAAATTGAAAAAGTTTGTGAATATCTTGAAAAAAGAGGGGTTGCGTATGATAAAATTTACACCAGCGCATCAGCAAGATGCACACAATCTGCTCAAATAATTGCTAAATTGTTTAAAAAAGAAATTACTACAATAGATTTAAAAGCCAGAAATCACGGGGATTGGAGCGGAAGGCTTTATTCTGATGTTTATGACGAATACGGACCTAATGCAATTATTCAAAAACCTGAAGGCGGAGAGGCTCTTGAAGATTTTAATAAAAGAGTTTCTACAGTAATTGACAAACTTGTAGAAGAAAATAAAGGTAATCGTATTATTGTTGTTACAACTCCGGATGTTATCCAGTCGGCAATAGCAAAGACTCTTAATCTAGATCCGGTAAGCCAGTTTAAAAATCTTATCAAAACCGGAACTTTAACCCAGATAAGTTATTTTGAAGATGATTGGTCGAGTATAATCTATTCAGATTATGCTCCTATATAATAAAGCGGTATCGTCTAGTGGTTAGGACGGGAGATTCTCATTCTCCAAACAGGGGTTCAATTCCCCTTACCGCCGTTTATTTTTTATTTTAGTAAAGAACATCTTTTTGCCGGATATTTCTTAAAAGTTGGAATCAATCACAAAAAGTATTTGTTACAGGTGAAATTTATCTTGAAAAACAAAAAATATATTCGCTTGTATTTTTTATAATTTTTATAAAAATTACTTACTGAAAATATTTTTTGTAAAACATTGTATTTCTTTATACTGTCATTGTATAAGATGACAGGAATATTAGATGATTTAACAGGGTGATACAGCTTGTTATCAGGATATTCAAATATTCTATCTTCATTAAGATTATAATTCTTAAGGTGTATTGTATTTGCCCAAATAGACGAACACGAAAAACCGTTATTCATAAGCTCTGTCGGTACAAAAAGCTCACTAAAAGGCCACCGGTTTTCAGGAATTTGATTATATTCGCCTGCGTACAGTAAACGTTTTCTATACAAGAAGTCAATTGCTTTTCCGCTCAAACGGCATACCGGAAAAAATGAGCCATACAATTGTTGATTTTTATAAAGCCAATCAATTCCTTTTACCCAGCACCATGCAGAATCATGGCTTTCTTGCCTGAAACTGCATATTACAAGAGCATCTTTCCGTTTATTGTATTTCCTTAAAAAAGGTTTATAAGACTTGCCATTGCAAAAAATATCATAATCAAACGACCAATAATAGTCATAATCAGGAAAAATTTTTCGAATGTACATAAAACGATAATCTGCATTAGCCCACATCACATCCTTAAAACAAGGGTTATCTTTATGTGCCGCAAGCATTGGTAAATTTAGAAGTTCATTTGTTTTTATGTCAAACATAAAACATTTTACATTTATCCCGTATAAATTTAAATATGTTATAGGTGAAGTTTGCGAAACAGGCAGCTGCAAATCAGTATTGTCAACTACCAATATACAGTCCCCCCCCTTGTCCTCACTAATTTTCTGTACTCACTTATTATACCCGGATTTATAATATGAGTGCTAATAAACAGAAGTGTCTTTTTCCTCATTGTATATTTCCTATTTTAACAAAATATTATGTTTTACATTATATTAAAATTTTTATGTATATACAACATGTTGCGTATATTGATTAAAAAGTAAAACCTGCAGGATTTAAAAGTCATTATATGTTAATTAAAAAATTATCATAATACCTGTAATTACAGTATCTTCCTCAGATTCTCAACCATTCTGTCTGCTGCAGGCAAACGCTTTTCAATCTCTCCGACAGCAAGCGTTTTTACATCCTGTTCAAAATTCTCAGGTAAAATCTTGCAGTTTTTTAGTGCAAATGGTATAAGTTTCTTCTCTCCCGGATTCAGAATACGGTTTTTTGCAAAAATTGTATCAAAATAACTTGCAAGGAATGCTGAACATCTGTGGTTTATGCTTACAAAATCAAGGCGTTCAACTGCTGATGCTATCTGGTCACGGTATGAAAACATTGCATCTTTAAGGTACGCAAAATTCTTTTTGATAATGTTTTCTGCCAATTTTTCCGGATAAGGAGTATTAACTCTTTCTTTCACACCTTTTAACCAGCCGTTTTTGTCATATAAAATTTCTGTTTTATTAATATTATCAATAAAGCAGGTTGTGTACCCTAAAGATGCATTATGTCCTTCCCAAACCCATTTTATATTATTCTCTATAAAATCAGGGTGTCTGTACATAATATCAATTGGTTTTCCTGTCTCACGGAGTCTGAAAGTGTCTCCTGTTTCAAAATAATGGTTATCAATTTCCGGTTTGTCGGCAAATTTTTCTGCAATTTTGCGCCTTTCTTCAACCGGAGGTTCTGACTTTCCGTAAATATAAATGTCATAATCGGATTTATTGTCTGCAGTCTGCGCGGTTGAGGAGCCGCCTAAGCCAATTGAGTCAACCTCTTTAAGCTTTTTATAATGTTCTATCATTTCTGTCAGGATTTCAGAATTTCTATTAACCTGCATACAAACCGCCTTTCATTATGATATAATGATATTTAACAGATGGGAGTATTATATGTCAAAAACACTGATATTAATAGACGGTCACGCATTAGCATACAGACAATTTTTTGCACTGGAAAGAACCGGCATGAAGAATTCCGAAAATCAGCCTACCTGGGCAGTTTATGGTTTTTTTAAAGCTGTATTTGATTTGCTTTCAAAAATTCATCCGGATTTTATAGCAGTGGCTTTTGATGTCGGCAGAAGAACCTTTAGAACCGAAAAGTTTGAGGAATACAAAGCAAACAGGGAAGCAATGCCTGATACATTAAGAAGCCAGATTGGTGTAATTTGTGACGGGCTTAATGCTTTTGATATTCCGATTATCACAAAAGAAGGATTTGAAGCTGATGATATTATCGGAACAATATCTAAACTTGCTTCCGAAAAAGGACATAATACTCTTATCCTGACCGGTGATCAGGACAGCTTCCAACTGATTGATACTGAAGGTACGGTAAAAGTTTTAATTCCTTCAAAGGGTGAACTTGTTGAATATGACTGGAATAAGGTTTATGAAAAATTAGGAGTTTATCCAAACCAGATTACTGACTATAAAGGCTTAAGAGGAGATACTTCCGATAATATTCCGGGAATTAAGGGTATAGGAGAAAAGACCGCGCAGAAGCTTTTGAACAGATATCCGCATTTGGAGGAAGTTCTTGCAGATTGTGATAATATTCCGGAAAAGGCTGTAAAACAAAAAATTTGCGACGGAAAAGAAATTGCTATTCTTTCAAAAGACCTTGCCACTATTATAAGGGATGTGGATATAGATTTTGATATTGATAAAGCTTCTGTTACGCTTCCTAAAATGGAGAATGTATCAGCTTTTTTAAGGAAAATGCAGTTTTATACGTTTATTAAAAATATTGATAAAATTTTGTCCTCCTTTAATTCAGAGACTCAGCCGGAAGCGGTTAATTTGAATTTATTTGCGGCAGGTACGGGGGAGAATGTTCAGCAAAATTTATTCTCTCAGGCAATAAAAGAGACTGTTGAAGATAAAACTTTTGAGTACAAAACAGTAGATTCAAATAATGTTTCAAATATTATTGAAGAGATAAAGAATTCTAAAAGAATTGCAATAAAATGGTATTCAAATAATGAAATTATAACAGGCTGTTCTGTCTCAAACGGAAATAATTACTATTTTTCTCAGGAATTTATTCAGCAGTTAAGAGAAATAGTTGAAAATCCTGAAATTAAAAAAGTGGGTTATGATGCAAAATCTGATTATCACCTGCTCTTGAATAACGGATTTTCTCCTGCCGGATTAGAGTATGATGTGCTTCTGGCAAGTTATGTAAAGGATCCAAACAGGAAACATATTCTGGAAGCTCAGGCGCTGGATTTTTTAAAACACATAATGGCGGATGAAGATGAAGGCGTAAAACGATATTGCGATGAAGCGTATACAATTTACAGATTATACGATTACTGGCAAAAGCATCTTGATGAAAAAGAACAGAAGCTTGTCAATGATATTGAAATCCCTCTGACAAAGGTTCTTGCAAAGATGGAACATACAGGTGTTGCAATAGATGTAGATTATTTAAAAGAACTTTCTTCATATATGACGGAAAAGCTTGCGGAACTTGAAGATTTGATATACCAGCTTGCAGGCGGGGCATTTAATATAAATTCACCGAAGCAGGTTGCGGAAGTTCTTTTTGATAAACTGGGATTAAAAACAAAGAAGAAAAAATCCCGTTCAACGAGCGCAGAAGTTCTGGAAGAGCTTGCGCAGGAATATGAGATTTGTGATTATATCCTGCAGCACAGAAAATTTTCCAAACTAAAATCGACTTATACAGATGTTTTGCCGACACTTATCAGCAAGCGCGACGGCAGAATACACACGACTTATAATCAGGCGCTAACGGTAACGGGACGTTTATCTTCCTCTAATCCGAATTTGCAGAATATTCCGATAAGAACGGAAGAAGGAAATAAAATCCGCTCTGCATTTTGCGCTATGGATAAAGAGAATTCCCTGATTCTCTCTGCTGATTATTCGCAAATTGAATTGAGGCTTCTGGCGCATGTTTCCGGCGACAAGCATTTGATACACGCTTTTACGTCGGGTGAGGATATTCATACAATGACAGCTTCAAAGGTTTTTGGAGTCGGAATTAGTGAAGTAACAAAAGAAATGCGCAGACGGGCAAAAGCTGTAAATTTTGGTATAGTTTACGGTCAGTCAAAGTACGGGCTTGCGAAAAACCTCGGCATAACACCTGCCGAGGCGCAGGAATTTATAGACAAGTATTTTGAAACGTATCCGGGCGTAAAAGATTATATGAATTATGAAGTTGATTTTGTAAACAAACACGGGTATGTTGAGACGATTTTCGGGCGTAAAAGATATCTCTCATCCGAACTCCAGAGTTCAAATTTCCAGATAAGAGAGTTTGCTCAGAGAGCTGCTATAAACCAGCCGCTTCAAGGAACTGCAGCGGATTTGATAAAAATGGCAATGATTGATGTTGAGCGGGAACTTGAATCAAGGAATTTGAAAACAAGAATGATAATGCAGGTTCACGACGAACTTGTGTTTGAGGTTCCGAAAACAGAGCTTGAAGAAGTAAAAGAACTTGCGCTCAGATGTATGGAACTTAACCAGCCGCTGCAGGTTCCGCTTGAAGTCGATATAAATTGCGGTTCAAGCTGGAAAGAGGGATAATTTTATATAATTGTTTTTATATATTCTATAATATCCGCAGATTCGTACATTTGAATATTCCTGTCTGTGTCAACAAGAAAAGGAACCTGACGTTTCCCGCCCATCTGAATTAGAGCTTCCTCGGATGCTTTATTAGTTATGTCAACTTTGTGATATTTTATATCATTCTCATCCATAAAAGACATTACTTTTTTGCAATACGGACAACTTTCTAAAACGAACAAATCTAACATATTCCCTCCTTTTTCTATATTTTAGAATAACAAAATTAAAAATCATTACCCGATAATTTACATTAA
>CALUSN010000049.1 GCA_944323435.1 Candidatus Gastranaerophilales bacterium | reverse complement strand
TATAGTTTGGGTTTTACACGGCAATAATTGTGTGGATTGCCACGTCGCTCCCGCTCCTCGCAATGACAGCCAATCGGGCGCTTGATACACAAACCTTTTTATCACCCTTCCTAACCTGCTTGGCTGCCGGCTATAAACGAGCCTTCGGACTTTGCTTCCGCAAAGCTCCTTCGCTCTCTGCCGGCAATCCGCTTCCCCCACTTAGGGAAGGAATGCGCGCTGCCGCTCAATTAACGCCTTTGAAACATCTCTACCTTGTATTTCCTATTTAGTTGTCAAATTACATTTTTTATGCCAATCTTGTTTATAACCCTAACAAGAACTTTTTTATTCCTTGTGCTATAATTATAGCACAAGGAATAATTTTAAATACTAATCAGAATAAAAAATATGAATTCAATAAAATCATAAAAAAAGAAGCTGTTTGCAGCTTCTTTTTTTTACAAAATTTCCATAACCGGTTCCGAATGCTTAATCTCCGGAATTTCTCTCAAATTAGGAAGTTCAAATTCTTTTGGAGGATTTTTAGCTTCGGTTTCTTTTTCCGGCATTGGAGCCTTTGCCTGTGTTATTTTAACTATTGCCGGATCCGGATTGTTTTTTAACCTGTCGTATTCAAGCATAATTTGCGATACAAATCTCTTTGTCTCGCTGTAAGGCGGGATTGTACCACCGAATTTTTTTACATTGCCGGGGCCTGCATTATACGCCGCAAGCGCCAGTTCTGTTGAGCCAAACATTTTATACATCATTTTATAATATGTAAGGCCTGCTTTAATATTTTCACTTAAGTAATAAGGGTTAAATCCCATTCTGTGTGCTGTTGATGGGAGCAGTTGAAATACGCCGACCGCGCCGTAAGGACTCCTAAGTTCATGTTTAAATCCCGATTCTTTCTTTGCAATACTTAAAGCCAATGCAGGATCAACATTCATTTCAATCGAATGCTTTACAATGGTTTCTTTAATCACACTCTCCGGAGTCGGTGCAGCTTGAACCCTAACGCACAGCAATGCCAGCAATGCAATAGTTGTTAAGACTGTTTTTCTAATCATTGAAATCCTCTTATTATTGTAAATTGGTTCTGTAAACTATTCTAAAAATCCTCCCTACGGTTTCGCTATGTTCTCGTTTGGTTCCACATAAAGCGTCTTTCCTAAATTTTTTGTTACCCTGGCTCAAAATTTGTTAGGCGACTATCCTTATATTTCTCCGCACTCCGGTTCGGATAAATAATTTTACAGAATGTATGTCCAATACATATTAATACAAAAAAGAAAAAATTTCAACCCTAATATTGTAAAAAATACACTTAATAGTCCATCCGGACTATTTTATTACAGAAAATCTGCGGTTTAAAAGCCGTCGTTCGCCGCTTATAAAATCTTCCTCTGTTGTATAAAGTTTTGCCGTCTTATCCAAATTCATAATGATAAAAAGTGAAAAAATATCAGAAGAAATATTAAAAAAACCTAATCCGGTTTTTTTAACAAATTCCAGAAATTCTATAGTACAATCTTCCACATAATCAAGATTAATACCAATTTTCATGCCGGCAAGCTCATTTATTTCAATCTCTAGTCTCCTGGTTTCTCTTGAATCAAGACAAGGACTGAGAGGAGTAATTATGCAAAACTTTTGTGATGTTTGTATTTCCATACTATTATTTTAATAATTTTTGCAAAAAATATTAATCATTCAAAACTATAAGAAATCTATAACTTAGGTATAATTCTAACTTTTTAGCCTTTTTAGATTGATTTAAGCCCGAAAATTGTTATAATTTATTATATGGATAGTTTCAGTGTTGGAAAAATTTTAGCAGGTTTGAGAAACCCCGAAATTTATCTGTGGAAACTCCGGCAGGAAGGAATAAATTCAGGCGGCGGAAGCGGATTTAATACCGCTTTGTCACAGCCAAAACCGGCCTTTACTCCGAGTTTGCAGACAACTGCCGCTTTGCTGCAACAGCTTCAAATGAACCAGATTGCCAGTATGGACAGAGCAATTTATATAAGGAATTTGCTTGGATTACCGCAAACGCTCGGTGCTATTTTACTTGCAGCACAAAACAAGAACATGCCGCTTGACGGAAACAGTCTGTTATTAAACGGTTTGAATCAGGAACTCTTAAAAAATCAGAAGCTTATTGCTCAATTGTTTGACGAAAACGCTGAAATTCCGTCACTTTCCCAAAATATTCAATCTCAAATTGCAGGCACACAAAAAGATGCTGTAATGTTAATGTTTAGCGGCATGATTCACATGCCGGCTATTTCCGAATTAATCTTAAAAAACAGTAAACAAGCTGTTGCAAGTCTTATTATCGCTATGGCCTCTGCCTCGAAAAACGGTATGACAGGGGAACAGATAAGAGAAAATTTAAGTATAATTAATTCCTGCATTGCAATGGCTGAATCCGGAAATCCGGCTCAAACGCTTAAAAGTTTAATGCTTCTTTATCTTCCCTGGCTTCCTTTGAATGAAGGTGTTGGATTTGATTTGGAAGTAACACCTCCGGACGGAGAGAATGAATCAAATGATTCCAGGCTTACAGTTTTAATACAAACGCGTAATTACGGCAATGTAAAAGGCGTATTCACATTAACAACCTCAAATTCCGTTGATATTTATATAATCTGTACGGAAGATTTTCCTAAAAGAACACTTCAAAAAAGTCTTATGGAAGAAAGTTCTTCTCACGCAATGAATTCCACTATTGACATTGAAGCTGTTGAACCTAAGAAGAAAGAGCCTAATGATACACAGGAAGCAAAAGTCAATTTATCGGCAACAAATGAAATGAATCCTTACCTTCTTTTGATGGCGCATGCTTTTATCAGAAACACTATTTTTATTGATTCAAATTCTATTACCGAAGAAGAGCAGCTTAACTCTTAAACGGAATTCTTTTTGCAAGCTGGCTCGAAAGTATAAGCGCTTTTTCTGCAAAAATCAGCGGAAGATGGTTAACATTCCCCTGAATGGAGACAGAAGCCCGGTTATATGTCAAACGTTCACTTGTTCCGGCGGTAATTAAACCTTCTATTGTTTTAATAAATCTGTCATAGATATTATCAATTGAAAGACTTTTTACAAGAGTTTCATTTCTAACCGGCACAATAGCCCAGTTAATTCGCCCGCCGCGAATTAAAAATTCATTCACCTGATCAGGAATTATATTTAAGTTATTAGGATTGTTATATGCATCAAAAGAAATTAAATCAACGCCAGCTTCTATGGGAATTTTCCAATCACATTTTTCAAAGCATTGAATTCCGGCTTTTGAATCAAATTCATGAATTTTAGATATAACCTTAGACATCATATTAATAATCACATCGCGGGTAACGTCTTCATTTTCCCGTTTTACATCCCCGACTCTGTTCAACAAAGGTTCCTCTAATAAAATAAGTGGGACAGTTTCCGGAGATATCTCCCTGATTTTATTAATAATCCATAATGCTTTTACGCTCACCGCCTGAACAACAAGTTTTCTGTAGTACTTGTCCGCAAGAAGCTGGCTGCCGTCTTTATTTAAGATTTTTTGTGAAACCGAAAACGGGCCGGCAAGACTAACCACCGTTTGGGCCGGTTTAATTCTTTCAATTATCTGGCGGTATTTTGGCAGAAAAAAAGTATTAAGAGCATACGGTTCCAAATTTTCAGGTGTCGGATTGTTAAATGCAGCGTCCAGTGCCACAAGCTTTTGTTTTAAATCCTCTTCATCGTTTTTAAAAATAATTTTCTTTTCTTTAATATGAACACCAGGAGTATTTATCAGTGTTCTCTTAATAAGAGTTTCGTCAGGCGATGCTTCAGGAAGATTAGCCAAATACGGAATATCTTCAAAAAGCTTAACCATCATTTTAGTAGCTGCCTTATCCGTTGTATAAGGTAAATCACCTGTAGGTAAACATCTAAAAGTTTTTTTCATCTCAGCTCTTTCTTTATAAAAAGCGTGCCGGAATTCCGGCACGCTTAAAAATTTAAAAAACTATGCTTCAGTTTCTTCTGTCAGTTCTTCAACTGCTTCTTTTACAACTTCTGATGCTGTAACAATAACTTTCAGTTCAGTTTTAACTTTAGAAGTCAATTTGATTAACATTGTAAATTCACCGATTTTGTTAATAGGTGCATTTAATGAAACTGTTTTTCTGTCAATTTCAATGTTATGTTTTTCTTTTAATTCTTCACACAATTTCTTAGTTGTAATTGTACCGAATAATTTCCCGCTTTCGCCGGCTTTAGCAGAAAGTTCGATTGAACCGATTTTTTCAATTTGTTCTGCTTTTGCCAGAGCTTCCTGATGTAATTTTTCCTGCTTAGCCTGAAGTCTTGCAATATTTTGTTCTCTGTTTTTCAAAGCGCCTTCAGTAGCGATTTCAGCGTAATTTTTAGGGATAAGATAGTTTCTTGCGTAACCGTCTTTTACGTTTACTACATCACCGGCTTCTCCGATATTTTGCACTTCTTTTTTCAATATTACTTGCATATTCTTTTTCTCCTTTAACTATTATTGGGCTAGTATAACTTTTATCATAAACAAAAAATTATGAAATGTCGAGTACCCATGGCTTTTGAGCTTAAAATAAGTTAACTTTTTGTAGATATTTTTCTTAATTATTACGGAATTATAACACTTGGTTATTAAATAAAACATTCTAAATATTAGCATTACAGAATCGGATAGTGGAAAGGATTAAGTGAACATCAGTGCATGTTCCCCTTGCCTAAAGGGAGAGGATTTCAATTTTCCCGCACATCCTTGCGGGAGAGATTTTTAAATGGTCCCCTCGCCCCTTCGGGGAGAGGACCGGAGAGAGGGGAAACGATAAGCCGGAAGTGGGAAGAATAAAATTTTTCTTCCTTCTCAGCTCCTAAACTTCTAAACTTCCCAATATTCCAAAAAGTCCCAAAACCCTTGCTAATAGCGGGATTTACCCCCCCCCCCCCGAGGGCCAGAAGCAAGGCTGCACAAGGATTACAGCTCAATGCCGCTTTCAACAATCTCCTGTGCTTTTGTTTGAACTTCCCTGATTGTAACATCTGATACATATCCTTATTGCTATTATATATTATTTATTCCACATGCTCATACTTTTATAACACTTTTGACTACAATTTGTTACAAAATTTTACAAACAAAGTTATAATTTTTAATTTGTTAAAATTTTAATTAAATAAAAAGTTTTGATGTTTCTGTAGTAAAATACTTGTATGGCAATTTATTTTTTTTACGGGGATGAAGATTATAATATAGAACTTGAATTAAAAAAAATGAGTTCTAAATTAAATCCTGATTTTATCACAATGAGTTTGCAGACATTTAATAATCCCGATTTTAATACCTTAATAACTGCTCTCAGGACTCCGCCGATGATGTTCGGGAATATGCTTTTAATAATAAATTCAGAAGAATATTTCTTGTCAAACAAAAGTTTTTTTGATGAAAAAGAGCTTATTGAAATTGAAGAAGCTTTGAAAAATAATCCAGACACTCTTGATGTTGTTTTTGTGGTGCGTTTGCCGAGAAATGAAAACAAAACCCTTGATGCCAGAAGAAAATTATACAAAATTTTATCAAAATTTAATAAAAAAGAATTTCCCGTATTTAGAACGTATAAGACTGCAGAAATCTCAGCCTGGATAAAAAAACAGGCAAAGAGTAAGGATATTACTCTTTGCAGCGATGCGGAAGAACTTTTGATAGACAATATTGGTAATAATCTGCGGGAATTTGATACAGAGTTGGACAAATTGAAGCTGCTTGCATATCCGGAGAAAAAAATTACCAAAAAAATGGTAGAAGAAATTTGTATATCCAATGAGGATTTATTCGGGTTTACTGAGATGATAATGCAGGGAAAATGCGACAAAGCTCTTCTTGAATTCCAAAAATTGCTCGATAAAAAACATCCTCTGGAAATTTTATCGGCAATACAAACTCTTTTGAGAAAATGGATTATTTTAAAAACAAATAAATCTATGGGAATAGAGGAACTTGCAAAACTTACCGGAATGCGGGAATTCGGAGTTAAACAAACATTGCAAAAACTTCAAAATACAAAAGTTGCTGATATTGTTAAACTGAAAGAAGAATTATTCAGGGCCGAGTTCAAAATAAAGTCAGCAGAATCCATTGATATTGTTTCGGAGGTTGAGTGTGCTATTATCAAATAAATATCCGTTTTTAACAAATTATTTTACGGAAGCCATCCGGAGTAAAAACAGGGCTTTGCCGCAGAGTATATTGTTTTATGGTAATGATATAGAATCGCAATATACTCTTGCAACAGAAATCGCACGGCTGTTAAATTGTAAATCAACAGGAGAGGATAATTGCGACTGTCTGAATTGTAAGTGGATACGTGAAAACACTCATCCAGCGGTGCTTACGATTTCCAAAACCGATAACAAACCGGATGACGATGATTCAAAAACAGTAATATCTATAAAACAATCTCAAATGATAAAAGAAATGCTGCTTTCAGAATCGGAGTTCCATAGAGTGTTTATTTTTTGTGACAGGGACGAAAATGGAAAACCATCAGGCCTTAATCCTGTTAATTTTCAGGCAGAAACAGCAAATTCTCTTCTAAAAGTTATTGAAGAACCGCAGCCCGGTGTAACTTTTATATTTCTTGCAAGATACATTGAAGATCTTTTATCAACGATTATTTCACGTTCGCAATGTTTTTTTGTGCCGTCATTTGAACTGCATGATTACAAATATGACTGTATTTCTGCAATATTTACCAATTATTATGAATTCAGCAGACAAGATGTTTTTAATGTCTCACAAAAGCTGAATGATTTAACAAAAGAATATTCTTCAACGGAAATTTTAGACAGTATTCAAAATTATGTGTTGAATGTACTTAAATCGAATCCTAAAGAAACCGTATTTATAAAACATATTAAGTATATTGAAGACGCAAAATTGCAGGCAAAACTGGGTATGCGGGCTATAAACATTTTTGATGAACTTTGTTTAAAACTTATCCGCTAACCTTCACTGGTCGGAGCAATTGTTCCCAGAAGATAGGCATATACATGAAGACTGTACAAATAGATTAAATATGATATAAATAAAAAGAAAAATACTCCGAAGCTAATAAGACTTATATTAGTTATTTTTAATAAACTGAGATTAAATACGTATTTTTGAATTACAAATAATATAAGATAATTGAACAGATAAAATATGATAAAAAGAAAAGTATTCCAAATATATTTTAGCGGATATGTTTCTAATAAGTATATTGCTTTTCTTAAATTCCACACTGCAACAATTGAATTTTCTTTTGCATAGTTCCATAATAATGCAGGTATAAGTGCAAAAAACAAGAAATAAATAACATTATAACAAATGGCATATATTTTATGATAAAATTCTGCATTTTCATACGGCAGGAAGAATACTTGAGTGTATTGTGTAGACATAACAAGAAGAATAAACGGAATAAACATTAATATTGATGCAATAATAGATGCAAATCCCCGCCATATAAAAGAAAATGGATTAAAGTCCGGAATTTTGATTTTGAATACGCTTTTAATTTTTCCGGAATAGATATTACTTGCCATAATATCTATATCTCTTGAAATTATACCGGCTGTCAGTTCCCAAAAATATCCCTGAATTAAAAATATCAAAAGAATAGGCGAAGCAATAGATATTATTAAAAAAGTGTTTGCAGCACCGGATTCTTTCGGAAGAGATGCTCCGATTAAATTTGTAAGAATAGCAATTAGAGTGAATATTACAATCGCAATCAGCAATTGCAGATATCTTTTCCCAAAATTTTCAGCTTTAAACATCCAAATAAACGGTTCAAGCACGGCGCAAATCCTTATCTTGAAAGTGATATACTGGTAACTCCGGCATTTCTTGCGCTGTCCATAAGCTTCACGACCGCTCCGTGTTCGGCGTTATCATCAACTTGAATTAATAAACCGTCAGGGAAATTTTTAGCATTTTCTCCTACCGTTTTTTCCAAATCGGAAGCTGGTATTTCAGTATCGTTAAAAATATATCTGTTGTCGGCAGTTACGCTAAAATTCATTATTTTAGAATCTTTAACAATTTGCTCTTCATTCACAACCTCCGGAACGGCCAGGTTTAAGCCCTGTTGATCTAATAGCGGCGCAATTACCATCATAATAATCAAAAGTACCAAAAAGATATCTGTAAGCGGTGTTATGTTTATTTCATTAAAACTGTCGCGCATTATTCACCCCAATTCTCTAGCTGATTATCCTGTGGTACGGACGTAGCAGCGGCTGAAGCACTCTCTTCAAGTTTTTTCTGTTCTTTTTTATTTAAAGGCTCCCCTGCTACAATAAGTTTTTTGTAATGAGCATCCTGAGCTGCATCCATAATATCCATAATAATAGAGCTTTTTACCTGTTCATCGGCTTTAACAACAACTTCTGCTTTTTCACTGCTTCCCTTAAGCGCTGATAAATCTGCAGAAAGGGTTTCAACAGAAGAGCGTTTGTCTCCGACATATACTGTTCCGTCTTTAGTAACAGAAACAGTGACTTTACCCTGCTCAATGGAGGTGCCGCTATTTACTTCCGGAACCGTAATCGCATTATCTATAGACTGGAATGTAGGCGCAACGACCATCATTATAATCAGCAGCACCAAAAAGATATCCGTAAGCGGTGTTATATTGATTTCCGTAAATAAAGCTTTTTTTCCGGTTTTGATACCCATATATTTATCCCTTTAGTTTTTTAGCCTAACGCAACGCTTGATTGTGATTTAATCCCTGTTTCTTCTTCCGAATCAGCAAAACTTAAGAACAATAATTTAATTAACTGGAAATCGTCCTCAAAACGTCTTACTGTTGATTGGAAAGTGTTATAGCAGATAACCGCAACAATAGCAACGCCCAAACCAAAGGCTGTAGCAATAAGCGCAGAACCGATACCCATTGCAACCGCTGCTGATTGATTACCCTGTGAAGCCAAATCCTGAAAAGTATAAAGAATTCTGACAACAGTTCCGAATAACCCCAGGAACGGAGCTACCCCGCCTATAGTACCAAGTATTGTCAATCTGTGTTCCAATTTTCTTGTTGCAAGAGCCGATGCAATATCAAATGATCTTGAAAATCCCTTCTTTTGTTCAGAAAAAATTCTGACCCCTTCTTCTGTAACTTCACCGATAATTCCGCCGCATTGAACTGCAAGATTCTGAGCTCCCATTAAGTTATTTTTTGCAAGCTCCTTTTGAAGTCTCGGTATAAACTCAATTACGTTTCTTTTGTTTGCATTATAAAATGCAGCTCTGTCAATGGCAACGGCAACCGTTAAAATTGAACATATCAATATAGGCAGCAGTACCGGCCAGTCCAGTTGAATTGAATGTAATAATAGTTCCATAATATTTCCCTCATCATATTGTACTAATATCTTGAAGCATTGAATACATTGTAATCAAAAGTAAATTGTATATCGATGCTTTGTCCTTTAAAATCTGCCGGAAGCGGTCTGAAAGGTGCTGTAAGTTCAACTGCTTTCAGTGCTGCCTGATCTGCAGACGGCATACCGGATGATTTTTGAACCCGACAGGTAAGAAGCCGTCCGTCTTTTGCAATTTTGAATAAAAGAACAACTCTCTTGCTTTCATTTCCTTTAGGCGGATCCCAATTAAGTTTAATTCTGCGTTGCAGTTCCCGCATGTATGGTCCGAAATCAGGTTCTCGCAGAGCATCTATTCCCGGAGCTCCTCCTCCGCCGCCCGGATTTCCCAGATTGCCGGAGCCGCTTGAACCTCTTGATAACTGGCTGCCGCTGCTGCCTGCTGAAGGAGAGAGCGAAGGTTTCGGCGCATACGCACTTCCCTTAGAAGTGCTGCCTGATGAACTGCCGCCGGATTTTGCGCCAGTCGGGGCTGATGTTCCGCCGATAGGGCCTGTTGCAAGTGTTTTACCAACAGGAGCGCTTTTTGGCGCCGGAACCGTAAATTTTGAAGATGGTTTTGCGACAGGTGCAGGTGATGAAACCGGTTTAGCCGACGGTCTGGCTGTTGGCGGGGCTGGTTTTGCAGGAGCCGGCTTTTGCTGCACTTTTTGCTGCGTGTTTTTTGATGCGGAAGCAGGTGCCGGTTGAGCCTTTTTTACTGGCTGTTGAACTTGTTTTTTCAACTGTTTCTGCTGCTGCTTAATCATCTGATTAGCTCTTTGAGAAGCAGCTGAAGGTTTAGAAGCTTTTTTGGGAGCCGGAGACGGCATTGAGACTTTTCTTTTAGGATCATTAATACCGCCGCTTCTTGAATTCATATCCGAGCGATTTTTGGTATTAGGATCACGCGGCTGTGCTTCCTTATCAACCAGAACGAATTCAATGTCTTTTTTTAGCTGAGCCTGTGGTTTTTTAAATAAAGTCAGATTAATTCCCATAAGTGCCAGAGCAATTGTTATAAGCCATATAAGCAAAACTACTGCCGGATGCATGGCTGAAGATATTGCAAGCGATTTGTTAATTGAAATAACTTCCGGCTTGCTTGTTACTATTGAAGGCAGCGTGTACTCTTCAATATTTTTATCCTCATCCTCGTCTTGTATAAAACTTTTGTTTTCTAATAATGACACTGTGGTTATTCTCTCTTTTATTACCCTTTCAGGATAATAAATCTTTTATATAAATTAAATTAATCTACTTACTAATTTTCATAACTATAACTTGAAGCAGAAACAGTAATCGGCTGGGTAAGCATTAAATCAATACAGGAATTTGCCGGAATTTCCACATCATTACCTTTGTCCCATACTGATTTTACAAGACCGCCGCCGGCTCCGACCGCAGTTCCCAATGCCGCTCCTCTGCCTACATTTCCGCCTGCAAGAGCTCCGAATACTAAACCTGAAAGTGCTCCGGCAGCGCTTCCTGCTGCTAAATCTTTGGCATATTCTTTCGTAACGTCAAGCTTTGTTCCGCCGATTAAAACGCCGGTATTATCATCTGTTTTAATTACTGCAGAAATAGGAATTTGGGTTCCGTAAGGAGTAAAAATTTGTGTGAACCTGACACTTAGTTTTCCGTTCATGCTGCCGCGTTTTGCTTTTGAAGCTTCTATAACAGTTCCGGATATCGTACTGCCCGCAGGTGCAATAAGCTTGTTATTATAATAAAAATCTGAATTTAAAGCCATTGTTACAGTCTGTCCGACAGAGGTATCTTTTGAAGATAAAGGTGTAGTGAGCATGGCCGGTAAGGATGTCCCTGCAGGAACCATAACAACATTGCCCTGTAATGGCTGGTTTGTGCTGTATTGTAACGGCTGTTGTACATAATTTGAATTCTGTACAGGTGTTGTTTGTATTTGCTCAAATGAATAATTTGATGCGGCAATTGCGCCACTATTTATGCATAAAGATGTTAGTACAAGTGCTGCATATAATTTCTTCATATTAACCCTCCCCTTTATATTACATTTTATTATTAATGAGAATTTTGTCAATTTATTAATGTATGTGTCATATGTATCGGAGCTGTAAGAACAATGATTAAATTAGCGCCTGATGCGATTGTAACGTGTTCACCCATTTTTCTTTCTCCTCCCGGAACACATTGCAGTGTTCCCATTGCTCTGAACATAGCCCATCTTTGATAATGCGGAATTCTTATATATTTGGCAGGAGGTGTTAAATTACCGCCTATAATGTTATTATTTGCAGTATAAACATACGCTTTTAGCGGTATTTCATATCCGTCCGGCAGATACATTTTATTAATAAAAACCCGCATTGCTGCGTTTGTTCCGATAATAGGTTCATTTTTTTTATCTATATATCCGCTAAGCTTTGTTCCCTGAGGA
The DNA here is from genome assembly GCA_944323435.1 of Candidatus Gastranaerophilales bacterium. Lineage (GTDB taxonomy): Bacteria > Cyanobacteriota > Vampirovibrionia > Gastranaerophilales > Gastranaerophilaceae > CAG-196. The sequence continues at coordinate 2,011 of CALUSN010000049.1, read as the reverse complement.
ATGACATTTTTATTATATAAATATATATCATTTGTTGTTTCAAAATTTACCCTGTCGCCTTCTTCACAGTATGCTGTTGAAAATTCCTGCAGAGAAATAACCGGTATATGTGTTCCCGTAGGAATATCAAACTCGTCATAATCTCTTAAAGACAAGCCTTCGGCGTATACGGAAGAAGAAAAAATTATAAATGATAATAAGATAATTAAGATTCGCATATATATTATTATATAATGCATCGGGTTAAAATGTAAACTTTTTACTCTGTTTGTTTCAGATATTCTTTAACAAGATTGATTGGAGTTGCAAAACCTATACCGATATTTGAGATATTATTATCAGGGTTGTAAATTGCCTGATTAATCCCTATAATTTCACCTTTAGCATTTAATAACGGGCCGCCTGATGAACCGGGGTTGATTGCTGCATCTGTTTGAATTCTGTTTTTTGCATAATCAATTCGTGATATTATTCCCTGTGTAAGAGTTCCGCTGAATCCGAAAGGGTTTCCGATAGCAAGAACTTTTTCTCCGACTTTTATTTTTTCGGAATTTCCCAATTTAACAGTTTTTAACTCTTCACCGGCATTAATTTTTAATAAAGCTATATCTTTATTATCTCCAAGATGTTTCAATACTTTCGCATCGTAATTCTGTCCGTTATTTGTAGTTACAACAACCGCTTTACCAATGTCTACAACATGCGCACTGGTCAATATTACTCCGCTTTTATCAATAATGCACCCTGTGCCGCAGGATAATCCGTCAGGAAGCTGCGAATCAACAGTTACTATTGCCGGATTTATTTCTTCATATATTGTCTCGGCACTCTTGATTCTGCCGAAAGAAAGAACCGGCAGAGATGTCATCATGAGCAGTATTATCAATATAAATCTTCTATACATGTTCCCTCCCGATTTCAATTTATTATTTATTAATTGTAAAAGTAAAGACAATTACCGCAAAAACAGCGTACAGGATATATATTGCAAGGTTTCAAATTTTAATGTATAATAGACGGGATGTTTTATCACAATCAACACAGAAGGAGAAATTTATGTCAAGAATTGAAAATTTTAAAAGAGCTCTGGAAGAAAAAAGAGCAGTAAAAATTATTGCCGGTATTGATAATTTTGATATTGATAATGTAAAAAAAGTGGCTCTTGCAGCTTCAAATTCAGGAGCAAATGCACTTGATATTTGTGCGAATCCTGATATTGTAGCTGAAGTAAGACATATGACTGATTTACCGTTGTTTGTTTCTTCTGTTAATCCGCAGGAATTGGCACATGCCGTAGTTTTAGGTGCCGATGCAGTAGAACTCGGAAATTTTGATGCATTATACAAGAAAGGCGAATCTTTTACCGCATCTCAGGTACTTTCTCTCGCAAGCGAAACACGGAAACTAATCGGCAGTGATGTATTCTTCTGTGTGACAATACCGGGTGAGCTTGAAATAGCAGAACAGATTAATCTGGCAAGAGAATTGGAGACAATAGGGGTTGATCTTATTCAGACAGAAGGACATTTTACTAATGAAACTCCTTCCTGCGGGGCAAGGGGCTTATTAGAAAGAGCTGAATTAACTATTTCAAATACAATAGAGCTTACAAGAAATATTGAAACCCCTGTTATGACAGCTACAGGAATTAATCCTACAACTGCGGCTCTTGCTTTTGCTGCAGGTGCATCAGCAATTGGCTGCGGCTCATGCATAAATAAGCTTGACTCTGAAATTTCAATGCTGGCTGTAGCTAAAAGCCTTGTTGAAATAGCGGAACGCAATGCACAGTATACAGTAGAATTAGTATAAAAAAACAATCTTAAATAAAAAAGACTCTTCTAATTAAGAAGAGTCTTTTTTGTTGACTGTTGTCTTAAATCTTTTTGTCATTAAACAATGCCGGATATTAGCTGCCAAATTTTTATGCAGCCTCTTCTGTGCAAACATATTTAGCCGACTTGGCGACCACTCCATAGCAAACCATTGTTAACCTGTTATTCAAAGCGAG
>CALUSN010000048.1 GCA_944323435.1 Candidatus Gastranaerophilales bacterium | reverse complement strand
TCTTATGTATATATAAAGTATTTAACTTCTAAAAAATTGCCTTTTTTGCTCTTAATTGTTAAGAATTGTAAAATTGAGTTTAAAAAATCCGGATTTTCTTATTATTTCTTAAGATTCAGCCTTATTCAGATAGGGCTTTTTATATAGTTGCTTAATGCAGAAAGGATTAAAATGCAGAGAACATCGTTAATATGTAACAAATTTTCCGGTATAAACCGGAGTAATTCTGTTTTTTCATCGTCTACGATAACGGCTTCCGATATGCAGAATGTGGAATTATTTTCGACAGAAGTCAATTCAGGGGTCGGTATCAGGACTTCTAAGGGGAATGTATGCGTTTGTGATGATATTCCTTCAGGTGAGAAAGTTATTAATATATTTGAGAGTATTCAGAAGGGAATCACATATTTTTTTGTCCATACTGAAAGCTCAGAGGAGGGTAAAATTTATTTGTTTTCTCCTGCGTCCGGCACTCTGGTCTCAAAAGTCACGGGACTAAGCGTTACATCAAAATCTTGCGCAACCGATGTGACTCAGGGCTGGTCGGATTTGTGGGTGTTTTCAAACGGGGAAGAAATGTTGAGTATAGAGCTTAATAAATACAATGAGGACAGCGAACTTGACGAAGTCACGATGATGGAGATTAAAGACGGTGACGGTCGTGATATCAAGGGCTTTGGGCTTGTTGTGTTTGCCGGAAGGCTCTGGGTATTTAGCGGACAGGTGTTGTGGTATTCGGTACAGGAAGATATTTATGACTTTTCGACATCTGATGCAGAGATTGCAACCTCCGCCGGTTATATTGAGTTTGTAAAAAATATAACGGCAATTTATCCGTATCTTGGTACTCTAGCTGTATTTCATTCAAACTCCTCCTGTCTGATAGCAAGAGAGGATGATTACAGTTTCTCTAAAACAATGGAATTCCCCGGCGGGTGTGCATCTTATAATGCGCTGGTATTTCACGGAACAGAGTTGTATTTTTATGACAATACGAAAAAAGGTGTTTTTTCCTTTAAGCAGGTTGTAAACGGTGATAGAACTTTAGGAGAAAATATTGCTCTGGATATTCAGGAGGAGTTGTTTAATATACCGCTAAATAAACTCGACTGGATAAGAACTCTATCGGTTGTAACTTCTGACAGGAATGAGGTCTGGTTTTTGCTTCCGGATGAAGATGAGAATTATTCAACAATTTTGATTTATGACTACCTGAGAGAATCGTGGGTTAAGAGAAAAGCGCAGAAGATAAATTGTTTTGCAACAATCGGCGGGGTTCTTTATTCAGGCGGTAAGAAGATTTATGAGGAATACAGTTCAAACAATTTTGACGGAGAGTTTATTGAAGCTTTTTATAAATGCTCTCCGCTTAATTTAGGTATAGAAAATTCAATAAAAATACTTTCATATCCTCCAAAAGTCACTCTTGATATGTATTATAACAACAGTTTTTATATCGAATATGTAAGGAATTATGACTCAGCAACTTCAAAAGTTCGTTATGTAAAAGCAAAAAGTTTAAAGAATACTCTGTATTTTGATATCGGTCACTGGGATATGAGTTATTTTCCGAGCAAAGATATAAATGCTGTTAAAACGCTTCCCGCTTCGTATTTTAAGACACTTCAAATGACGATTTTTACAAAAAATGAAGGGGATGACTTTTGTATCAAAAATATTGAGTTCGGAAAGATAAAAGTAAAAACAGTTTAGAAGAAAGGATTAGAACATGGGAAAACAGTCTAATAAAACAAGTACAGTGTACGGCAATACAACGACAACAAATCCGTATGCTACAGCTACAACAAACAATTCCGGAACTACTGCCTCTTTTCAGCCCGGAACTGCTCTGGATTCTGTTTACAATTTTGTAAATAAAAATATGAATACACTATTGGATGAATATCTGAATCCGAGTTTAAATTCTACGACTAATCAGGCAAAATTAAATGCTTATACAAGTGCTCTGGCAAGCGAGAGTTTAAAGAATCTGGAGAATAATATCATAAACCCGCTTTCAAACAGAAATATGATTCGCTCTTCTCAGGCAACAGATATGTATAACAATCTGGCAGAAGCGAATACAAATTCACTGTCGTCTTATATAAATGAATTACTTTCAGAATCTCAAGATAACTCGGCAGCGATGATAAATAATCTGCTGTCTGCATACATGCAGGGATATAACGTGATTTCTGATATGCAAAATCAATCATTGCAGACAAGTGCAGGTAATGCAACAACAACTTCAAGCGGTAAAGGGAATATTTTGTCTCAGAGCACGGGAGCTGCAAATGACACTGCGGATATTTTATCAAAACTACTGGCTGTCTATGGTTCTTTAAAAGGAGATTTATAATGAGCAGAGATTTAATATACAAATACACCCCTCTGATTCTTATGTGTATTGCAATAATATTTCAATACAATCTCTTTGTAACGCCTGAAATGCTTGAACATACGCATAGAGAGATACTGGCAGAGGTGGCGGAGGTTTATATTACAAAATCCGAGTTCGGGAATATGAAAGACCAGATAAGTGATATAAATCAGAAATTGGACAAAATTTATGACACATTAATCAGCGAAAGGAGTTCAGATGGCTTTAACAGAAATTGAATATGGCGCTCTGGCATCATCGGAAGTTATGAATAATAATTTTCAGTATCTTGATGACAGGATAAGTTCTGTTGCAGAAACAGTAACATCAAATAATGCCGGAGTAAGTTCAAATATAGCAAGTATAAACAGTACAATTTCATCCATGAGTGAAGAGTTGAATACTGATATAGAAGAAATAGGTGAGGATATAGATGATATAACAACAAGTCTTAATGCGGGCGGATATTTGTACATTAATACTTATTTTAACGGTACATCGTGGTACAAAGAATACTTTTCTGATTCAGAAAAACAAACAAGAGTCTGGCTTGAGCAGGGCGGAGTGTGTACATCACGAAGTACGACAACTTACCTTAAAGAATTTAAAGATACAAATTATACACTGACTCTCGGCACTCACTGTACATATTTTGAGGGCGGCGGTATTTCCGATAAAACGACAGACTCTTTCACTCATAGCAACGGTAAAGGATGGAATTACAGTGTTGACTGGTATGCCTGCGGTAAATAAGGAGAAAAATTATGGCTTTTAGAATTGATGAAAACGGAAATATAACACTTTTTCAGGGGGATAGCGGAACATTATTTATCAGCGGAATTAATACGGATAAAAATTATACAATTTATCTGGCTATACAAGACAAGAACCGGCAGCCGGTAGGAAATGAACTTCAGGTAAATAGTAATAAGGCTTCCTCTGTAGTGTTTGAACTTACCGGCGATTATACAGATTTAATGACGGTTCCTAAAAATGAAACCTGTGCAGTATATTATTATGGAATAAAACAATGTTCTGATGACGGATTGGAGGATACTTTACTCATTGGAGACAGTGAAATAGGGTATCAGAATACAATTACAGTCTTTCCGAAGAAAGTTGAGGGGGCGTAATGGTTGATATAAAAAAACAGAATAATGTAATTAAAATAAATGTCACTTCCTCAACAGAAGATGGTAAAATCACTCCGGCTAACGATGCTTCCGCATATTACAGTTCTCTGGCAAAAGCGTGGGCAAATAAGACAAACGACCCGGTAGACGGTACGGAATATTCTTCAAAATATTATGCAGAACTTGCAAAAGAAGCTTCTCAAACAGCATATAGTGCAAAATCTTCTGTTTTAAATAACAGCGGTTTTCAAACTGTTGCAGCAGATTTAACAGGAGATAATAATATAGGATTATGTGCACAAAACATATCAGTAATCCAAAATGCGGTTTATAATGCCCAGCTTGCTGCAGAAAAAGCAGTTATTGCTACAGAGCAGGCAGAAATTGCGACAGAACAGGCTGCAGCAGTTTCAACTACGCTTTCAGGAGCTTTAAATAAAAATCTTACAAATATTACAGACGCAGGTAAAGATATTATCAAAACAATTGTTGATACAGCCGGAATATCTGCAAATTTAGCAGGCAAAGTGAATACCGATTTATCAAACTGTACGAAACCATATCTGGTTGAGACATATCAGAATGAGAACAGTTGGTATCGTGTATATTCAGATGGTTTTTGTATTCAGGGCGGGGCCTATTGGTCATCGCAGTATGATAATTTAAATGGCACCTCTGCAAGAATACAATTGCTAAAAACATTAAAAGATATCAAAACAGGAGTTACTGCCCAAATCAGTCAAATGAATGAAATCGCTGCCGGATATCACACGGGTTTTCGTATAGCTGTAGAGACAACTTCAACTGTTACGGTTGCCTGGTTAACATCAGGCAGTCCCCGGTTAAGCTGGCTTGTTACAGGATATATCGAGGACGGTGAATCGTCAAATAGTGATTAGTGAATAGAAATATGAAAACACTAATTCCCATTCACTCATCACCAGCTCGGGCTTTAGTCCGGCAACTCAGTTAATGTTGGGTTTCTCCCAACCTAAATTGCTAAAACAGAACATTGACAATTCGACAGACAGCAGGAACTATGCTAAGATAGTTCTTGCAGGGTAAAAGATATCCTTTTTAAAACGGAACCGCTCACACTATTATTCTGACTTCGGGTTGGTTCCCGACTAGAAAGGGGGTCGATATGGATAATTTCAATATAGCATTATTCTTAATCTTTTTGATTTTATGCGTATTAAAAAACGGCTCTCATCTAAATAGATAAGAACCGTTCTGACTTCTTCAGGATATCCGGTCAGCTTGGCAAGCTGCCACCCTGTATTAATATTATTTACTATAACCTTCTGTTTGTCAATTGTTTTAAGAAATAACAGGAGGATTTTTTATGTCATATAAATTAGAAAAACCATACACGTCAACTCAGAGGGCTGATTTTATAGTCTTACACAATCATCAAAACGGAAGAAAGATAGAAGAAGGGGAAAACGGCGAATTATTTGCTCTGGAACCTTTTGAGAAGCTTGTTAACGGTCAGGTTGTTGACAATACTGCCGAATACGAAGCTGAGCAGGCTGAAAAGGAAGCCGAACGTATTGCAATGCTTAATCTTACGGCTGCAGATGTAGAAAGAGCAATATATAAAGCTAAAGGAATGGACTTTGAGGATATTATAAATTTAGTGAGTAGTGAAATAGTGAATAGTGAATCGAAAATTAATGAAACTTCTACTCACTATTCACCAGTCACTAGTCACTCTATTGACCTCAAAGCCCTCAAAATCGAACTCAAAGCCAATAACTTCTACCGAGGCAACCCTTACATTGATCTGGTAGGCGGAATCTTAGGTTTTACCAAACAACAGCTCGATGAGTTCTTTGAGACGAATGATTATACAAAATTAGTGAGTAGTGAGGAGTGAATAGTGAATAGATTTAAATCTCCAGTCACCATTCACTAACCACTATTCACCAGTATAAAAGGAGTTCAACATGTTAACCTGGTACAAAGATAAAAAACTGGGGATATTTTTTTCAGCGGCGCCGTGTGTAAAAATGCGCTATCCGCTGCCTTCAATGACAACTTTGGAAAAGAAGGCAATCACAAAATATCCCTTTGAAAATAAAAGATTATTAAATGTAAAACTTTGTGATTACAAAAAGAAAAAAGAATATGAATTTTCTATAAGAGAAAATTATTGTTGGGACGGGGCTTCAATACCCCGTCTTTTTTGGCGTGATATCGGCGCAAAAACGGATCCTAAATTTTTAATTCCGTCTTTGATACACGATGTTTTGTGCGAAAATCACGAATATGTGGATAATGACAGATATTTTTCAAGCTGCGTCTTTGATTCCCTCTTAAAAGTCAGCAGGGTGAATCCTGTAAAGCGCTGCCTTATGAAAAATACTGTAGATTTTTATCAGAGATTTTGCGGCTGGAATGATAAGGATGAAAAAAAATAATCGGAGACAGTTATGGTAAGGTATAGATTATTAGACAAACAAAGAGAATTTATAGAAATTCCGCATTCAAATTCACTGGATGTGGCAATTTATCAGGGCGGTTACGGGAGCGGCAAAACTTGGTGCGGCTCCCTTCTGGGAATTTTACTTGCAAAAAAATACCCGGGCTCACGCGGTTTAGTCGGAGCTAAAGAATATGAACTTGTGAGAAAAACAACACTTGTATCGTATTTAGATCACCTCGAAAATCTCGGATACGTGATGGATAAGGATTACACCTATAATAAAGTCGATAAAATTATCAAATTTTCTAACGGCTCTGAGATTTTATTCTCAGCTCTTGAAGATCCTGAAAAATTTAAATCTCTAAATTTACACTGGGCTGAAATCGAAGAAGCTTCACAAATTACAGACTCTTCTTTTAAACAGCTTCTCGGACGTTTGAGAAATACATACAGAGGCAGAAGCTGGGTGGATTTCAGGTACCGTCTTTTCGGGCATACAAACCCCCAGCCGGATAAAGGCTGGATATGGCAGAGGTTTGTAGAAAAGCCGAAAGAAAATTACAGATTAATTATTGCTCCGACAACTAATAATATCTATTTACCCCCGCATTTTATCCAATCTATGAAAGAGAGTTTTGACGAAGAATACTACAGGATAAATGTTCTCGGGGAATTTGGCGACTATTCTTCAGGACTTGTGGTTAAGGGATTTGGAGAAGACAATAAACTGCACCTCCGCTACAGGGATGATTTACCGCTTCATCTTACTTGCGATTTCAACGTCGATCCTATGTGCTGGGCGCTTGCACATAAAGATGACGAGAATGTTTATTTCTTCGATGAAATTGTGATTGAAAATACTTCTACCCAGCAGTGTATAGACGAATTTTTAAGGCGGTATCCGGCGCATAAGGCGGAAATTATTATAAACGGCGACGCCTCCGGTGATAACAGAAGCACGCAGAGCGAGTATACAAATTATGCAATTATTAAAAATGCGCTTAAAAACCACGGATATGAAGATGTGAAGTTCAGGCTTAGAGATTATAATCCGCCTGTTTTAAACAGAATTTCAGCTTTTAATGCAAGGGTTAAAAATTCAAAAGGTGAAAGACATTTATTTGTCGACCCGAGAAGGTGCAAGTGGATTCTTTATAATATCTATAACCTGTCGTTTAAAGAAGGTACAAGCATTGTTAATGTTCCTACCCATAATCAGATTAAATCCAACAGGGATTTTAAGTTTCTTGAGCATCCGTTTGATGCGGTGAGTTATCTGGTAGAGTACTATTGGAGAATAAAATGATAGGGGAAAATGCAGCCAATATATGCTTGTATATCATTGAGCGAAAAAATTTAATAACAATACCGGCAAAAATATTTTTCCTGTGTTTTATTTTAAACAGGAATATAAAATTTTGAAAATCAATTCTTTTAAAACATTAAAACCTGTAAATATTTCTGCTGAACAGCAAGCTGTAATAAAACAAAATTTATTTGCAGCAGAATGCAGTAAATTTTTCAAAGATGTTAGAAAACGATCGCTTAACTCCAACATCTATCTTTTTGGGCACTTTGCAAACAGTTTTACAGATTGCAATCTTAATGATAAACATATAACAACCATACTTTTTGAAGTAAAGAAATTAATGTCAAAAGATGTTTCAGAGAAGAATATTAATCTGATAAATGTTATATATTCAACCCTAATTAAACATGTAACACCTGAAAATATAATTTCAGGTCAGGTTAGACCCGAAACATACAGAAAGCTTATTGATGAGAGCATTAAAACATACAAAACTTACCCAATACAAAAAGATGTTGACTATCGTCATATACTAGGCAGAATGGTATCTTTCAAAGACATGAGCTTTGCAATACAAAATAAACTGAATAAATTGCCAAAAGAATTCAAGATATTGGAATGGACTGAAAATGAGCAATTTGAAATGGTTAATATATTGGAAAGAATTCTTATGCAGTATAAAAATGCGAACTTAAGTTTTGTAGAAAAGGTTGATAAAAATTCTGGGCAACGCAAAAAAACAACAATTGAAACTTTTAAGCATAATTACCTGAACAGTGTTATGAAATTGCTCTGGATGCTGCTTTCAAATACATCTCTTATGTTCAAAAATATTAATGATAATATTACGGATATTATACATAATATTGATATTGCTTCTTTTTATTCCGCAAAAATTCCTTTTGAAGATACAATGAGAATGCCTAAACTATGGAAGATTCATAAAGAATTCAAAAAAATGAATGATATTGCGCAAAAATTTTTAAAAAACAGAAAAACTAAACAAGCGGAATAGGGACAAGTCTGCCGTAGAATTTATATTCAGGATAACTTTCCGGCAGACAGTTCCAGTACCTGTATATTGTAAGACCGCCGGCAGTCAATGTTTTTACTAAATTATCCGCAAATTCAATTGACGATGCCAAATAAGGATAACAAAACGGAATCGCATCTTGTTTTATATCTATTTCTAAAATGTTGGAGTCTTTGAATTGAGCGTGATATTTATCAAAAACTTTTCTTCGTCTTTTATCCGGATTAATTTCCCGCTCTTCTTTCCCGATAAAGAGTTCTGCACCTGATTCTACAGGCAGAAATTTTTTTAAACTGTTAAAGCTTGCAAACCCTTTTGGTTCTGCATAATAAGCGTGAGCATTATCAACAATAAGCTTAGGATAAATTTTTACGAGTCTTTCTACATTCTTATCACAAATTCCGAAATAGTCAGGATATAGAATATAGCTGTCTTCTGGAAATTTTCGGACTGGCATGAAGTTGTCGTCAATATGGTAAAACAAAGGCTTGCAGCCTTCTGCAAAAACGGCGTGTCTTATTACATCACACATGTAATAAGGCAAATAAATTTCTTTTATTTTGTATTCTCTGATTAAATACCTGAGAGCATTTCTGGCTGAATCAAATTGTTTCATATTAATATTATATATAGAAAAAAGGCAGCGCCCCGTCAATGCGGCGCTGCCTTTTTTATTATTTAATTCTTACTTGTTCAACTGGCTCATAACTTCGTCTGCAAAGTTATCGTTTCTCTTTTCGAGACCTTCGCCCAGAACGTATCTGTCAAATTTAACGATATTGAATTTACCTGCAATCAACTGTTCGATTGTTTGGTCAGGGTTTTTAACAAACGGCTGTTCAATTAAGCATCTTTGAGCCATTAATTTATTAACTCTGCCTTCAACAATCTTAGCTCTGATTTGTTCAGGTTTCTTAGCTAAGTCTTCTTTACCCATTTCAATTCTTGTTTCTTCTTCGATTACAGAAGCAGGAATGTCTTTTCTTGAAACGAATTCCGGAGCAGAAGATGCTATATGTAAGCAAATATCTTTTGCAAGAGCTTCATCTTTTGCGTCAGTTTGAAGCAATACACCGATTTTGCCGTTGTGAATGTAAGTAGCAAGGTTGCCTTCATATCTTACGAATCTTCTTACAGTAATCTTTTCACCGATAGAAGCGATTTTTTCTTTGATAACATCAGAAACCAATTTACCGCATTTAGGGCAGGTTGTTGCAAGAAGAGCGTCAACATCAGCAGGATTAGATTCTGCAACCAATTGAGCCAAGCCGTTAGTTAATTCGATGAATTCAGCATTCTTAGCAACGAAGTCTGTTTCGCAGTTAACTTCAATCATTGCACCTACTGAATCTGAAACGTAAGAGCCGATTCTGCCTTCTGCAGCGATTCTTCCCATTTTCTTGTCAGCAGAAGCAATACCTTTCTGACGTAAAACTTCCATAGCTTTTTCCATATCACCGTCTACTTCAACAAGAGCTTTTTTAGCATCCATCATGCCGGCGCCTGTTTTGTCACGGAGTTCTTTTACCATAGTAGCTGTAATATTCATTTTAATTCTCCTTCTTTTGAATGAGTGAGGAGTGAATAGTGAATAGTGAATAGATTTTATCTAATCACTATTCAATAAAACACAACTCAGGTTTTCAAATTACGTGATTGTGAAACAGCTCTAATCACTATTCACCAATCACTGTTCACTAACATACTAAACAGTTGCAGGTTCTTCTACGCCGGCATCAGCAGCTGTAATTGCTTCAATTTTGCCTTTAGAGTTAGCGTTGTTTTCCTTTAACTGTTTACCTTCAATAACTGCATCTGCTAATTTTGAAGTAATTAATTTGATAGAACGGATAGCGTCATCATTACCAGGAATGATGTAGTTGATTCCGTCCGGATCAGCATTTGTATCTGCTAAGCAGATAACAGGAATATTTAATTTGTTAGCTTCTTTTATAGCAATATCTTCTTTAGCCTGATCAATAACAAAGATAATGTCAGGAAGTCCTCTCATTTCTTTGATACCGCCTAAAGTTTTGCTCAATTTTGAAAGCTGTCTGTTTAATTGAGCCTGTTCTTTTTTAGGTAATTTTTCAGCGTGACCTGAAGAAATGAAATCTTCTAATTCTCTGAGTTTGTTAACTCTGCCTCTGATTGTTTCAAAGTTAGTTAACATACCGCCGAGCCATCTTCTGTTAATATAATAAGCGCCGGAACGTGCTGCTTCTTCTGCAACAACTTCAGCAGCCTGCTTTTTGGTACCTACGAAAAGTACGTTTCTGCCTTTTGCTGCGTATTCTCTGACTGCGTCATAAGCAGCGTCAAGAAGGTCGGTAGTTTTTCTTAAATCAAGAATATAAATACCGTTTCTTGCACCATAAATATATGGTTTCATTTTAGGGTTCCAGTGTTGTGTCTGGTGCCCGAAGTGGACGCCTGCTTCTAAAAGTTCAATAAGTGATGCTGTTGACATCTTTTGTCTCCTTTGTTTTTTAACTTCTTTTACTACGGGCTGTATTCTTCCATCTATAGTGATAGTAAAATTAAAAATATAATTAAGCTATTTACAGACTAGGGTTATACCTATCGAATCATACAACCAATAAAATAATATTATAAACATGCTTTTCAGGCAAGTAGTGTAATTACAACTTTTTACAAATTATATTTTAACTTCCAGCTCGCAGCACATCTGGCAGGCTCCGAATGTTCCGCCGCTTGCTTTCAGGTTTTTACGGAAGCAGCAATAGTGAGGTTCATTAAATAAATCTTTTAATTTCTTTTCTTTGACGTTTCCGATTTTCATTGAAAGACAAGGGTAAATATAACCTTCAGGATTTATCATCATATTGTTATAAGGATATGTGCAAGGCTTATATATTTGATTTACAGGAGTTTCTTCCGGCAGATTAAAAAATGCTTCAATTGATTTCAAAGGGTCTTTTGAATATTCAAATTTCGGAGAAAACCGGAGCTTTGTTTTGCCGTTCAAACTCTCAATTTCTCTGTAAACTTCTTTAAAATGTTCTATATCAAAATAGCATTTTACGGGATAATTCTGTGTATATTCAGGTATAAAATTATCCTGCAAAACAGAATTTTGTTTCCAGTTATTGTTTCTCAAAAAAGAGACCGATAAAAATTCAAACTCCATTTTTTCGCAGTACTTGTATAATTTTACAATATCATCAAGGTTGTTTTCCAATACGATGGTTTTTATATCAATCATTTGACTGTTTTTTCTGGCTTTAAGATTTTCGAGATTTGAAACAATCTTATCAAAAATTCCTTCTTTGCCGCGGTTTTTATCATGATTTTTTCCCCAGCCGTCAAGAGAAACCGAAAGAAGCAGAAGTCTGTATTTTATAAATGCATTAATAATCTCTTCATTAATTAGAATTCCGTTAGAAACTACGTGAACTTTATTATAAATTTTTTTTGAAGTGCAGGCTAAGATTTCAATAAAATCTTTTCTGATTAGCGGTTCTCCGCCGACTAGAGTTACTATTGAATAAAAAGGAAGCTGGTCAATAACTTTTTTCCACTCCTCCGTAGTCAGTTCGTTTTTATTTCTTTCTCTTCCCACATAGCAATAAGGGCAAGACAGATTACATCTGTAAGTTAACTCAAAAAAATACCGGAAAGGTATTTTGGCTCGTCCGTATTTATCATTATATGAAAGCGATGTATAAAAGTTTCTCGCTGTATCAAATAAACTCGAATAGTTCATAATATAGTTATAACATAAAGAAACCTCTCTTAGAAAAAAGAGAGGAAAGTTTGAGCGATGAGGATTCTTTATTATATTAAAACCTGCCGCTCTTCATTACATTAAACTTTTTTCTAATATAATGCTTAGGTAAATTGAAGCATTCATTTCCTATTAAGAATAATGAAATACAAAAAGCTCCTTTCGGAAGAGAGACAAAAGGAGCAAGGCTAATTATTATGAAGAAAAGATTTTGGAATTTTTTAAGAAGTAAGTCGAACACACACACATAATGCCTAATCAGTTTTTCGTCGAAATCCGACAATCGCACAAGCTGTCTCCGACTTACATTAATATTCTAACATTATTTCTATATTTTCTTAATCTACCTGAGGACTAGTTCGTTTGGATTATTTAATAAATATATACGCTTGTTAAATACCGCATTGTTATTCATAATTTGCTAACAAGATACATCTGTTTTCGTTACTCTGCGGCCTAATTCTTTATATACTTCTATTCCTGCCATCAGAGAATACACATTATTGAATCCATTTTGGAGTAATATTCTGGACGCATAATAGCTTGTGTGTCCGGTGTTGCAGAAGAGGACGATTTTTTTGTTCCGTGGAAACTCCTCGAGCCGGTTTCTGATGTCACTAATCGGAATATTAACCGCGCCTTCTATTGTTTCGTTTTTGAACGCGGCAGTAGGTCTGACGTCAACAAGGTATGAGTCTTTCAAATCCTCAATATAAGCCGGCTTTACCAGTCCTTGAAGAATATTAAGGGCATTCATCCCGAGAATATTAACAGGGTCTTTAGCCGAAGAATACGGAGGAGCGTAGCAGAGTTCGCTGTCTATCATATTCTGAACAGTTCCGCCCATTCTCATTATGGTAGAAATTACATCAATCCTTTTTTCTACGCCTTCTCTGCCGGCAGCCTGAGCGCCGAGGATTTTCCCTTCCGGACCGAATAAAAGCTTATATAGTGTCAGAGTTGAATCAGGATAATATCCGGCATGCGAACGCCCGTAAATATAAGTTTTCCAGTAAGGTATATTCTTGCTTTTTAACTGTTTTTCATTGTTTCCGACTCCTGCTACAGTCAGATTAAAAACTTTTATAACAGAAGTTCCCTGGGATTTTTTGTAAACGGAATTAAGCCCTGCAATATTGTCCGCAATAATCCGTCCCTGCCTGTTTGCCGGTCCTGCAAGCGGAATCAGGGTATAATCGTCTGTTACAAAATCTTTGACTTCAATACTGTCTCCTGCTGCATAAATATCAGGATTAGAAGTCTCCATTCTGTCGTTTACGACAATTCCGCGGCGGGTCTCCAGTCCTGCTGATTTTGCAAGTTCAATCTCCGGCTTGACACCTATTGCCATAATAACAATATCAAATTCGACCACGCGTCCGGAGTTTAGTATAATTGTGTTTTCGTCAAATTTTTTAACTCCGTCGGAGAGAATTAGTTCGACTCCTTTTGCTTTCATCTCATTCTGTGCAGCTATAGCAATTTCTTCATCATAAGGCGCAAGAATTTGGGGCGCAAGTTCTATAAGGCTTGTCTGCAAACCCATCTCAATAAAGTTTTCCGCCATCTCAATCCCGATAAATCCGCCGCCTATTATTGCAGCTTTTTTAGAGTTGTTATTTATTACAAAATTTTTAATCCGGTCAGCGTCTTCTAATGTTCTTACGGTAAAAACTTTATTATAATCAATACCTTCAAAAGGCGGTATTACAGGGCTTGCTCCCGGGGTAAGCACGAGTTTGTCAAAACTTATTTCTTCTCCGCTTTTTAAAACAACAGATTTTGATTTAATTTCAACAACCTCACTGTTTAAGCGGACATCAATATTAAACCAGTTTTTGAATTTCTCCGGAGTTGATACAAGCATTTGTTCTCTTGAAGAAATTACATTTGATACATAATACGGAAGCCCGCAGTTTGCGATAGAGATTTCATTTGTTTTTTCTAAAATTATAATCTCCGCATTTTCATCTAATCTTCTCAATCTTGCGGCACAACTCGCGCCGGCAGCTCCTCCGCCTATAACAATAACTCTCATA
>CALUSN010000047.1 GCA_944323435.1 Candidatus Gastranaerophilales bacterium | reverse complement strand
GCTTTAATAGGGGCTTTAACATTCTTATCGCCTGCCATAAACGGATCAAGAGAGTCTGCAAAGGCAATTGTTACATTTTCAGGATCAGCTTTCGGGCTGGCTGCATGCGCAACAAGTTCTTTCAACTCTTCAAGAGTTAATTCAACAGGAAGCGCATCTTTTTCAAGTGTTACCGCAATAGAAATTTCCTCCAGAGTTCCCGGAGACATGTATTCATTTGTCTGAACTTTAGTTACGCCGTACTGGGTTTCACGAGCTGTTCTTGAATAACTTCTGTTTTGTGAAGAATCAGAGCTTCCTGCCGGCAAGCCGTTTGGAAGATAAACGCTTACTGCATTTGTGTTTTTATTTGTATCCATTGTCTGATCGCCCAAACCTTCCGAGAAAGTTTGCTCGGTTACGGACGCTTTTCTGTTCGGATCATATTCTATAGTAAATTTTTCTACAGGAGCTTGTTTTAAGAAAGTACTTACTGTTGCAACGTATTTGCCCTGACCGATAAGCCTATTTAACTGTGCCTGAACCTTTTCCTGCATATACTTATCATTTTCCTGCAAACGTGCAAGCATTTCTGATTGAGCATCTATAAGACTGTTATAGACATGACCGTTTGTATCTGTAATAGAAATATTTTCGGATTTTAAGCCGGAAACACTTCCCAGAAGCAAGTTTGAAACTGCTTTTATTGTGCTCATACTAAGAGTTTCTCCGACAGCAACCTGTAATTGAACAGTTGCAGTGACCGGTTTTTGCATTGAAGAAAACATTGTCTGCTCAGGAATTGATATAAATACAGATGCGTTTTCAATACCGTCAATTCTTCTGATTAAACGGGCAAGTTCGCCGTTCATGGCACGTACAAGTCTTATTCTCTTATCTTCTTTTGTTGAAGTAAAATCACCTTTATCAAAGATTTCTAACCCGACATTCTGGTCGTACAAACCGCTTTCTACTATTACCATAATAGCTCTGTCTCTCTGTTCGGTTGTACATTTTTTCATACCCGGAGTACAGTCGCCTTTTTTAAGACGGAGTACTGATTTTGTACCATCTACAGCACGGGAAGCCACAATATTATTTCTGGCTAACAAAGCTTGAATTTCAAGGGCTTTTCCTAAATTATCGGTTGTTAATAAATCTACATCTTCTTTTAACGGTTCTTTGCTGACGTCAATCGGTTCCCCGGATTTTTTAGAAGCAGAAATCGAACCAACTATTATAAATACGGCAAGAAGCAGCACAACACCGCCGATAATTGATGCTAAAAGAATTTTATTCTCCAGTAACTTTTTAAAATCCATATTCCTGCCCTATCAATAATATTATACACATATCAATACAATATGAGAAGCCTAAATTTGAATTTGCATTATTTTATCATACGCCTGTATGACTTTACCTGTTGCAGTTGTTGCAACATTAATAGCGATTTCTGCTTTTGACATTGCAACCATAACATCGTGAATATCAACATTTTCAGAGCCCATCATGGCATCTTTAAGAAGATTATCAGGAGCCTCCATCGTTGTATTAAGATTTTCAACAAGCCCTGACATTACACTTTTAAAATCTGCCGTTGCAGGCTCTTCTACTCTATTCATCCTTGCTGATGGGATACTGCCCCAGCTGTCAAGTTTTGTATGCTGAATCCTTGCTTCTAAATCATATCTCGGATAAAAACCGTTAAACATAGTATTCACCTCATTTAATAATTGTTATCGGTAAATTTTAGAAATAATTTAAACAATTATGCTAAAATACATCATTTGTAGTATCGTTTTAATAATTATTAAAGAAATGTCAATATTTTACGTTATTAAATATTGTGTACAACATTACCCTAACCTGCTATCAGGTAGAAAAGGAAAATTATGAATTTACATGAAGAATGTCTGTTAAAATATTTGCTCCATCCGTTAGATTTGCTTCAATCTACAGAGGCATTAAAAATTAATAATACATTAATAGAAAAGAATCTTTACGGAGAAAAATTTCTTGCAAAGAAAAATAATATTAACTATACTAGAATATAATTTTATAAACTTTTCGGGAGAGAGAAATGAATAATTTAATTAAAACCAAATGGTTTATTTACGGAACATATTTGCTTCTTGTTCTGGCTTCTTTACTTATAGGATTTGTACTTTTGCAAAATAACAAGACTTTAAAAAATGTCATTGTCTCCTTTTTTGAAGTAGCCGAAAACAGAACTTTTGATTACAGGCAGTCTCTGCAAATACTGCATAAACATCCTCTTCCGGACAAAGATATAGTTGTTTTGGCTATTGATGATGCCAGTCTGGAAACACTATGGGATGAATATGGAGAATGGCCTATCCCGCGTAATGTTTACGCAGATTTAGTTAACTATTTGGAGCTGCAGAATCCGCGGTCAATAATTTTTGATTTAATGTTTATTAAATCTATTAAAAGTTCAGAAAATGCAGATAATTATTTTGTAAATACGATGAACAAGTATAAAAATATTTATACTGCAATGAATTTTGATAATCAAAGCCCTGATTTGCGTCAGCCGGCCGCTTTGCCAGAAAGACTCGCTCTGAATATTGATAATAAATCTGATGTTTCATTTAATAAATACAGTTTTACTAATTGCCGGCCTGTTTTAAAGGGGCTTCTTGACGGCAATGTTAATATCGGATTGACAAATATTGTAAGAAACAATGACGGTATTATAAGATATGTGGCTCCAGTAATGAAATATAACGGGAAATATTACCCTTATCTAACGTTTAAAGCGGCAGCAGATCAACTTGCAAATAAAAATATAAATAATTTTGTAATTGATTCGGATTCTAATCTAAATGTAGCCAAAACAAAAATACCTCTCTCTCAAGACGGAGAAGCTATTCTAAACTGGTACGGACCTAGCGGCACACATACAGTTATTCCGATATACAAAGTCTTGAAGGCAATAAAGAACAATGAATATGCTTCGGATTTCGATTTTAAAGATAAAATTATTATAATCGGAACAACGGCAGTAAGCTTGCATGATACAAAAAGTGTTCCTGTACAGGACGGAGTTTATCCAGGAGTAGAAGTGCATGCTACATTTTTTAACAATATTTTAGATAACAATTTTATATATAAAACCGATCACTTTACAGATATTTTAATTATCGCCGGAGTTATTGCTATTGTAGGCGGCATTGTAATGCTTTCTTCATCAACGCTCTTTGCTCTGTTATCGACAACACTCTTTTGTATCGCTTATTTATTTATTTCTTATTATGCAATGGAATTATATAATCTATGGATACCGATAGTGTTGCCGGTAATTTCAATTTTAGCGTCGTTTGCTCTTTCTTTTCTTGCAAAGTATCTGATGAAGGCTCGTGACTTTGAATATCAGTACAAGCTTGCTACAATTGATGGTTTGACAGAATTATATAATCACAGATATTTTCAGGATTCATTGAGAAAACAAATTGATATTGCACGAAGATATAATCAGGCTTTTTCACTTATAATTGTTGATATTGATTTCTTTAAGAAATTTAACGATACTTACGGACATCAGGCCGGTGATGCCGTATTAAGGCAGGTTGCAAAAATTTTAAAAAATAATTCCAGAGCAACTGATTGTGTATGCAGATACGGCGGAGAAGAAATGACAATTATCCTCCCGAATACATCTGCAGAAGATGCTCTTTTTAATGCAAACAGAATATGTAAAGCAGTGGCTGATACACCATTTCATCTTACACCGGTTGATAAAGTAAATGTGACAATAAGCCTGGGAGTTGCAACATTCCCTGATAATGCAAACACGCCGCAGGATTTAATTGAATGGGCTGACAAAGGGTTGTATTACGCAAAAGAACACGGCAGAAATCAAGTCGGCAGGTATTAACCGCAGAATGTACTAAAAAAACGCTTTTATTGAACCCTGTCTGTATAATTTCAATATTACAGACGGGGTTTTAGTCTGAAAAACTAAGCAGCCTTTCTCTAATCCTGAGTTATTAAGCAAATACAAAACTAAAGTTGTAGAAATTTCTAACTTATTGAGAATTTTATTTTTCCCGAAACGCATTTATTATGGTAGTGTGAAGGACTGAAATCCTTCAGAACAGCTATCACAATTGTTATTGCTGATTATTCGGCATGGCTATTGTTGTGTTCATGGAAGAAGTAAATAAGAAAAGGAGATCAAGAGAATGGCTTCAATCACTATTAACACAAACCTCGCCTCTCTGACAGCTCAACGGAACCTGTCAGCGGCAACAAGCAGTATGAATACTGCAATGGAAAGATTATCAACCGGTTTTAGAATTAACTCCGGAGCAGACGATGCAGCCGGTTCTGCTGTATCAACATTAATGGAAGCGCAAATATCTGGTTACGATGTTGCTGAATCCAATACAACAATGGGTTTATCACTACTGGATACGGCAGAAGGCGTTCTTGATATCGTAGGAGATTATCTTCAGCGTATCAGAGACTTGACCGAACAGGCAGCAAACGGTACTTACGGTACATCTTCAATGCAGGCAATAAGAACAGAAGTTCAGCAGAGAATGTTAGAAATTAATCGTCTGTGTCAGGTTATTGATTTTAACGGTATAAAATTATTAGATGGTACATCCTCAGCATACTTAAACGGTACCGGCGTAAACCTGCAGGTAAGTAATAATTCAGGTATAGAAAATATTATCAATTTAGACAGCTCTTTATTTGCATCTGCAACTTGTACGGCATTGTTTATTAAAAATGAAGATGGCAGAACCGAGGATAACTGGTTCTTAAGAGGACAAACTGATCCTACAAACGGCGGAACGCAGGCTGCAACCGGTGTAAATATTGATTATGAAACACCTGCCCTTCTGGCAAGAATTACCGGGCAAACTGTAACTTTAACTAACGGTAAAACTTATGATTATTCAAAGCTGGGTTATACTGCAATAAAAGATACTATATATGATATTAATAACGATGGTACCGGAGAAAACAGTGTTTCAAGTATAACTGCAATCTGTGATGCTGTTTATACCGACGACTCTACGGCGCGAGAATTTTTACAATTTATAGACGAAGCTATCGAAAACGTATCAGACAGAAGAACATTAATCGGTGCTTATATGAACAGAGTAGAGTCAGCTGTTGATGCTATCGACGTACAAAAGGAAAACATTGTTGCAGCAAATTCGGCAATTAAGGATGCCGATGTTGCAACCGAATCTTCAAACTTTATAAAATACCAGATTCTGCAGCAATCAACAGCGACATTGCTTGCAACGGCAAACCAAACCCCGAGCATTGCTTTGAACTTAATATAATATATTTCTTAAATAGTGATTGAGCCCCCGCATAAGCGGGGGCTCTTTTATTAGAATATTTTGTAAACTTCTGTTACAAATAAGCAATTTTTTTATATAGATATACTTTATATAACTAAGGGATTGGAAAATTAGAGGAGCATAATATGAGAAACTTAAAGAAAAAGATTTCAGCACTGGTTTTATCTACAGTATTCGCTTCAATGCAGTTAGGTTCACTTGCTGCAGGTTTGAGCGATGCCTCAATTAATAAAATTGACGGCGGTTTTGTAAACGCAATAGAAGGTAATAATTCCTTAGACTTAAACTTTAATGGCAGTGCTCATGTAAACTGGAATCAGTTAAATGTTAACAAAGGTGAATCATTAAACTTTAATGCCGTTAACGGTGCTAACGGACTTACAATTTTGAATACGGTTAATCAGGGTATGACAACTATTGCAGGTCAGGTTAATGCTAATGCCGGAATTGCAAAATTAATCATTTCAAACCCGAACGGTGTATTTTTTGACGGCGCCCAGTTTGCAACTGCAGGTGACACAATGGTTACTACCCAGCCGTTGACCGCAACTTTTGTTGACGGAGTTATGAATGTTTCAGCTCTGCCTGCATCAAACACACTTGGAGTTGTAACAATTCAGGATTCAAACTTTAATGTAGGCGGCGAATTCAATATCTTAGCTTCTTCTATTAATGTAGTAGGCGGTGAAATTGCAGCACAAAACGGATTGAAAATGATTACCCAGAACGGTCAGGATTATATTGCAAACGGCTTTAAAGATACCGTAAGAATGGAAGCTGTAAATATTGACGGCGACGTTTATATTGTAGCTAAAAAAGGTACTGTTAAAACAGTAGGCGGCGGTGAAATCAAAGGTAATTTGAATATTAAATCAGACGATAGTGTTTCATTAAACTATGTTGCAGACGGCAAAGCTCTCCATGTAACAGGTGATGTTGATGTCGAAGGTAACGGAGTTTTGATGTATGCAAGAAATACCAAAGTTGACGGTAACTTAAATATGACAAACGGCGGCGGTTTCTTAGAAGTCGGTAATGTTCAGGTCGGTAAAGATATGAACTTAAAGACAGTTGCTAAGTCTGAAAACGGTTACAAACACTTTGTTCACGTAGTCGGCAATAACAAAATCGGCGGTAATGCAAATATTGAATCAAAACACAATATTCACATCGGTAACTACAAAATTGAAGATAAACAATTATTAGACGGCAGCCTTGAAGTCGGCGGGAAGTTAACAGCACACGCAACAGACGGACACGTTATGACAACAGTTAACGTTAAAGCCGATAAGATTTCCTTAAAATCCGATAACTTGAATGTATTAACAGACGGTAAAGCAGTATTGGATGCTAATGAATATGAATTCTCTTCAAACGGCTATCTCGGCGGCTTGAAAGGAACAGGCGATACAACCGTTGACGAAAAAGTAATAGCTATTATGGAAGGATATGTACCTATCGAAGATAGCGTAGGAACTCCGGGTAACATCAATATCACCGGCGGAACAATCACTAAGATTGAAACACCTACAAATGCAACAACCCAGATAGCTTCATCAGGCGATGTAAAAGTAACGGGAGCAAACGCTGGCAAAGTAAATATTACAGCTCCGGATAAATACATAGAAATTACAGGTGATGTAAACGCTGATACAATAAATGTCGGCAAAGAAACTGATAAAGTTAAAGTAGACTTCCCGGGAAGAAACTTCAAATTGAAATTCACAAATATCAAGGACAACAAAGAAGTAACAATTAACGGTAATGAAGAAATTACATACGAGATTACAAACGGTGAAGGCGGTCACAACGACGGTACACAAATCAAAGGCGAAAATACATACCTCGTAGGTCCTGATAAAGAACCTGAACCAGATCCAACTCCTGAACCTGAACCAGAGCCGGAACCGACTCCTGTACCTGACGATAATGAAAACGTAAAAGTTTTGAGAAGCTTTGAAAATCAATCGGTCAATATGAATCAGGTATACACACCGGTAGCATACGCAGCAGATTTGGAAGATGATCAAAACGATACGGGAGTCAGAAAGAATGTTGACGGTTCGGTAACAGTCGTAAGAGCATTCCCGATGGGCAAATAAACATAAGATGTAAGATACTCTGAAAAGGCGGATTATTTAAATCCGCCTTTTTGTTGTACTATACGGACGCTTTTTGTATAATAAAATATAAGAAGAGGATACAGATATGATAATTATTGAAAAACCTTACGCGTCGGAGTTTTTAATTGATACTGTGGTACAAAACGACTGGTATGTATTGGAAAATGAGACAATAAATGAAGCAGACATAGAAGAAGGCGCGTTTGAACTTGTACCGTCTGATGTAGCAAAAAGATTTTATTTAACACAGGAGTATCCTCTGATTTATGCAAATTCAGAAAATGCAATAACCTGGGTTCTGGAAAATCTTCCTGAATCAAACTTGTGCAGTTATATAAAATTTTGTAAAGATAAAATTGCCTTTAGAGAAGCTTTAGCAGAGATGTATCCTGATTTCTATTTTCAAGCAGCCGGACTTGATGATTTAAAAAATATTGCTGTCGAAAATATTAAATTTCCTGTAATCATAAAACCTTCTGTTGGTTTTTTGAGTTTTGGTGTCCATGTTGTAAAGGACTCTAAAGAATGGAAAGAGACAATAGAAAAATTAGAAAAAGAGGTGAAGCAGGCAGGCACATTGTATCCACAGCATGTTGTTAATTCTTCAAAATTTATAATAGAAGAAATGATTGAAGGTGAAGAATTTGCTGTAGATGCATACTATGACAGAGACGGCGAGCCTGTTATTTTAAATATTTTCCAGCATCCTTTTAATAATTCAAAAGATGTAAGTGACAGAATTTATTTGATGTCAACAGGGATTATGATTAAATATATGGCAAAGTTCGGGCTTCTTCTCCGCGAAATCGGACATCTGAAAAATATTAAAAATTTTCCTATGCATATAGAACTCAGGGTTACAAAAGATGATAAAATTATTCCTATAGAAATTAACCCGATGAGATTTGCCGGCTGGTGTACAACTGATGTCGCAAAATACGCATGGGGTATCAATGTTTATGAATGCTTCTTCAGCCAGCAAAGACCGGATTGGAATACGATTTTAACTAATGCAGGAAAAGAGGTGTATTATTTTTCTATGGCAGAAGTTCCGTCGGGTCAGGACAGAGGAAAAATTCAGGGTTTTGAATATGAAAGATTTCTTGCTAATTATTCAAATGTGCTGGAAGTAAGGCGGATTAATTTTAAAGAAAATCCTTTGTTTGCTATAGTATTCGGTTCCACAAAAAGCAAAGATGAAGTGGTGAAGATTTTATCTTTGAAAACTTCTGATTATATTTTGTAATTTGCTTCTTTTATATGATAAAATGTTTCTATGGAAACTCTTAAGAGATTTTATGAGAGATTTAAACAAATAGACAAAAAGAAGCGGACTTATCTTCTTGCCGGTCTTGCCGTTATTTTTGTTATGGGCTGGGCTTTCATAAGCGCGGCTTTGATTACTGCAAATTATACCCGCGCGCAGCTTAAAGGTACTCCTGATGAGCAGAAAGTTGATGCAGAGGGAATTATCATAACCGAGACTAAAGACGGCGGAAAGTATTTTGAAATTTACGGAGAGACGGGGAATTACAGCAACGATCACAGTATTGCGACTTTACATAATGTTATAGGAAATTTCTATAAAGAAGGTAAAGTTTCAATGAGTTTCCAATCCTCAAAAGGAACTTATAACGAAAAAACAAAAGAAATCATCCTTTACGAAAATACATATATTGTGCTTGAGGACTCAACCTCTCTTAACACCGATAAATTAATCTGGTCAGGTTCGGACAAAGATACTCTGGCAGAAGGGCATGTTGTTATTAAGAAAAATAATGAGATGGTTGCAACTGCAGAGAGAGGTGTTATAAGTGCAGGTTATGAAAAGTTTAAGATAATGGGAAAAACAACGACAAAATTATATGATAAAGACGGAAATGACAGCTCGGAATCCGCGCTTCCGCTGAATAATAAGAAAGGGGCTAAATGAAAAAGGTTTTAGTTTTATTATTGTTAATATTTTCAAGTTTGGCGGTTTTTTCGTCAGATTTGATTATTGATTCCAAAACGCAGACTTATTCTGAAAAAGAAAAGAAAATAAAACTCGACGGCGGGGTTAAAGTTAAGCTTGATAATTTGACCGTACAGAGCGATCGGGCAGATGTTACAATTAGACGTAACAACAAACTTGATACCGCGACTTTTTATGATAAACCTTACGCTTATGAAGTAAATGAAAATAAGAAAAGAGAAGTTAAGGCAAATATTTTGAAAGTCTCTTTGATTAATAAAATAGTAAGAGCGGAAGGTGAAGCGCAGTCTGTTATAACAGAAGGAAATACTCCTATAGTTGTAATAAACGCCGATGCTCAGGAATATGATATTAAAAGCAGTGTTATGGTTTGCACAGGCGGGGTTACTATAAAATACAAAGATATAGACACTTTTTCTGATAAAGCTGTAATTATAGCGGATGAAAAAGGCGGATTAAGAAAGATTGATTTAATAGGTAATGCAAAAGTTAAGCAGGAAAATAATGAATCAGAGGGGCATCATTTTGTCTACAATCCTTTGACAGAGGAAATGAGCGTTTCCGGAAATACCAAAACAATTGCTTATTCAGACGACGGCAAAAAGCTTACAATTCATTCCGATTACCAGCAGTACAGCAAAACCCAGAATTCATACATAGGAAGCGGGCATGTAAAAATCTGGTTTGATGATTATTATGCACAGGGACCAAAGGTTTCGGTATTTCCGGATGCAGAGACCGGAAAACCTAATGAAGTTTATTTTACTGGAAGGTCAAAGATTGTTCAACAGGATAAGGATATAATTGCGGATAAAATTAAAATGACAATGGATCCGAAAGATTTTGTTGCCGAAGGAAATGTAAGAACAATTATTCATAATATTGATACAAAGGACGAAGAGGATTTATAAATGTCTGAAAAAATAGATAAGGCAATGAGCCTTTTTAAGGAACGCAAGTACGAAGAAGCAATAGACGCATTCAGCTCCGTACTGGAAACAGAACCTGATAATGCGGATGTGTATAACAATATGGGTGTTGCCTATTCCTGTCTCGGAAACTTTGAACAGGCAGAGAAGTTTTACACAAGAGCAATCGAACTGGATCCTGAGTTAGCTCAGGCATATATAAACCTTTCTGATTTGTATTACAAAGCCGGTGATATACCGTCGGCTCTCGGGACTTTGCAGCGCGGAAGCTATGAATTGCAGGATAATCTTGCTATTGCGCATCTTCTTGCAAGAGTTTATATTGAAGATCAAAGATGGGAAGACGCTATTGTAGAATTGGAAAGAGTTCTGGATGGCGAACCTGAAAACTATGATGCGTATTATGATTTAGGGCATGTGTATTTTGAACTCGGAGATTATGAGAGTGCAATATCTAATTTTGAAAATGTAATTGAGTATAAAGAAAATAATGAACTTCTATACTACGCGCTTGCTCAGGCGTATGAGGCTAATAATGAGATTGATAAAGCAATTTCAAATTATTTAAAGGCAATTGCCGTTAATGATAAATTTACTCTTGCTTATAAGAAAGTCGGAATACTCTTTCTTGCAAGAGAAGATTATGAGGACGCAATTGAGTATTTTGAGGATTATATAAATTTTGATATTCCGGAATCGGAAAAAGAGAGTGTCTCAAAACTGATAGAAAGAATAAAAGCCCGGGGGTAAATGTATTCGGGTTGATGGATAAAACTACCGGTTTGGTGTCCTTGCGGAGGTAAATGTTCGGGTTAGTAGGTAAGTCTACCAGCTTGGTGTCATTGCGAGAAAATCTCTGATTTTCGTGGCAATCCATATTATTGTTGGGTTCCGCCCAACCAACCGTTTTTAATTGCAAAATTCGTTCGGGATTGCTTCGGGCTGAACGGCTATTCCCTCGCAATGACGTTTATGACAAGAAGAATGTGCTAAAAGAACGACAGCGTGTGTTCCTTCCCTTTGAGGGAAGGATAGGATGGGTGATTGAACTGTCGCTCCAAAATATGTAGGATGTAATAAATCTTTGATTTACCGCATCAAAAAATTCCCCCGGCATTAACTTTTTATGCTAAAATTAACCTATGAACAAAAAATACTGGATAGCTTTTTCTGCAATTGAGCAGTTGGATTCAACTTTTATTCAGCGGCTTTATAACTACTTTGGCGACATAGAAACCGCATACAAAGCAAACCTCAATGATTTAAAGCAAATCGAGGGTTTGAGTGTTAAAAAAGCCGAAAATTTTATTGAAAAAAAGAAAAATATTAATCCTGATAAAGCTTTGGAGGAAGTTCAGAGGCGGGGAATAAATTTTGTAACTTTTGATGATACAAAATATCCTTATATGCTGTCTCAAATTTATAATCCGCCGATGACTTTGTATTATAAAGGGGATTTATTCGGGTGTAATCTTGAAAAGACGGTTGCGTTTGTCGGCTCAAGAAAAGCAAGCTTTAACGGAAAAGAAAGTGTCCGAAAAATTATAAGCGACCTTGCTAATACAGATATTTGTATAGTGTCAGGTCTGGCATCCGGAATAGATTCCGTCTCTCACGAGAGCGCAATTGCGAATAATCTTAAAACAATAGGAGTTATAGCAAGCGGGTTTGATTATACGTATCCGGCAAGCAACAAACATCTTTATGAGCAGTTAGAGAACGGCTGCGGTGCAGTTGTTACGGAATACTATCCGACTTTTCAGCCGATAAAATTCAGGTTTCCGCAAAGAAACAGAATTGTAACAGGGCTCTCATACGGAACTGTTGTCGGAGAAGCAGCGATGAAAAGCGGCGCTTTGATTTCCGCTAATTTAACTCTGGAGCAGGGAAGAGAGCTGATGTGTATTCCGGGCGCTATAAACAATGTGAATACAGAAGGTGTTTATAAACTAATCAAAGACGGAGCAAGTATTGTAACTTCAGGCGATGATATTTTGAATGTACTTAACTGGGAAAAAACTCGGAATACCGGAGCTGCAGCAAGTGAAAATTTAGACAATATTCCGCAAGACCCTGTACAAAAATTAATTTTTGATATAATAGGAGTTGAACCTAAAAGTTTTGATGAGATTCAGGGTTTAACAAAATTAGACACGGAGAGCCTTCTAACAGCGCTGACTATGATGGAGCTGGAGGGCTTTGCGGAAAAAACGGAAGGTGACAGGTACAAAAGAGTATGACAACAGCAGCGGCTGAAAAGAAAACAACAAAACCAAAAAAGGGGAAAGCACTTGTAATAGTTGAGTCTCCTGCAAAATCTAAAACTATTAAAAAGATTTTAGGAGACGGGTATCAGATAGAAGCGAGTTTCGGGCATGTAAGAAATCTGCCGGAGAATGTCCTCGGTTTTGATGTTAATAATGATTTTAAGCCGACTTATGTCATTATTCCGGAGAAGAAAAAAGTTGTTACAAAGCTGAATGATTTAGCTAAACATTCAGATAAAATTTATCTGGCATCCGACCCTGATAGGGAAGGAGAAGCGATAGCCTGGCACGTCAGAGAACTTCTGGATGTGCCGGATGATAAGGTTTTCAGAATTGAATTTAATGAAATTACCCCGAAAGCTGTCAAATATGCGGTAGAACATTCTCGCCAGATTGATATGGATAAAGTTAAAGCCCAGCAGACAAGACAGATTCTGGATAAACTTGTAGGTTACAAACTTTCACCGGTTTTGTGGAAACAGCTTGGAAACTACAGGCTATCTGCCGGAAGGGTTCAATCAGTTGCGCTCAGAATGATTTGCGAAAGAGAAGAAGAAATTGAAGCTTTTGTTCCTAAAGAGTACTGGTCTATTCATACAATTATGGATAAAGACGGCAAGCTTTTTGAAGCAGAGGTTAATAAATACAAAAATAAAAAGCTTGAGATTAATAATGAGGAAGAAGCGAATAAAATAAAAGAATATCTTCTGAATCCCGAGACGGAATTTGTTGTTGAAAAGGTCACTAAAAAAGAAACAAAAAGAAAGCCGACGGCACCTTTTATAACTTCTACCCTGCAGCGTGCTGCAAGTTCAAAGCTTGGTTTTGGTGTATCAAAAACAATGCAGGTAGCGCAGAAGCTTTATGAAGGTATAGAAATTGAAGGAACTCCGGTAGGTCTTATTACTTATATGAGAACCGACAGTGTCAGGATTTCTGACGATGCTCACCAGATGGCAAAAGATTTTATTATCAATAATTATGGTGAAAAATATTACCCTCCGACAACAAATGTTTATGTAAAAGGCAAACAAAATGTTCAAGACGCTCACGAAGCAATCAGACCTTCATATCCGGATAGAACTCCGGAGAGTATAAAACAGTACTTATCCTCAGACCAGTACAAGCTTTATAAACTTATCTGGGACAAATTCATGTCCTCCCAGATGGCGCCTGCAGAGATTGCAAATAAAACAATTGATATAAAAGCCGGAGATTATAACCTCAAAGCCGGAACGAGCAAAATCCTTTTTGACGGGTTCTTAAAACTCTATAATGACGCGGAAGAGGATGAAAAAGATGCGGATGCAAAAATTCCGGATTTAGAGCAGGGTGATAAGGTTAAATGTAAAGAAATTAATCCTAAGCAGCACTTTACCCAGCCGCCTCCGAGATACAATGAAGCCTCTCTTGTAAAGGCTCTTGAGGAGCACGGAATCGGGCGTCCGTCTACTTATGCAACAATTATTACTGTTATTCAGACAAGAAAGTATGTAGAGAAAAAAGACAAAGCTCTTGTTCCGACTCTTCTCGGCAGAACTGTCTGCAAGCAGCTTGTAAGCCAGTTCGCAGATATTATGGATTACAAGTTCACTGCCGGCATGGAAGAAAAACTG
>CALUSN010000046.1 GCA_944323435.1 Candidatus Gastranaerophilales bacterium | reverse complement strand
CAGGGTGTTATGCTTGATGTCGACTACGGAACATATCCGTTTGTTACAAGCTCAAACCCGATAGGCGGCGGAGCTGCAGTCGGAAGCGGCTACGGTCCTGCGATGATAGAAGAGGTTGTAGGAGTCTCTAAAGCTTATGTAACAAGGGTCGGAGAAGGACCATTTGTGAGTGAATTAACGGATGAAGTTGGCAAAAAGATTCAGGAAATCGGACGGGAATTCGGCGTCACAACAGGGCGTCCGAGAAGATGCGGCTGGTTTGACTCTGTCATTATGAAATATGCAGTTCTTGTAGGCGGTATCACAAATGTTGCACTTACAAAAATTGATGTCTTTGATACATTTGATGAAATAAAAATCTGTACTGCTTATAAAGATTGCAGAAATGATAAAGTTTATACAACATATCCGACGGATGTTTTTATTCACAAGTACCTTGAACCTATCTATGAGACAATGCCGGGATGGAGAACTCCAATCAGTAATATAAGAAACTATAATGATTTACCGGAGAATGCAAAAAAATACATAGAAAAAGTTGAAGATCTTATAGGAGCACCTATCGGCATAATAAGCGTAGGCCCTGACAGAGAACAGACTATTATAAGAGAACACTAGTTCTCGTCTTTGGTTTCTTGCGTTTCTTTTTTAATGTCGGTTCCTGCTATGCTGGCATCGATTTCTTTTATTTGTTCTACAATATCATCAAAAAGATTGAAATAGTATTCATCTTGAGAAATTCTTGATTCCATTTCAGATAAATGTTTTAAATCAGGATATTTTTCCTCTAATTCTTTTTTGGCTGCATATGCATTCTTAAAATCCTGAAGCATCTGTTTTAATAGTTCTTTATACTGTTTTTGTGTATTACAAAAGCGCTCTAATAAAGCCATAAACTCTTCATCTGTATTCCAGTGCCAGCTTCCTCTGTCATTTTCATTTTCAGCAACAAATACATAGCTGAGACCATTCAAGTTCTTTCTTATATTTGCGATAATATCTGTGGCCTTTTCATACGTTAAACCATTACTTGCTTTTTCATTTTGCGCAATTTCTAAAGTTTTATTATACTTTGCTTTTAATTCAGCCATATGTTTATCTCGCTGCGCTTTAATTTTTTCCGGATCTGTCTCCAATTTTACATTTTCCTGATTATTTTCTACCAAAGAATCTGCCAAATTGTCGGCATGTAACACAGCCTTTCCGCCAAGCCATTCTTGAGCCAATGCTTCTACAGATTTGCCCAAAGCTTTTGCATTATTCGTTAGATATGAAGATATTGATTTTACAGCGTTATCTAAAGTAATACTATGCTTTATTGTATTTCCGCCTTTGTCTGCAACAAATTTATTCCAGATAGAAGCCTCTATTTTATTATCACCGGCCTTACTATCCTGAGAATCAAGTCTTTGTGCAATTAGTTTGGCATAATTATTTACATTTATTTCTGTCATATATTTACTCCTTTATTAAAACATCTTACTTTATTAATTACGGCATAAATTAAAAAAACTTGAGGATAATTACCAGAATTGTAACATTTCGTAATAATTATATCGGCTATGGCGGCAGGATGCGGTGGTGACCGCATCCTGCCGCACTTTATAAATTATGGTGCAAAGTAAATATTTTGAGATATAAAAACTTATTTTTTTCTTTTAGAAATTTTTTCAAAAACTTCATCAAAACTTACAATTGGTTCA
The DNA here is from genome assembly GCA_944323435.1 of Candidatus Gastranaerophilales bacterium. Taxonomy (GTDB): domain Bacteria; phylum Cyanobacteriota; class Vampirovibrionia; order Gastranaerophilales; family Gastranaerophilaceae; genus CAG-196. The sequence goes on along the minus strand of CALUSN010000046.1, from coordinate 13,083 downwards.
AGTCGGTATCCGCAGTGTTCGGCAAGAGTTCCGCCCATAGAAAATAATTCTTCCTGTGGATAGCGTCTGCAAATTCCCGGACGTTTTTTGTGAATTTTACACTTATGTGTTTCTTTATCAAGATTCATACATTCAAATACAAGACCGGTTTCGTCCTTGTCTATAATTTTCAGGTATGTATAGAAAGGGTGGAGCTTTTGAAGTTTTTTGAATTCTTCTTCTGTTTGTATAACTTTCCTGTGCTTGACATAAATTTTTTGACAACAGCGGCCACAGGCATTGCAGGAGCCGACACGATAATATTTTTTTCTTAAAATATAAAGATAAAAAAATTTTTTTAATTTTTTAAACATCAGTAAACCGTGATTTTGCAAGTTTGTATTCTGCCGTATTTTTATCTGACATTAGCATTACTTTTGAAAAGTATTTGTTTGAAGTCTTAAAGTCTTTGTTATTGTAAAATTCTCCGCCTTTTTCCAGACAAATTTTTATAATCCTCTCTTCCGGAGCAATAAATGACTTTAACCGTTCAATTCTTTCTTTGAATGTATCTTTAAGACTTTCTTTTATTATAACGCAATTCTCATATTCCAATAAAGCCATATGATAATTATTTTCGTTATCATATCGCATAGCCCATTCTTTGTGCCCCTGATAACTGTATTCATCAAATGATTCATCCAGACGTTTAATCATTTTAGCAGTTTTTAAATATTCCGGCTGGTTATGCAGCACAAGCGGCAGTAATCTGCGCATAACACAGTATGCAGCTGTATAGTCTCCGATATTTAAATATACAGATGCGAGTTTTTGTAACACGTCTAGCGAATGTTTGTCTAAACACAAGGCCTGTTTTAAATATATTAAAGAATGCATATAGTCATTTTCTTCCAGATAAAGATTTCCTAATAAAAGATTTATATCAAAACTTGTCGGAAGATTCTCAGCTGCAAATGCTAAATATTCAATTGCGGTTTTTTTATTGTTTGCAGAAACGGCATTTCTCGCTTTTTGCAAAAATTCAGTTCCGATTTCATTACATTTATCAATGCTGGCTTTTATTGTTTTATATGAGTCGCCTTTTTCTCTGGCATATTTTAAATATTTTGTATAGTAAAAAATTGTCTGAAATCTCATTCCTTTTGTAAAATAAGAAGTTGCCAGATTTAAGCAGACTGCGGCATCATCCGGTTTGTAAGCATAATAAGATGCCCAGTTTTCGATTGCGTTTTTTAAATTGGAACGTTTATAATAAATATTCCCCAGATATAAAAAAGAGGGATTTTTAAAGCCTTCTAACGAAATGGATTTTTTAAAATATTCTTCTGACGGCAAATAGTCATTTAATTTATAATAACATCTGCCTATTTCATAGTACAACTTATAGGAAATACTCGTATTAAGCATTCCCTGATAAAGTTTAAGAGCTTCTGCAAACTTACCGTCCTGGTACATTTTTTTTGCAGCGTCTAATGTTTTATCCTCCAGATTGGAGTTGTCCTGTATATAATAATCAGACGATACCATAAAGGTATTTTATCACATTTAGAGTCCTAAATCATCCCATAATTTTTGATTTGTTACAAGAGTTGATAAAACATCATCTTCAAACACATCTATAATACCATTTTTTAAATCTTCTTTTATCCGGTCAAGATGAGAAGTGTTTTCAATATCGCTTGATGCAATTTTTGTAAATTTATTTATATCCAAATCTCGCTGGAATAAATTCATTGCGTCGGACGATATTTCAGAACGGTCGACATAAGGTGATGTTGTGTAACCGCTCTTTTGCAAATTTGCCCGTACAGATGCAAGATTAATTATATTGCTTGCATTTCCTAATTGTGAATTATTGTATAATAATCCGTTATTTTCGTTGTTGATATTGTTAAACATGAGACCCTAATCTCCCCTGCTATTTTACATCATTATTGTATATTTTTAAGTTTTTGTAATCAACTGTTTGATGGATTTACTTTAATAATCTGCAATAACTTATAAAATTTCTTTGTGATATAATAATACCGAGGTGTTAATGTTATTATCGGAATTTGATTACTCTTTACCGGAAGAATTGATAGCGCAGCGTCCCAGCGATAAGCGTGAAAATTCCCGTATGATGGTTCTTAATCGAGATAAACACGAAATTTTGAACAGGCATTTTTATGACATTGCAGACTTGCTTGATGAAAATCATATTTTAATCTTAAACGATACAAAAGTTATTCCGGCAAGACTTTTCGGATATAAAGATACCGGAGCAAAAATAGAAGTATTTCTCTTAAAAGAAAGAGAAAATAAAGTTTGGGAAGTTCTTATCCGGCCATCAAAACGTGTAAGGACCGGAACTGTAATTAAAATTTCCGGAGAACTTTCATGTGAAGTTAAAATGCCGCTTCCGGATGACGGGAAATGGCTTGTACAAATGTTTTACGAGGGAGATATTTTTGAAATTCTGCATAAAGTCGGAAATATTCCTTTGCCGCCGTATATTGAAAGAAAAATGTCTAATGAAGAACTAAAAAAAATGGATTTTGAAAGATATCAGACTGTTTATGCAAAAAAAGAAGGGTCAGTTGCTGCTCCGACTGCCGGACTGCATTTTACGGAAGATATTTTAAATAAACTTTCGGATAAAGGCGTTGAAATTGGATATGTAACATTAAATGTCGGGATAGGTACTTTTAGACCGGTAAAGTGTGATAATATTCTTGAACACCACATGGATTCCGAAACTTTTGAAATTAAACAGGAGACTGCAGATTTAATTAACAGGGCAAAAAAAGAAGGGAAAAAACTTGTAGCTGTCGGTACAACAACTGTAAGAACTCTGGAAAGTGCGTATAAAATGTTTGGTGAAATCAAAGCTTGCAAAGGAGCGTCTGAATTATTCATTTATCCGCCGTATGAATTTAAAGTTATTGATAAATTAATTACAAATTTTCATTTGCCTAAGTCAACTTTATTAATGCTTGTAAGCGCATTGGCAGGCAAAAATTTTATTTTTGAAGCATACGCACAAGCAATCAAAGAAAGATACCGTTTTTACAGCTACGGTGACTGCATGTTTATTAACTGATTTAACAAATGTTTTACAAATTGTTACATATGGTGTATTATAAATAAGAATAGCAGTTTATTATGCGGAATTGAATACAGATTAAAAATAAGAGGAAAATTATGAGCAATATTGTTATTTATTCCACCAAACCAAATCCGGAGCTTCAGGCAATGCTGTCACAAGTTGAAGACGCCGAAGTAAGAAGTGTGTCAATTGATCAAATGAAAGATTACGCAGTAATAAATCCTTCATTGATGATTGTTGAAAATATAGACCTCGCAAAAGATGCGCTTATGACCAACAAATTCCCTTGCCCTATTTTATTTTTAGGTCCGACAAAAAGAGATGCTACGGTCAGGGCAGAAGGTTATGATTTTATCAAAACACCGGTAGATAAAGATGAATTGATAGTAAGAGTTAATGCTCTGTTGAGAATAAAGACATTAAAAGATAAAGTTGAAAGGGTTTCTACAACGGACGATTTAACAGGTTTGCACAATAGAAAATATCTTCAGGAACGTCTTGAAGAAGAAATTTCCCGTTCAAAACGCTACGGAACAAAGCTTTCATGTATACTTTTTGATATTGACTTCTTCAAAGTTGTAAATGATATGTTCGGGTATGAATGGGGGGATATTCTCTTACGTAATATAGCGAATAAACTTAGCGCAATGATTAGAAAAGAAGACATCCTGACAAGATACGGTGACGAAGAATTTTTGCTTGTTCTTCCTAATACTTCGGAAGAGAATGCATTTTTGTTTGGAGAAAGATTCAGGCGTGAAGTTGAAAAAATGGAATTTATTCCTGCGGGCGAAGATGAAGCCCATAAGGTCACAATATCGGGCGGGATTTCTACATATCCGTGCATGCCGGACGTTGAAGAAGATGCAAATACTGTAATCAGATATGCAGAGCATGCTTTATATAATGCAAAGCATAGAGGGAAAAATAAAATAATTCAGTTCTCTCAAATGAATTTGGAAATGTAATAAAAAGCCCTCTTTTAAAGAGGGTTTTTTATTTGATAAATTCTTATCCGCTTATCAGAGTTAAACAGTTTAAATCATTAAAAGCCTGCAAGGACGGATTAATTTGTATCGCCGTAGAATAGTCTTTTCTGAAACCTTCCAGATCACCGAGTTCTTTTCTTATGGCAGCTCTGTAGTAATAAGCATCAGCATATTTTGAATTGTTTTCAATTGCTTTATTTAAATCTGCAACAGCGCCTTGCAAATCTCTGAGTACGCATTTTTGCAATCCTCTGATGTAATAACTTTCAGCAAGTTTTATATTGGTAGTAGGATTCTTTTTGACAGCCGTTGTTGTTATAACCGGAACGTTAGGAGCCTGAACTGTTGCAACTCCTGCACTTATAGTATTAACCGGCAGTTTTTCCCGTATTTCTTCCTGCGGTTCTGCGTTAATCTGAGCTTTCTGCTGCTGTACAGGTTCTTTTGTGATTACCGGCTCTTTTTTAGGCGCAGGATTATACGCTATTTGCGGCTTGGTATCCTCAACAAATTTTTGCGTTGTCTCTTTTATAGTCTGTTTTTGCTGCGTTTGCTGTTTAACCGGTTTTATATCTGTTTTTATATCAGCATTTGCAATTTTTACCGGCTCTGTTTTTAGAGGAATTGCATTGTTGTCAGCACCTCTAACAGTCGGAATAGCAGCAATATAATGCTCATTGGAAAGAAGCGGTTTAACATTTTTAATAAAAGTTTGGGTTTCCGCCAGAGCAATTGCCTGATCTAAGTCTATTGCTGCACCTTCGTTGTCAAAATAGAGTTTTTTCAATCTTCCTCTGTTAGCGTAAGCAATACTGTCTTTAGGGTTCAGTGCAATAGCCTGGGTATAATCGCTGAGCGCTCCTACGTTATAATTCATTCTTTTTTTTACAACACCTCTGTTATTATATGCTTCTGCATCTTTAGGATTCAATTCGATAGCAATGTTATAATCTTCAAGCGCCCCTTTGTTATCATCAAGCATATATTTTAAGTTAGCGCGGTTGTAATAGACATCAGAGTAGTTTTTATTAATTTCAATTGCTTTTGCATAATCTTCCATTGCACCCTTAATATCATTAAGGGCGACTTTTAAAACACCTCTGTTATTATATGCATATGCAAAATTTCTGTTAATGGCAATTGCTTTATTGTAATCAGCCATAGCGCCGTCTAAATCATTGATGAGTTGTTTTATATAACCTCTGTTAAGGTATAATTCCGGGTTATTCGGACTGAGTTCTATGGCTTTATCAAAATCCTGAATGGCACCTTTTATGTCTTGTTTCAGAAACCTCATAGAAGCTCTGTTTGAGTAAGCAAGCGAAGCATTCGGGTCAGCTTGAATTTGTCGGGTATATTTTTCTATAGAAGTCTCAACAGGAGTTTCTGCAAAAACAGTACTGTTAATGTTTAACAGTAATATAGCAGCAAGTATTAAACCTGTTTTTTTCACGACATGTACTCCTTCATCAAGTTGGATTTAAATAAATATTAACACATAATAAATCTATATCAATATAATGTAAATAAATATATACACATATCTATATCATTTGCGTAATATTAGTCTAATATTTTTTTTGTGTTATATTGTAATAAAAAGTGCCGATGTGGCTCAGGCGGTAGAGCAATTGATTCGTAATCAATAGGTCGGGAGTTCGAGTCTCCCCATCGGCAAGTTTTACAAATTTGCGCTGGTAAAATCTTTTAAAATCGTGTATAATATTTATACAGATATTTTTAAGGAGAAGGATGAATGCCTGTAATTGAAGGTCTTTTAACTATTACAAATGAAAAGTTTTGTATAATTGTATCACGTTTTAATGAGTTTATAAGTTCAAAGCTTCTGTCCGGCGCTCTGGATGAGCTTAAGCGCCATGGTGTTAAAGAAGAAAATATTGATATTGTGTGGTGTCCGGGGGCTTTTGAAATTCCTGTTATCGCTAAAAAATGCGCTAAATCACATAAATATAATGCAGTTATTGCACTCGGAGCAGTAATTAAAGGTTCAACTTCTCATTATGATTATGTGTGCGCTGAAGTTTCAAAAGGCGTTGCCGCTGTAAGCCTTGAAACGGAAGTTCCTGTTATATTCGGAGTCCTTACAACCGATAATATAGAACAGGCAATCGAAAGAGCCGGAACAAAAGCCGGCAACAAAGGTGCTGATGCCGCTAAATCTGCAATCGAAATGGCAAATTTAATAAGTAAATTAGGTTAATAGTGTAATAAAATATGTAAATAATGACCGCGCCGGTTATTATTTACCCCTCAGCCTAATTCTCTCTCCGCCAGTTAATTCATCAGAAGGGAGGGTGTAGGATAGAAAGGAGTGTTTGATATGAGTGAAGTAATTACAGAGTACAGAAATGAGAATACAAAAGACATTGATTTGCTGTCAACAATCGATATTGTGAGAAAAATCAACGAAGAAGATAAACTCGTACCGCTGGCTATAGAAGATGAACTTCCGAATATCGCAAAAGCAATAGATATGATTGCCAAACAATTCCTTATGGGAGGAAAATTATATTACTTCGGAGCCGGTACATCGGGAAGAATCGGAATTCTTGACGCTTCTGAATGTCCGCCGTCTTTCGGGGTGCCGGAAGATATGGTAACAGGGATTATTGCAGGCGGTGATAAGGCTATAAGAACGGCTGCAGAAGGCGCTGAGGATAATTTTGAACAGGGAGTCAAAGACGCTCAGGTTCTCACTGATTTAGATGTATGCGTTGCCATCTCTGCAAGCGGAAATCCTAAATATCTCCTCGGGGTTCTCTCTCAGGCAGACAAGGTAAATTGCAGAACAATAGCTCTAACCTGCAACCACAAAGCTTTGATTCTTGAAGAAGCAGGGCTTGGAATCTGTGTGGAAGTAGGTCCGGAAGTTATTGCAGGCTCAAGCAGGATGAAAGCAGGTTCTGTTCAGAAAATGGTTCTCAATATGCTCTCAACCGGCGCCATGATTAAAATCGGCAAAACTTATGAAAACTTTATGATTGATTTAATGCCGACAAACGAAAAGCTTAAAGACAGAGCTATCAGAATTGTGGCAGAAATTGCAGAAGTTAATAATTCCCGTGCGCTTCAAACATTATTGGAATGCGACTGGAGCGTAAAAACTGCAATTATTATGCTAAAGTGCAATCTTAATAAAGAGGACGCTCTGGAGCTTCTGCGTAAAAACTGCGGTGTTTTAAGACGGGCTCTTGCAAGTTTTTCACAAATGGTTTAAATTTCAAGCTTCCAAGCTTTCCTTAGCGAATCTTGTTCTGTACCGCTATAAAGATTATGTGTTTTGTTGAAATATTTTGAGCACATTGCGCGGACTTTGTTTTGTTCTGCTGGTGTTAAGTCTTTCATTGCATGAGCAACTCTATATATATTGCGTTTTTTTAGTCCTTTAACTGGAGTTTTGTATATTGTATGTGTAGCAGCTGCAACATAATCTCTATTTCTTAAATCTTCTTTTAAATGTCTGGTAGGGGAACCTTTTTTTTCTAATCCGTCAAGACCTTTATTGAAAATTATATCAATAATGGCATCCTGTATGGACTGCGGGGCCTTGTCAAAATCTTCTCCGAAATATTCCATTGCATCTAATTTTGCATGCAAAATGTCTTGAGCTAATATTTCATAGGCTTCATCTTTTGTTATTCTAATTTTATCCATATTTTTAGAGTTCATTTCAACTCCCCGAACACGCCCGGTGTGTCCGAATCCGATTGTTAAAACTCCTTTAGGATTCCTTTTATCAGGAATACCGTCGTAATATGGTGTTAAATCCGGCTCAGAGCGGCGTCCTTCAATGCCAAATAAAATATTTTTAATATAATCTTCTGAAACACAAATATTTTTTGCAATGTCTTTTATACTTTTTGTTGTTCCATCTTTTATTCTGTAAGTCTTAGGAACAATTATAGTCTGTCCTTTTTCCATAACCCAGTCAAGATTTTGTTCCGGATTTGCCTGTTTTAAACGATATAATGAAACCCCGAGTTCGTGTGCCAGTACATAAGGTTTTTCCCCGCCTATTGCTGTATATTCATACTCAGGCTCTTCTTCAACATTCATTTCCTGCTTTGAAATTTTTTCAGCCTTTTTTTCTTCTTTATCTTTGCCGAAAATTTTGGAGAAAAAATTCCCGATACTCTTAAAAAATCCGCATATTCCATTCCATACCCTTTTGAAAAATCCTGGTTTTTCAAATTCAATGCCGATTCTCTTTTCGCTGTCAGAGCCTGCACTTTTGATAATTAATTCTGCGCTATATTTCCCAGCATCTGCTGCCGCTGCATTATAAACAGCTTTTTCTTTATAAATTGCATTCATTTCTGCCTGCAAGGATTCTGGAGTAATATTTGTTAAATCTTTTTCATCAAGTCTCTCTGCATTTCCGTCTTTTCCTCTGAGAAAATTAAAAAAATCCATCTGATAATTGGTTAATTCAATTCTTGTAACCTCAACTCCGCTTTTTTTATCAACTTTGCCGTCAATAATATTGTATTTTGTAATGATGCCGTCCTCAACTTCATACATTGCACTGTTTCCTGTGATAGTGCAATTGTTTAAACTTAAAGATGTTTCTTTCTTTAATGTCAAATTATAAAAAGAATACGTCATGTTTAAATCCCTCGTATATATAATAAGTAATATTTAAGCTTAATAATTGCCTTTTGTTAATAAATATTTACAAAAAGAAGAAGCCGGGGCGTTTTTATAGTATAATGATTTTTATGATGGAGGGGACAATCCTATGAAATTAACTGTACTCGGTCCGGGATGCTGGGGTTTAACACTCGCCTGGCTTATGAATGACAACTTTGATGAAATTACAGTCTGGGGCAGAGAATCAGACCTGAATGATGAACTTGTTATCAACAAACACTGTTCAAAACCTCTTGAAGTACAGTTAGATAAAAGGGTTGAGATTACTTCCGACTTAAAAAAAGCAATAGACGGGACTGATATAATACTTTCCGTAGTCGCAACATCAGGCGTAAGACCTGTTTGCGAGCAGCTTAAAGCAGCCGGCATTAAACCGGAAACACCTCTGGTTAACGCTTCTAAGGGGCTTGAATTGAATACTCTTATGCGCATGTCGGAAGTTATAAAAGATGTTCTTCCGGAACAAAAAATTGTAATTCTTTCCGGACCGACTTTGGCTAAAGAAGTTCTTATGGGTAAGCCGACCGCTGCCTGCGTTGCCTGCGAAGATATTGAAACAGCGGAATTTGTACAAAAAGCCTGCAATGTTCCAAATAGATTCAGGCTTTATACAAACACAGATGTAATAGGTGTTGAACTCGGCGGAAGCTTAAAAAATGTTATTGCAATAGCTTCAGGTTTTGCTCACACAATGGATTTAGGCGACAACTGCATGGGGTCTCTTCTTACAAGAGGAATGGCAGAAATTGTAAGACTTTCCGTAAAACTTGGCGCTAATCCTTCCACATTATACGGGCTTTCAGGGATGGGAGATTTGATTGCAACCTGCTCCAGCCCTATGTCAAGGAATTATACAGTCGGTTCAATGCTCGGAAAAGGCAAAAAGATAAATGATATTCTGAACGAACTCGGCTCGGTTGCGGAAGGGGTAAAAACTTCTAAAGCAGTGTGCGACCTTGCGGAAAAACTCGGGGTGGAGGTTCCTGTATCAAGTGCAATTTATGAAGCCGTATATACTGATATTACTCCTGATCTGGTCTTATCAAAGCTTATGAACAGAAAACTCAAAAAGGAAGAAAGTTATGTTTAAATACGCGGTTCATTATCTGAAAAATACTTTTGTTCCTTTAAACTGTCCTGATAACATTAATCTGGACTGCGGAGCTATGGTAATTGCCCGTACTGAAAAAGGTGAAGAAGCATTAAAAGCATTTCTTGTTAATGATGAGATTGCAAAATTGTTTTCAGACTCGGATAAAACACCAGCTCCGTTTGAGTTTATAAGAATTATGACAGAAGAAGATTTAATGTTCCTTGAAGAGTTAAAAAAAGAGGAAGTAACGTCTTTTTTTAAGTGTAAAGAGCTTGTCAAAAAACATAATCTTGCAATGAATCTGGTTCAGTGCAGAATAACATTTGACAGAAGAAAAATATCTTTCTATTATACGGCTCCCGAACGTGTGGATTTTAGAGAACTTTTGAAAGATTTGACCCAGGTTTTTAAAAGAATGCGTATAGACCTGCGGCACATCGGAGTCCGAGACGAATCCTCAATTATGGACGGCTGCGGAATCTGCGGAAAACCTTTCTGCTGCTCAAGTTATTTAAGGAAATTTGAATCAATAAATGTAAAATTGGCAAAAGATCAGGGTATGCCGATTGCGCCTTCAAAAATTTCAGGCACATGCGGAAGGCTTTTGTGCTGCCTTACTTATGAGTATTCTAATTATATAGAAGCCGCCAAAGGAATGCCGCCTATCGGTTCAACAGTAATGTCTCCGCAAGGTTTGGGCAAAGTTTGTTTTATTCAGTTCTTAAATAATTCGGTAGCTGTAAAATTTGAGGACGGAAAAATAAAAGAATACGATAAATCGGAAATAGAAATGGTAGACGCGGATGTAAATGTAGATATTGATATTCCGAATTTAACTGATTATTCATCTGATGAAAAAGTTGATGCAAAACAGCTTAAACAGCTGGAAGATGATAGAAATAGTACAACCGGCAATGTATAAGGAGTTTAATATGTTGGAAAGAATTGAAAAATTACAGATTATTTCGCTGGGCTTGCTCGTAGCACTCGGTCTTATTGTTTCTACTAAAATGGTGTCCTCGGCAATATCAAACAACGTAATTTCAGTAACAGGTTCTGCGTATGAAATTGTGAAATCTGATTCCGGCACTTTGAATTTTAATATTGTAGTAAAGAGGACAACAAAGCAGGAAGCTTATTCAGCAATGCAAGATCAAATAAAAACAGTTGAAAAATATCTTGCCGGTAAGAAAATAAAAGACATAGGGATAAAAACAATAAACGGATATTATACCTACAAACGTGAACCAAAAACAGGTGCATATACCGATATTCCGGAAGCATATAATCTTTATCAGCCGATGGAAATAAGTTCGGAGAATGTGGAATTAATAAAAGAAATTTCAAATGATATAACAGGGCTTATAAATCAGGGGGTTGATATAAATGTTTCTGCACCTTCTTATGATTATTCAAAATTGCCGCAGCTTAAGGTAACACTTCTTGAAAAGGCGTCAGAAGATGCTAAAAACAGAGCTGTGTCCATGTTAAAACCTACAAGAAATACTGTAGGAAAAATCCAGTCTGTCAGAATGGGAGTATATCAGATAACACCGGTAAATTCTACTGATGTTTCAGACATGGGAATAAATGATACCTCTTCAATAGACAAAAAAGTCACGGCAGTAGCAAATGTGTCATTTACAATAAAATAATATGAAATTTATAAAATTATAATAAAAACTCAGTACAAAAATGTACTGAGTTTTATTAATGAATACAAGTATAAAAAATAAAATTATTGTAAAATTTTGTAACAAATTATATTCAAAAGTGTTATAAAAGTATGAACATGTGGAATAAATAATATATAATAGCAATAAGGATATGTATCACATGTTACAAACAGGGAAGTTCAAACAAAAGCACAGGAGATTGTTGAAAGCGGCGTTGAGCTGTAATCCTTGTGCAGTCTTGCTTCTAGCCCTCGGGGGGGGGGGTAAATCCCGCTATTAGCAAGGGTTTTGTGGCTTTTTGGAATATTGGGGAGTTTAGAAGTTTAGGAGCTGAGAAGGAAGAAAAATTCTATTCTTTTCTCTTCCGGCTTATCGTTTTCCCTCACCCTCTAAAATTCATGTCATTGCGAGGGAATAGCCATTCAGCCCGAAGCAATCTTGAACGAATTTTGCAATTAAAAACATTAGTTTGTGTGGAGTTCTACAACAATATGGATTGCCGCGTCGCTCGCGCTCCTCGCAATGACATCCAACCTGTAGTTTTACCTACAAGCCAAAATACATTTACTCCTGACGCCCAATTTGCGCCTTCCACTCGCCCTTTTGGGGAGAGGGAGCAGCTGTTCTTGAGCCGTCAGGCGAAAGTTACAGATGCGGGTGAGGGGCTGAAAAACTATCATTCCATACAACACCCCCCTACCCCCTTCGGGTACTGTCTTGGATTTGCTTCACGCTCACGGAGTTTCACCATCGGAGCAAAGCTCCTGTTGGCTCAATCCGTTCGCTATCCGGACTAACTCACTAACGTTCGTGTCGTCCGTCCGCAAATCCGCTTCCCCCGCAAGGGGGGCAGACGCAGTCGCGTCCAATTGGCGTTAAACCAGATTGCCGTTATTCAGAGCCCGACAGCAATTCAGGGGCGAAGAATCTCTAAAACATTTTTTAACCCGGTAACAGACACTTCTAAAGTGCTGTCATCCCGAACTTGTTTCGGGAACTTACCGGCTAACAAAGAATTTGCCCCCTCACCCGAATTTCTAAGTTTCGCTCAAGCTCAACTTGAAATTCTTCCCTCTCCCACAAATGGCGAGGGGAAGGCTCTCAAGCCTCTTGATCACTGTCCAAAAACAAGGGAGGTGTGTGCATGATAGGCATTAACACCAACCTTGGCTCTTTAATCGTCCAATCAAACTTAAACGCTTCCACAAACGCCCTTAATACCGCCATCGAGCGCATGACAACCGGATTTAAAATCAACGGTGCAAAAGACAACGCGGCAAACTATTCAATATCAACGAGCATGTCGACCAAAATCAGCGCTTACGAAGTTGCCGAGGACAATACTATGACGGGTTTAGACCTTGTTATCACTGCTTCTGACTCTTTGTCTCTTATTCAGGAACGTGTTCAGCGTCTGCGTTATCTGCAAGAGCAGGCGGCAAACGGAACTTACGGAGACGACTCGCTTAATGCAATCAATCAGGAGTGCAATTCGCTTGTTGACGAGATTAACAGGATTTATCTCAGCACGGAATACAACGGAATAAATCTTTTTCTTGAACAGAC
>CALUSN010000045.1 GCA_944323435.1 Candidatus Gastranaerophilales bacterium | reverse complement strand
ATAATTATAGGATATTCTCAGGCTCTTGCAGAATACTATAACAGCTGGACTAATTTTTTAAGAGAAGTCAATGACGAGGATTTTACTCTGGCTGAGGATTTATAATTATCTTAATCCATAGACCATTTTCGCATAATCAGGATCAACTCCTTCATTTTTATTCATAACACCTATATTTGGAACATTTGGTGATTTCCAATTATTAATAAATTCTTTTAATTGCTTTGCCGTATCAGCTATTACATCCAAAAATGCCTGTTTAAGTCCTGTTTTTTGCAAAGCAGTATCATTATCAAGAACATATTTATAAGCAGAATTGAGATAATATTTAGCACAATCGTATTCATATCTGGAATCCAATTTTTCACTTGCTTCGGTTGAAAAAATTATCTTAAGTCCTTTTTTAAATTCATCGATTTTAGCCTGATGAGCTTCTCTGGAATTAGCAAATGCAGCAGTTTTTGATGTTGATGTGTTTACATTAATAGTTCCCATGATTTTCTCCCTATTTTTAATATGGTTGTTTTATATATAAAGTATTTAAAAATTAAAAAATTGCTATTTTATTATAAATACTGTTTACAAAAATTTACAAAAGTCAGTGCCGGTCTGTTAAAGCTGTCCTGGCCTTAAGCAAACAATACCAACTCTATTATAAATATGCAGCTATCTTCTTTATAATAAATTGAAAATCAACTCTCAGGCTGAGGTAGGAGTATTTATTTTTATAATATTATAGAATATAATAATATAATTAGGAAAAAGGTGGCGAAAATTTTTTCGTTAAACAGACAAATGCTCTTAACAATATTTACTGTAATAGTTTTTATATCAGAATTGATTATTGGTTATACTATAATATCCAATCTTATAAAGCTGGATTTGAGAATTCTTGCGGTAAATGAATTCTGGACGGAAGCAAATCCGAAAATAAAAGAAATTTCACGACTGACCAGAAAAATTTCGGAACAAATTGCAGAACTTGTGCCGGTATACGTAGAAAAATTTAGAGAACTGAGAAATAAAATAATGCTTGCAAAACTTGAAAGTCTTATAGCATTAATTTTATTTTGGAGTATTAATATTAAGGTGATAAAGAAAATCAGAAAAACAAAGGTGTTTAAATTAGCCGTCAGGGGTTTATCCCTCCTCAGTAGTGTGGTATAATAAGCAAGCGGATATAAAGAGAAAAGAGGTATATTATGAGCAAAGATAAATCTTCATTCGGGTTTGGAATGGGGCTTTTAGCCGGAGTCGTAGGCGGACTTATTGCCGGTGTTCTATATGCGCCGCGCCCTGGGGCTGAAATGAGAGCTAAGGTTAAAGAAACCGTATATGATTTAGCCGAAAAACATTCTCCTGCCGTAAATGAAGCAAAAAAACAGGCAATAGAATCAATAGACCTTTTAAGATATAAGCTTGAAAGGCAATATAAAAAGTTTTCAAACATGTTAAAATCAAAAAAAATGAGAAAAGCAAAAGAGCTTGAAGACGTGTCAGACTACGACTTCAACTAAACAGTGTAGAGGAAAATAAATGGAAACAGCACAATTATATCATAGTTTAACTTTTCTGGCTTACGCAACCGGTGTTATTGTTATTTTAGCCGGCGGCATGCTTGTAAAAGTTTTGTTTGACCTGTCCAAACTTACCAGAAATGTGAATGAAACCGCTGAAATCGTGAAAGAGGAATTAACCCCGACACTCAAGAACATCAACAAATCTGTTGAAATCGTAAGCGGAATCATTATTAAAACAGACGAAGGGGTAAATAAAGTAAAAGATTTTATCAAAAAAACTCCTCTCAACCTTCTGTGTAAACTATCTTCCGCCACGGGAACCGTTGCAAAAGGTTTTATGAGCGGGCTTGGAACTGCGTTTAAGTTTTTTGCCAAAAAGAAGTAAACCGGATAGTCAATACAAAAAATAAAAGAAAAAGTTAAACTACAAAAGAAGGAGAAAATAATATGTCAGTAATGAAATTTTTAGCAGGCTTTGCAGTAGGCGCCGCTATAGGCGCAGTAGCAGGAGTTCTTCTTGCTCCGAAATCAGGTGCGGAAACCAGAGAAATGATTGGTGAAATGGCTTCTGATGTTGCAAAAAAGACAGACGAAACAGTAAAAGATCTTCAAAGAAGAGCAGATAACATTGTTTCAGATGTGCAGGAAAAAAGTGAAGAAATCATGGGAAAAATTCAGGACATGCTGAATAAACAAAAAGAAGGCTTGGAAAACTAAAAATAAGCCGTGAAATATTTTTAAAAGGAGCGCTCTAAAAGAGCGCTCCTTTTATTTTTCACCCATCCAAACCTGCTTGGTTGACGGCGTTAAATGAGTCTCCGGTTTTTGCTTACGCAAAAGACCTCCGCTCTCTGCCGTCAATCCGCTTCCCTCAAAGGGAAGGAACACGCCCGGCTTGGCGCTCTCCCACCCTATGTAAGGGAGGGCGGGTCATAACTTATAATAACGACTTTTTAATTTGACTTACAATAATGTTTATATTATTATTGGTTTGTTGAAAATTAAAACAGTATGCCCTTGTGATACTCTGCCGGGCAAAAGTTGATTAAATGTCAAGTTTTGTGTGAGGGGTTAGACGCTGACAGAGTGAAACAAGAGAGTACAAGTTTGACAACTAAGTATAACATGCCTTTGTGGCAAGGACTCCGCGATGACGATTGAGTATCGTCCGAGATGGAGGGGAGAGTAGACGCGCGTCTAGCGATTCCGCTCTCCATGGTGAAAATTTAATATAGTAAGCCCTTGTGGCAAGGACTCCGCGAGGACGATTGAGTATCGTCCGAGATGGAGGGGAGAGTAGACGCGCGTCTAGCGATTCCGCTCTCCATGGTGAAAATTTAATATAGTAAGCCCTTGTGGCGGAATCGGTAGACGCGTTGGACTTAAAATCCAATCGGGGCTTTACCTCGGTGCCAGTTCAAGTCTGGCCAAGGGCAAATCTTAATTAAGGGATATCATTGTGATATCCCTTTTATTATGCAGTATGAATAGAGAAGAAACCAATTACAAAATTTTTAAAATAATAGTTATTGTTCTGCTTTTATTATTTTTTTTGAACAGGTGCCGGTTTGATAATACAGTTCTAAAAAATGTTGATATGGAGCCTTTTTCAGAGCCTGTCCAGAAAAATCTTGATGAGAAAAAAATTGTTCAGCAAAATTTTAAAGATGGGCTGGCCTATGTTACTCTGGTCGCAAAATATAAAATGTACGGACGTGTTTATGCAAAGCGCTATGTTCCGTCTAAATTGCATCTTGCTTCAATTGTTCCTTATGATGTTACAATCGGATGGGGTGATTTGAAATCTAAAGATGTATATAAAACTATTAAAACTGTTATGTCCGGAAGGGTTGTATACTGGTTTTATAATTCAAAATGTCCTCTTAATGAAAAAGAGATTAATTCTATGATGAGTAACAATCACCTTATTCCTGCAAACAAAAATGTAAAAAAAGGAATAAAGAAATTGCGAAAGACCGATGTTGTGTATATAGAAGGTTATCTTGCAAACGTTTCTATACATAAGCCGCATATAATTGAGCGTTCAACATCGAGTTTAACAAGAGATGACACCGGCCTTGGGGCTTGTGAAATGATTTATGTAACAAGAATTGTTTCAAGGCATGGCGATTTTAGCTAAAGAATTTTACCCCCGATTTTTTTTATATGCTTCCATAATTATATTACGCGCTTCTATGGCTTGTTCATGTGAAAGAGGAGGAACGCCTTTTAGCGGGTAATCAATTTTTAAATTTTCATATTTAGGGATTGCCATATCATGGTATGGCAGTACATCAAGAGCTGCAATATTATGTAATCCGGCAAGGAATTCTCCAAGTTTAGTCAGATATTCTTTATTAAAGGTAATTCCCGGCACAACAACGTGTCTTACCCATATTGGTTTTTTGATGTCTGAGAGGTATTTGGCAAACTCAAGAATATTTTTGTTGGAATGTCCGGTAAGTTTTTTATGTTCTTCATCATCAATATGTTTAATATCTAAAAGAACAACGCTTGTGTATTTCAACAATTCATCAATTTTTTGAGTATTGTTTTTATTAAATAAAACTCCGGAAGTATCAAGTGCAGTATTAATACCCTTTGCACTTGCCCTTTTAAAAAGTTCCGTTACAAAGTCTATCTGGCATAAGGGTTCTCCGCCGGTAACAGTAATCCCTCCGGAACAAAATTCTTTCACGCTTTCATATTGTTTTAAAATTTCATCAACAGATATTTTTTGATTATCTTTAAATTCCCAGGTGTCCGGATTATGGCAATACTGACACCTTAAAGGACAGCCCTGAGTAAAAACAACAAATCTGATTCCCGGACCGTCAACCGTTCCGCAGCTTTCAATAGAATGAATGTTTCCGTATATTTCCGACATAGTGTTCTCCTTTTGTTTTGCCTGTCACCGATTAAACTCCCGACGGGATTTAAGGGCTATCTGACTTTATTTTCATTTCCATGTATAAGTCTTTTAATATTTTCTCTGTGCAGATATACAATATAAATTGCTCCAAGAGCACAATAACAGGTGTAAGCAAGTGGTGCATGAAGCAAATACATTATAAGCGGTGATAAAATTAATGCTGATATTGAGCCGACAGAGACGTATTTTGTTGTATAAGTAATAATTCCCCATACGAGAGCTATAATTAAACCTGCAATCCAGTTAAGTGCAATAATTGTACCTACTCCTGAGGCAACAGATTTTCCTCCTTTAAATTGAAGAAAAACAGACTTGCTGTGTCCGATAATAACTGCTACTGCTGCAATGACCGGAATCAGCCCCAATGTAACCCCTGTTGTTGCAAATATTTTTGCTAAAATTACCGGCGCCGCACCTTTTATTGCATCAAGAAACATTACCAGAAAAAAATATTTTTTCCCGAGTACTCTTTTTACATTTGTAGCACCGGTCGAGCCGGAGCCGACAGCTCTTATATCCTTGCCGGTTTTAGCTTTTACAATTAAATAACCCGTTGGGATTGAACCGATTAAATAGGCCGCTGCTGCTGTAACGCATAATTCTATATAAAATAATGACATTATAATATCCTCCACAATAAATTATACAGCAAATTTAATTATACCAAAACATTTGCAAATTACATAAATATCATTTAAAATCGTGATATGGATTATGAATTTTTTGATAGTTCTATTGATACAGAGAACCTTAACTTACCGGAAAGTCCGAGCATAAACAGTTTTGTATTAAAAAACAATTATGCAGAAATAATAAAAGCTTTAGATTTTTTCAAATCAAATGATAAATTTTTGTATATCCATGGGTTTTTAGGGACAGGAAAAAGGCAATATATAAATTATGTTTTGGAATTTCTTGACCGCGAAGTTATAAAACTGGAATATTATTGTAAAGCTTCAACGGTATGTGATGATATTTTGCTGTATTTTTTGGATATTATAGAAAAAAATGCTTTAGCGAAGGCAGTAAGCCAGAATGCAAAAGTTACAACATTGTCCGTAAAATTATATCAGTATATTTCTTCGATAAAAAAGCCTTTTGTAATAGTGCTCCATGCGTATGACAATATAAATGAATCTAATAGAGCTATTGTTGTAGATTGTCTGGAACATCTGGCTGACTGCCCTAACGTAAAGCTTGTAACTTCTACCAGAGCAATGATGACCGGGGCTTTTGGTTCTCTAAAAGTAAATAAAAAAGTCTTTTTGAAGGCTTTTGCAAAAGAGATTTTTAAAGATTTTATAAAATCGTACAAAAAAACATTTACGGATACTGTTCTTGATGACTTTTATAAATATTCAAGAGGATATTATTATTATACAGCACTCGCATTAAAAATTATGCAGGCAATGAAACTTTCATTGAGTGATTTTTTAGATAAATACAATAAATCAGGTATTAGTTTTGACTCATATCTGGGTTTAACCTATATAAATTTGATTCCGTCAACAATAAGGAATTTTTTCTGGTTTCTGAGAACCATAAGGCATGGGATTTCGATTAATGCACTGGCGGTTTTTGATTTGTATGACGAATTTTCTCTGGAGTATTTAAAATCAAATTTAATGATTTTTTTATCAGAAGAAATGGTTTACGTTCAAGATTATTTTCAGCAGAATATAGATATATCAATACCGGCAAAAACAGAAATAAAGCTTCACAAATACATAATAAGTATTTATGAGAAGCAACTGAAGGAGTCTCTGCAGACCAGAGAAATTTTAATATCCAGACAGGCTCTCAGAGCGGAAATAGAATATCATAACCGGAGAATTGCAGAAATTGAGAGCGGCAAGAATTTACAGGCAGAGATTGTAGAAACAGTATCTCCAATTGCAGCTCCTGTGGAAAATACAGAAAAATCGCCGACAATAGATGAAAAATTAAAGCGGGCAGGGAAATATGCAGAAGAAAAGAAGATAACAGAAGCTATAGAGCTTTATACAGAACTTCTAAGTTCTCCGGATACACATACTGTTACAGAGGCGCGGATGTCATTGGCGCGTCTTTATAAAGATATTAATAATTATCCGAAAGCCCAGTATTATTACGAGCTGGTAGAGACTTTCTACAAAAAGCATAATGAAGTAATCAACTTAAATTATTTGTATTATGAACTAACCGATTTGTATTATATGATGTACAAGAACGAGCGTGCCATAGAGACAATAAAAAAGGTCATATATTCCGTAGACACGCCGCAGTCATTAATGGTTTCGGCCTGTACGCTTTTAGGTAATATTTATTCCGGCATGAATAATGCAGATGAAGCGTATTCATACTATCAAAAAGCATTGGCATCACTGGATGAAAATACAGATGAAGGCACTCTTGCAGAACTCTATTTTAAATATGCGCTGGCAAACGATGACAGAAAAGATGAAAAAAATGCGTTTGAATACTATGCCAAATGTATTGCCATAGGCGGCAATAACCCGTATAAAGCGCTTGCATATTCTAATATGGGCTCTTGTTATTTTGATAACGGGAATTATTCAGATGCGCGCGACTGTTTTCAGCAGGCATACGAGTTGGAAAAAGCCAGAAACAATTATGACGGAATTTATTATACAACCACATACCTTGCAAAGATATGTGAAAAAGAAAAAGATAAAAAAGCATTGGACTATTTGTTGGAAGCCAGACAGAGTGCAGAATTTATAAATGAAGATTTTTATCTGTTGGAAGCTACACTTGCTTTGGGCGATTATTATTATAACAGTATATCTATGAATAAAAAGGCGTTGATTGAATATTTTAAAGCCCGTCGTCTGGCGCAGTCGTTTGGCTCTTCAATAGATATTTCTAAAATAGAAGGCCGGATAAAGGATATGAAACTTCGAATGCCTCAGGACGTTTTTGATGATATAGAGAAGAAATATGCATAAAATAGAAATAAAATCTAATTTTACAAAATACAAAGAAGTGTTTTTGGAACAAAATTCAAAATTAAATCTTATATCAAGAAATGATGAGAAATTTCTTTTTGAAAAGCACATATATGATTCACTCGGGATAAAACTATTTTTTGCCAAATACGGGATAAAAAGGGCGGAAATGTTGGATATAGGCTGCGGCGGCGGATTCCCGTGCGTTCCGGTGGCTATTGAATATCCTCAATTAAACGTAACAGGGATTGACAGTATAAGAAAAAAAATCAAGGCAGTAGAAGCAATAAAAGAAGCATTAAAAATTGACAATTTGACTGTAATATGCGGGCGCGTAGAGAACATAAAGGGGCGGGAGTTTGATGTAATAATAAGCCGTGCTGTTGCGGATTTGGAAAAGCTATGTGAATATGCACTTCCGCTTCTTAAATCCGGCGGGTATTTTGTTGCTTATAAGTCCAGAAAGGTGCTGGAGGAATTGGAAAACGCACAAAAAGTTCTCACAAAATATAATGCAAAGGTTCTTGAGATAATAACTTATACACTTCCTCTGGAGGAGATGTACGAGCGGAATCTGGTTGTAATATCGCGCTAAGGTTTTTATAAAAGGCTTGTATTTGAATCAATTTTTTCGGGTTTACAAAAGAAAGTATATATGTTATTATATATTTAAGCATAGTTTTATGCAGCGCTGGAGATAATTGAATATATGCGAAAAACAGGCTATAGAATAAGAAGAGCTAGAGGCTTCACATTAGCGGAAATCCTTATAACACTGGTAATTGTCGGTTTTATCGGGGCACTCGGCGTGCCGATGCTGGGACAGAGCAAGTTGAAACAACCTGTACAGTTAAAACAAAACCACGGGACAATGGAATGCTTTTATATAGGCAATACTTTATACCAGTATGAAGCAAATAACAGTGATAATGCCGAGGGTGATTTAAGGGAAGCAACAGGCGGGGCGTGTTATTTTGAAGCTCCGCGTGCTAATTTATTTGTAGTTCTTGCGACCAATGCCGGCGGCGACGGCGCTGTAGGTGAAAAGCAGCCGAGCTATTATGAGTATCGCATGCCCAGTACGAATACTCGTATAACAACCGGTCCAGGTTTTTTGAGCCAGATATCCAGTGCTCCTGAGTGGGTTCAGGAGGGATGGAATCAATGGGCTGCTAATCATCCAGTCAGGTACACAGTATACTCACCTATAGGTGCAGGAGGGGCATCTGTCTGTGAGGGCAGAGTTAAATCAACGCCGGAATGCTTAGAACTTTGTGACGGTTTAGGCTCTGCTTCTTCCTGTCCGTCAATATGTCGTGATGATTTGGAAGCCGATGGCGGGGATTCTGCAAAAGGAAATTATTATACTACAGAAATTCATCTATATTACAATCCTCCAGTGGAGGAAGAAGTTCCGCCGGAGGGAACTGGCGGTGAAGGTTCGGGCTCTGGTGAATCTGCTGGAGGTGGCGCTCAGAGTGGCGGCAGTACTACTGCTGGCGGCGGCACGGGCGGTGTTGCCGGTGCTGATGAAAATGGAAATGTTGATGTTAAATACACTCTGAGTTATAGTGAAGCAAAGCTTGAAGTCGGCGTGCAAATGCTTAAGGCGAGGGCTGTTGCTCCTGGTGAAGATGCAACAGTAGGATATGAGGGTTCAGCTATTGGTTCTACAACAAATGGTGTTGCAAAAGATGGTAAAAACGCAGAACAAGGGTGTCCTGAGGGTGCTTGTGTTGAATCTGCTAATGTGTCTTTCCAAGCTTATGAAGGTGCTTATGCAAAAAATTATGGTGCCAACGGCTGCTATGACAGAAATCCGGATGCCGCAGATAAGGGCAGGATTGTTGCATCTCCATCTTCAGTGAGATGTACCGCAGATGTCTGGGGTATACATGCGGACTATGGTTTAGCAGGTAAAGCCGGTAAGAGTGAAATGCGAATTCTGGAAAAATTACGCCCGGGCATGAAGATGAAATTTGTTCCGGCTAAAAATATAAATGAAGAAACTGTTGTTTACATAGACTCAGGAAACGGTCAGTGGTTAGAATATATGAGAGTAAGTTTGTACAGGCAAAGCGGAGATGAAATGGTCAGAGATACAAATTACTCCTGGCCTTCCCAGATGACATCGGGTTCATTTTATGTAGAATCAGGTGACTTGCCGTTTCCGGCAGTTTATTATCCGGAAGCTTTTCAGCCTCAGCGTCCTAATGCTGTAATGACATCAGGGTTGGGATACAGAAGCGAGCTTGCGGCAAGAGGTATTTCACCTGGTGCAGGCGGTGCAGGAGCACACCCTTATGTTTCATATATATCTGGAACAGGAAGATATGAAATCGACGGGGTTTCGGTAGGTTATCACTCAATGCCTTCTATCGGAGCCTGGGGCAACTGCTTTGACGGGAAACAGCCTGTAAACGGTAAGTGCGGTCAGATAAATACTCCGGGTACTCCGGGAGGAGTTGTAATAACATGGTAAAAAAAGGTTTTTCTATAGCAGAAGCTTTAGTTGTTATGGCAATTATTTCCATACTTTTTGCCGCAATATCAAAGATTGTTACACACCGTCCCAAGAGACCTGTTCAGGAAAATATACACGGGTATTTTGAATGCTATTATAATGGCGGATTGAAACAGAAGTATGTCAGAGACGGGGTTGAGTCACCTGTTCAGAGTGTTTCAACCTGTCTTTTTGAGCCGACAGCCGGCGTATCTTTTTATAATATAAATGTATATGGAAATAATATATATTATACTGCATTTGAGCCGAATATCAGTGCAGATTTGGAAATATCAAGGAGCGGCAAAGGTTTTTATCTGCGCAATACAACTAACGGAAGGTCGCTTTATATAAACAGTTCAAGCCAGACAAATACTACAATAACTAATCAACAGTTGTTTTTTAAAGCTCTTTATCCGAATTCCGGAATATATAATAACGGGTCTTTCAGACAAGGTATAATGATAAGTTGGTAATAATCAAGAGGCATAACATGATAAAAAATAATAGAAAATCAGGTTTTACGTTAGTTGAATTAATGGTGTTTTTTGTTTTTATATCACTGGTACTCGCTGCATCAGCACCAATAATTACAAAAAGAGTAAAACATGTGCCGGATAAGATTCAGCACGGAAAATTTATATGTGACAATGGTGGCCGCAGGCAGGCTTATTATAATGCTTCCCAGCTTATATCGACCCAGAATGTATCAAAATGTACATTCAAGGCGCCAAAGAAGAATTCTTTATTCAAAATAGAGCTGGTTGGCGGCGGTGCCGGCGGGTATGATTATACTGAGTGGGAGGAAAAGACAGACCAGCCGTCATCAGGTGGATTTTCAGTATCTCCAGATGTTGGGCCGTATGGTTTTAATGGTCATAAAATTAAACCTTCTGCACAACAGCTGATTGCAACATTTGGTAATACATCGTTCAGAAAGATTGCTCATAGTGATTATGCTGAAAACGGTCAAGATGTTGAAGCTTATTTTATAGGGATAGAAAGTCCGTATATCTATTATCCTACGTCAAAATGCTTTACGGAAGGTGTAGTGTATGACAATTCAATCTTGTATTGTGAATTAGACAGCTCCTATGATGTTATTAATGCGAGTGAAGTTGAAAAGGCAGAAGAATATTTTAAAGATAAATATATAGCAAAAGAGCCTTATAGCACCTCTGACTATTATGGAAACCATCTTTGCGGATATTCTATTACTCCATGGACCGATGGTACTCCAAAGACGGATCCTGAAACAGGTGAAATCTTAAAAGATGAAGCAGGAAATATTATTTATGAATATGAACCTACATACAAGGTAAGAACATCACATGTTAAAAAAGGTAAATATGTTCCAAAGGTAAATGAAGATAACTTACCGCTTTGTTCTGATTGGGCGCGAATTGCTAATAATATATCTGATAGGATTATGGCAGAGTCTAGGTGTAATACCGCTGATGAATGCTGGAATATTGCTACTGCAGAGCGGGCTGCAAAATATAACAGCTGGGTTGCAGC
The DNA here is from genome assembly GCA_944323435.1 of Candidatus Gastranaerophilales bacterium. Lineage (GTDB taxonomy): Bacteria > Cyanobacteriota > Vampirovibrionia > Gastranaerophilales > Gastranaerophilaceae > CAG-196. The sequence continues at coordinate 3,377 of CALUSN010000045.1, read as the reverse complement.
AGAGCTTCCGGAAGGAGAACTTCGCTCTTTTACAAGCTCGAGCGAGAATAAAATAACCGGTAAAGGCGGAACTAAAGGAAAGCCGATTTATTTATACGTAGACGGAAAAATCGACTTTTGTGATTACGCACAAAATCCCGAAGGATGCGGCGGAACTTGCGGAGGGCTTCTGGATAGAGCTGAAAGTTGTATACCGATGGATTATAGCTCTATAAAGAGTTATTTTTCCAGGATGTTTCAAGAATACTATAGGTCGGGAAGATCTTCTGCACCTGGTTCTTGTGATGGATTCCCTGGATATTATGAATTGAAGAAGTATGATGACACAAATTGGGAGTCAAAGCTTAGTTCAAAATCTGGTAATGCACAGGGCAGGCACGGTTATGATGTAATGCATTACGGTGCAATAATGGGATACGGCAAATGTGCCACTAATGCTGAAAATGCAACAGGAGGTGAAGGCGGTATAATTGGAACTGACGGTGATTCAATATGGTTATACTACAAAGATAAATCTCCTGTTTCCAAAGGTAAGGATGCAAGTGGTGTTGTCGGTGAAATTGGCGGACCTTATCCGGTTAAATCAACTATGTCTGCTGTAAGTGATCAATTCCCTAGTATGATAATTAATCAGGCTCTGAATGATCGTTACTATTGGGTTGGCACGGACGGTGGCGCCGGTGAATATAAATCTTATTATGTGTCTAACCTTGATGATGACTGTGTATTTGATGTCGGAAATGGCGGAGGTTCTGTAGGTGAAGGTGTTACTAGTGCAGAACTTGCAAGGCTGCAGGAATATCAGAAAACCTCTATATCCTGTAACAATGGCACATTGCATTTGTCTGCTGACGGCGGAAGCTACAGTACGTATGTTCATCAATGTGTTTATTACGGATATGAAAGAATATATGACTATGCAGAAGGCCCGAGAGAGAGATCTGTTAATACCTGTGACGGCGGCAGCGGCGGTAGTTCAAATTACCCGTCTCAGGATGTATTTACAAAATACAATATAACACAAGATTGGGGACATGGCGGTTACGGTTCCGAAATTAGGGACTATTGTACCAGAATTTTCGGATGGTATGAGCAGTCACTCAATGACGGTTCCAGAAAGCAACACTACAACATAGAAAAAGTCCCTTGTGCAGAGAATGAAGATTCTCAGGTGCATGAATACTGGGCCGGCAGCGGTGAAAGCGGTGCTATTATTATATCCTGGTAAAAATAAAAGAAAGGTAAACTGAAAATGAAAAACAATATCAAACAAGGATTTTCTTTAGGTGAAATGGTTATTACAATAGGCATTGTAGGGTTTCTTGCAATGGTATTTGCCCCGATGCTTAAAGGTATTATGCCTAATCAGGAGCAGCTTATGTTTAAAAAAGCCTATTCTGTTACAGAACGAATTGTTTATGAACTTATAAACGATGAAGATTATTATCCGGACGTCGAAGGCTCAACTACAAAACAGTATTTCGGCAATACGGAAGAAATTACATACAGAGGAGAGGATTTCAGCGGTAATACAAAGTTCTGTAACCTTTTTGCAAGAAAACTTAACAAAGCATCTGAGATTTCTTGTGAAACCCATTCTTTCAAGGACAGTACTGACCCTGTTGGTACAGTAGCAACTGCTGACGGTATTGTTTGGATTCTTCCTATAAGTACTTTTAACAGCCAGACAACTCCGGCTACTATTTATGTCGATGTTAACGGCAAAAAGAAGCCAAATTGTGATTATGACAAAGCTACCTGCAAAAAGCCGGACAGATTTGCAATAAATGTCTATCAGGACGGAAGACTCTCTGTTGACGGTATTATGGAGCGTGAATACTTAAACAGAGTTGAAATCTCACAAGGTGCTCAAAATGAAACAGAAGAAGCTAAAAATGAAGATAAAAACGATAATCAATAAAAAAGCAGGATTTACTCTTGCTGAAGTGCTTATGGCAATGGGGATAATAGGTATCCTCACGGCCCTTGCACTTACTACAATTGTTCCTGCTCAAAAATCCGCTACAAAGTATCAGTATATGAGTGCTTATAACGCATTAAGCACGGCATATTACAATACTATGCTGGATAATTCAAAGAATCCTTTTCTGAGTGACCCTACTTATGTTCATTCAGAAGAAGAAGATACAGGAACTGAAATTCTGTGCAAAGGGCTCACTTCCTTTATCAATACTTTTTCTAATGGAAAAGATGATGATAAGGACTATGCAACAACCTGTTCGGCAACTAAAATTACCTCTGTCCTGGCAGATGAATTTCTTGACGAAAATGTTCAGTTTACCGCAACAAACGGCATGAAATTCTACATAAGCAACCTGATTAAAGAGACAGTATCTGTTCCTGTTAAAACAAACCCGGGACATTATCAGGGAATAGAATTTCAATTCTATATCGTATATGTAGATTTGAACGGCAATGGAAAGCCGAATTCTATTCTTTATACTAATAAAAGCAATATTCCTGAACCGGAAGAACCGCTAGCTCCGCCATCAAATGCAAGTGATGAAGAAAAGGCACAATATCAGATTGAGCTTGAAAAGTATCAAAAAGATTTGGAAAGATATAATGATGAAATGGCAAAGAATCTGGTTCTTCCTGATATCTATGCCTTTATTCTGTTACCTTCCGGCAGAATTATGCCGATAGGTATTCCGGAATATGATAAAAATGTTCTCTCTGCAAGGTTTATATATTATGATAATGCAAATGAAATGAAACATTCATTTAAGTCTGTTGCCTACTATCAGGCAAAAGGCTCTGCGTGGGGGTATTACAATAATACCGGCGCTGAGCCGCAGCCGACAGATTATAACGAGGATGAACCGTTCTCTATGAACGATGTTATTCGTACAGCTATTGAGACTGCGGCGGATGATGCAGAGGATGGCAGTTATATACTGAAGGATTTTCCTAATCTTAAGCAGCTTGAACCGCTCGCTATACAAAAAAATGCGCCGTATCATTGCTCAAATAAGGATTTGGAATCTTGCTACGTATTTCTTGATGAATATAGATAAATTTTTAATCTGATTTACAAAAAAGGTTTGCCGGTTTTTAATATGGCAAACCTTTTTTATGCCGTTTTATGGTATAATTGTTTAAAAGGATTTGAGTGGTGGGAGAAAAAAACAAACTTCTTTTTCTGAATAAATCAAATGACCGGTTTGATTTTATTATGAAATATCCGGAGAGAATTCTTCCGGTAACGTTTTTTCTGCTTTGTTTACTGGGCGGTTTTTTGCTTTACCTCCCATTTTCTTCACCGCACGGCGTGAATTATATTGATGCTCTTTTTACTGCCGTGAGTGCAGTATGCGTAACCGGACTTTCTGTAGTGGATTTCGGGAGTAAATTTA
>CALUSN010000044.1 GCA_944323435.1 Candidatus Gastranaerophilales bacterium | reverse complement strand
AGAGAAGTTTTTAATTGCAGGCGATGTAAGCAAAACAACTTTGATTTCCAAATTAGAATCTCAAGAGGCTGAATTAAAAATGCCGGATTTAGGAATCAGTAAAGACGAAAGTATTGAAACTCTTGCGCATAAGAGTTTTAAAGACACAATGGCAAGCCTGCCAAAGTCCAAATATATGGACAGGTCAAACATTGGTATAAATTCAAGCATGTTAACAACAAGAAGCGAAACGCCTTATACATCGGTCATAAGAAGTTTGGCTTCTAAAATGCAGAGTTAGTGAATAGTGAGAGGGGGGTAAATGAATTTGGGTTGTCAGGTGAGACTACAAGCTTGGCGTCATTGCGGGGGTAAATGATTTTAGTCATAAAGTAAGGCTACTAGCCCGACGTCATTGCGAGGGAACAACCAGAATAGCCCGAAGCAATCCGGAACATATTTGACAATTAAATATAAAATGGATTGCCACGAAAATCAAAGATTTTCTCGCAATGACGGCACTTTGGAAGTAAACCTACAAGCTTGGCGTCATTGCGGGGGTAAATGATTCAGGTTGGTAAGTGAACCTACTGGTCAAGCGTCATTGCGAGGGAACATCCATTTAGCCCGAAGCAATCTTGAACGAGGGAAACCCCTCACCCGCATCCGTAACTTTCGCCTTCCGGCTCAAGAACGGCTGCTCCCTCTCCCGCAAGGGGCGAGGGGAAAAGATTGAAAATTAAATACAATAGATTGCCGCATCGCTCACGCGCCTCGCAATGACGCCCGACCGGTTGTGTCGGCTACCAGCACAAACATTTACCCCCGCAATGACAGAAAAATTCTATTCACTATTCACTCCTCACTATTCACTAAAAAAGAAAGGCTAAAAATGAACTCAGTAATACAAGATATGAATCCGGTTTTACAAATGCTTACAGTAATGACACTGTTTTCATTACTGCCGTTTGTATTTTGCTGTATGACCTGCTTTTTAAGATTTACGATTGTATTTTCGCTTCTTAAAACCGCAATGGGCGTACAGGTTCCGCCGGCAATCGTAACTATCGGGCTGTGTATGATTCTGACTTTCTATACAATGGGTAATGTTTTCCAGCAAATGTATGACAGAGGCTCAATTCCGTATCAGAAAAACCAGAATCTTATCGAAGCAATCAACGAAGGGTCAAAACCGCTGAAAGAATTTATGATGAAACAGACAAGAGAAACAGATTTAGCGTTTTTTGTGGAACTCAAACATAAGACGCCGCCTAAAAGTCCGGAAGACATTACTCTCTGGGAAGTTGCACCGGCTTATATTTTGAGTGAACTCAAAACCGCTTTTGAAATCGGTTTCATTGTATTTGTTCCGTTTATTGTGCTTGACCTTGTTGTTGCAAACATCCTGCTGGCTCTTGGTATGTTCATGTTATCTCCTACAATTATCTCTCTTCCGTTTAAACTGCTTATATTTATTGCGGTCGACGGCTGGGCGCTGATTGTACAGGGGCTGGTGCAAAGTTATAATTAGTGAGGAGTGAAGAGTGAATAGTGAATAGATGTTAAAAAATGTAGCCTGTAGGATGTGGTAAATCTTTGATTTACCGCATCAACAACAGAATTAAAATATATGTCAGGCAAAACCTGAAAAAAACAATAAGCCTGATGTCATTGCGGGGGTAAATGAGTTTAGTCATGAAGTAAACCTACAAGTCACGCGTCATTGCGGGGGTAAATGATTTTAGTCTTGAAGTAAACCTACAAGTCAGGCGTCATTGCGAGGGAGCAGCCATTCAGCCCGAAGCAATCTATAACAAATTTGACAATTAAACATAATGGATTGCCACGACCCTTACGGGTCTCGCAATGACAGAAAACTCTATTCACGATTCACTCCTCACTATTCACTAAAAAAGAAAGGCTAAAAATATGGAAATGTTAACTGAATATTTGGCTAAAGGCTTTATGATAATGTTATCAATATCAATGCCGTGCGTACTTACCGCTGCGGCAATCGGTCTGGTTGTCGGTATTATTCAGGCTGTAACCCAGGTTCAGGAACAAACAATTGCAGCGGCACCTAAAATTTTTGCTGTATTTCTGGTTATTATTATAGGCGGAATGGGATTTATAAAACTTTTGACTAACCTATTCACAGAAGGTATGGCACTTGCTTTTAATACAGTACCTAAAAATGACAGCTTTGTACTTCCGGCGGATTATTACAAATACACAACACCTTTCGAAGGTGAAATGAAAGACAAGTTCAAAAATCAGGATGATTTTAATGATATTATGAAAAATCCGGGAAAAATTCCTTTTATAGATAAAAATCAAAAAATCAAATATGATACGGCACCGCGTGCTCCGATGCCAAAAGGTAATTTTGTAGAAATTAACAGGATGCTTGGCAGATGATAAAAAAAATTTTTGTATTATTCAGTTTAATAATGCTTCCGGTACAAGCGTTTCAAGACTGCTTGATTATGAGCGACGGCAAACTTTCTGATATCAGTATAGAACAAAACGATATTATTGATGTTTATCCTATATTTACAATAGACAACAAAAAAAATACACTGTTTGTCCGTCCGATTAAAGAAGGAAAAACCAAGCTTTGCGTACTTAAGAATAACAAAAATATAATAATGTTTAATGTGGAGGTGACACCAGATGAGACAATAATCAGTAAAAATGACGGATTTGAAATATTCACACTCGACACTCCGCCGGAATTATTTGAGCCGGATCCGCCGCCCGTAATTCCGGAAAATTCTTTTGAATTGGATTTGCCGCCGGGGGTAAATTCTGTTGGTGACTGAGTGATTAAGTGACTAAGTGACTGAGAAAATAAAATTGTAGAAATCCGGAAATGTAGGTCAGGCAAAGCCTGACAAAAACAATAAACCCGACGTCATTGCGGGGGTAAATGATTCAGGTATGAAATAAGTCACCAAGCTTGGAGTCATTGCGAGGGGACAGCCAAAACAGCCCGAAGCAATCTTGAACATATTTGACAACTAAATAAAAATGGATTGCCGCGGCGCTCACGCGCCTCGCAATGACAGCACTCCGGAAGTAAACCTACAAACCCGACGTCATTGCGGGGGTAAATGAATTAGGTTAGTAAGTGAGACTACAAGATTTGTGTCATTGCGAGGGGACAGCCAAAACAGCCCGAAGTAATCTTGAACGAGGTTAACCCCTCACCCGAATTTCTAAGTTCGCTAAACGCTCACTAAGAAACTCTTCCCGTCTTGGATTATTCGGGGTGTCGGAAAGTTCACAGCTTCCCTCCACCTTACGGGCTAGGCAAAGCCGTCGCCCTACCGAAAATCCGCTCTCCCGCAAGGGGCGAGGGGAAAGAAATGACAATTGAATAAAAGTGGATTGCCGCGAAAATCAAAGATTTTCTCGCAATGACAGATGGTGGATTGCCGCGGCGCTCACGCGCCTCGCAATGACGCCCGACCGGTTGTGTCAGCTACCAGCTCAAACATTTACCCCCGCAATGACAGAAAAATTCTATTCACTATTCACTCCTCACTATTCACTAAATAGGCATACTTGCCCGACAAAATCTCCAAAAAGGACAAAAAATGGATGAACTCATAAGACAAATAGCAATATTATTTCCTGAATTTGAACGCTGGTTTTCAGCGGGCTTCATAGTATTTGCACGCCTTTTGGGATTCATAAGGTTTGCGCCGATTTTTAACCGTAAAGAAATTGCCGGATTAGTAAAACTTGCTTTTGTATTTATTCTTACTGTTGTTTTAACCCCGCTCTTAAATCCAGGTCCACCTCCCGGAGACGTTTCACCGCTCTTGCTGCTTTTATTAAATTTTGCTGTCGGAGCAATTGTAGGATATATTGCACAGCTTTTAATACTTGCAATCGAAGCCGGCGGAGATATGATTAATACCCAGATGGGTTTATCATCGGCCATGGTAATGGATCCTACCACAAACAGCCAGACTTCTATTTTAAGCCGTGTTATCACACTTCTGGGACTGATTATTTTTATTGAACTCGGAGGATTTTACTGGCTTATTAACGCGCTTGTCAGAAGTTTTGAAATATTTCCTGTTTATGCGGTAAGCATTCCGCTTGAAAAAATAATAAATCTTGATTATTTAATCACTACAACGTCAAATGTTTTATATATGGGTTTACAAATCGCTTCACCGGTACTTTTAGCAACACTGGGACAGGATATAATTCTTGGTGTAATCTCCAAAACAGCGCCGCAGGTTAACGTATTCCAATTAAGCTTCCTGTTTAAACCTGTTTTTGGCGCGGCAATTATGATATGGATTCTTCCTATGCTTATTAATGTAATATCCGATTTCTTTTTATCTTTTTCGAAAATCTATTAACTAAAACTTCATATAAAAAAATGAACATAAAAATTTCTTTATCGTATATAATATTGTAGATAATAATTGTGTTTTATAAAACTAAACAGGGCGGATGAAGAGAAAATTTAAAATATTACTTGCTGTAATTTTGTTATCTGCGGGATTACAGGCATATGCGGTTCAGACAATACAGGCAATACAGATAGAGAAAGATTCTGCATTGTCTTTAAATGACTGCATTAAAATTGCGCTTAATAACAGTCCGGTCGTAAAAAGGTCTATTTTTAACTACGATATAGCAGTTTCCTCAGTCGGTGTTGCAAAATCCGCCTACTTTCCGTCCATTTCACTCGGAGTAGGGTATAATCAGTCTTTCGGTGAAAGAAGCAACGGCAGAAGCTACCAGTCAAGGACGCTTCCGGGTTTTGACGCTTCTCTTTCGCAGCTTCTGTGGAACTTCGGGAAAACCGGCGCAAACATCAGAATGGAAAAATTCAACCGTATTGCCGCAGAATTTGATTTTGACGAAACAGTTCTGACTACGATTTTTAATGTAAAACTCCAGTATTATGCGGTTCTTGCAGCCCGTTCTTTAATGGAAGTTGAAAAACTCAATGTCCAGATTAATGAGAGAAACTATCAGAGAACTCTGGCTTATTATGAAGAAGGTATCCGCTCAAAAATCGACCTTGTTAATGCAGAAGTTAACCTCTCTGATTCAAAAATAGCGTTAGTAAGAGCGGAAAACACTTACAAAAACGCAATCGTAAGCCTGAATAACGCAATGTATGTGGCTTACGCTCCGGAATACAGGATTATGAACACCGAGACATTTAATCTGGATAATCCTTATGTTCCGATGAGCCTTACGCACATTGACCATTATCAAAGGCTTTTGAAACTTCCCGAGGATATAAATGACGCTGTATACGCAGTAAAAGCTGAAAAGAGCGATGTTTTAAAAAATTACTCTTTTGCTAAATATCCTTATTCTTTTGAAAAGTCGGTTGAGATTGCAAAAGAAAACCGCCCTGATTTAAAAGCTTTACTGGCTTCGGTTAAGGCTATGCAGCAATATGTTTTGTTAACCAAACGCCAGTATCTTCCGAACCTTACCGGAAATGTCGGTTACAGCTATGCAAATACGCGGCTTTACAACGATAACGGAATGAATGTTTCCTTAAATTTGAGCACAACATTTAATATGAAACAGGTTAAGCACGAAGTCGATATTGCAAACTCACAATTAGACCTTGCAAAAACAGAAGTAGAACTTCTTAATCAAAATTTGTACTTCGATATCCAGAGCGCTTACGTTGATATGATTCAGCTTGAAAAACAAATTCCGCTTATGGAAACCAACGTCCGCCAGACTTTAGAAAACCTTGAACTTGCAGACGGCAGGTATATGGTAGGTCTGGGTGATTATATCCAGCTTCAGGACGCGAGGGTTAATTACAATAATGCCCAGAGCTCTTATATTCAGGCTGTTTATAATTACAACGTAGCCCGTGCAACTCTGGAGAGAGAAATTGCACTTCCGCAGGAAAATACGCTTACTGTTGAAGATATAAAAGACTACTCAAAAACGCTTCACAAGCAGGAAAAACAGGAAGCTAAAGCCGCAAAGAAAGCAAAAAAAGAAATAAAAAAATCAAACAAAAAGGATAATGTATGAATTTTCGGGAAATTTTAAATAAATTAAAAAGTCTGAACCGGAAGCAGGTATTACTAATAATACTTTCTGTCATAGTAATCTCTGTTGTAATATCGACCATAAAAAACAACCGCGTAGAATATCAGACCGTGAAAATTAAACGCCGGACAATAACTCAGGTAGTAGAAGCCTCCGGAACCATTAACCCTGTAAACACCGTCTCTGTAGGTTCAACCGTTTCAGGGCTTATAAGCGCAATTTATGTGGATTTCAACTCAAAAGTCGAAAAAGGGCAGCTTCTTGCGGAAATCGACCCCAGAACATTTCAGGCAACAGTAGACCAGAATGCGGCAAATGTTGCCTCTGCAGAAGCGGATCTTGCAAACAGGCAGGCAACATTTGAAATGTGCGCCAAGACTTTAAGACGGTACAAAAATCTCTATGCAAAAAGTTTTATCCCGAAATCAGAACTTGATCAGGCAGAAGCGGATTATGAATCCGCACTCGCGCAAGTTAATGCTGCAAAAGCTAAAATCAGCCAGACAAAAGCGCAGTACAACCAGTCTCTGGTAAATTTAAATTACACAAAAATTACTGCTCCCGTAAGCGGAATGATAATTTCCCGTGAAATTGACCTCGGGCAGCCGGTTGCTGCAAGCTTTCAGGCTCCGGAGCTTTTCACAATCGCGCAGGACTTAGAGAAAATGCAGATTGAAGTTAACGTCTCAGAAGCAGATATCGGAGAAGTAAAAGAAGGTCAGGACGTAACTTACACGCTCGACGGGTATCCGAACAGTGTTTTTCAGGGAAAAGTCACGCAGGTCAGAATTTCACCGACAACTGTCTCCAATGTTGTAACCTATTCCGTAATCGTAACCGTCGACAACTCTGATTTAAAACTAAAACCCGGCATGACCGCTAATGTTTCAATAATCACAGCACAAAATGAAAATGTGCTTACCGTTCCTAATGTAGCACTAAAATTCACGCCGGAAACAAGCGGTAAAAAGTATAAAACACAGGGTCTGTGGGTCAAAGACGGATTCAGGATTGCAAGAGTTGATATAACAACCGGAGCAAGCGATGATTCATATACCGAAGTTATCGGGAATAATATTCACGAGGGCGAAAGAGTACTTGTCGGAATAAAAAGCGGTAAGGGCAAAAAACAACAGAATTTCAGACCGCCAAGACTGTAGTTAATCCTGCGGATTTTACATTTTCTTTTTCAACCAGAAGTCAATTGTATATATACCGCTGTATCTTGAAAAAAGAAATTTTCTGTATTGTTCAGACTCAATAAACTTGTATCCTGCTTTTCTATAAATACTTCTGTCTCCCAACGAATAAGAACCTGCAACAACTTCATCAAACTGATTGTTTGCTGTTGCGGTAATTTTCTCCAGAAGATGCATGCCTAAATCTCCGTCTCTGTATTTGTTATCTAAGTGTATGTTCTCAATAATACCTGTAGGAACTTCCGCTTTTGCCATACTCTCCATTGTAGCGTAACCTACCAATTCGTTATCCTGATTTTTTGCAACCAGCACAGAAGATTTATCGTCTTTTTTTAACATATCAGCAAGATGCTGCTTAATTTCATTAAGCCATTTATTTTTATCGACAGCACGAAACATTTCCCGCGCTTCCCGGTGTTTTGCATCATTTCCCATACAAAATTCATGCCTGAACCTTTGTGACATCCATTTTTTCATATCTCTTGCAACATCAATTAAGTCAGATTGCTCCGCTTCCCGCATAATTACAAACCCGTCTTTATATATAAATTTTTCTGCTTTTATCGGATTTTTAACAGATGAAAATGTCGTTTTAGATTGTATATTTTGAACTCGCATATTATGACTCCTTAATGATTGTAAAACTCGTAAAATTTTTTTTTGCTGTTACTGCCGGAATGGTTATTGACATTTATTAATAAACAGGTGTATACTCATAATATTATGATAAAAATAATTTGTAATTATACAAACAATTCATCCTCCTCCTCAAGTTTCATACGGGACTTGAGAGATTTTGATTTGTAATTTTTGTTTGTAACAAAGTTTAAATAAAAAAGTCCCGTTTTAATTAAAACGGGACTTTTTTATGCATATTTTTTAAAACAGGAGAAAAACAATTAATGAAAGTAAACAATTTAAACAGCAGTATCGGATTCAAAGGACCCCTTGACGGAATAGTAACAGGAGTATTGAGAACCTGCGATATGAACGAAATGGTTAACGCTGTAGGTCTGGATGTAGGCGCAATGGTAATTCCCAGAGCTTATTATGATACAAAAGCCAGAAACGAATACGCGGGAGCCGAAACTTTTATAAGAGAAATCAGCGGAACTTTTATTAATTGTTTATCAGCAGGATTATTTGCAATGGGAATCTCCAGAATTGCATCAAAAAAAGTGCAGCCTGAAATAAAAATAAATCCTGACAGCTGGTATTCAGAAAAGTCTTTGGAAACACTAAAGCATGCCTGGAAGAAAAGCGGTAATACGGATAATTATCTTAAAATTGTCTTAGAAAATATTGCAGGCAGAGACGGCAAAAAAATAAATCATTTCAAAGATATAAACTGGAAAAATATAGAATGGATGGACGAGGAAAGATGGAATAATATTAAGTGGGATAACCCGGAATACAGGGGTATACAAAATGATTTGAAAACCAGAAAGGGTTTTATAAAAACTTTAAAAAAACTTATAAAAGACGAAAATATAACAAAAGATGACAAAAAATCCGCTCTTTCAATTATAGAAAAGCGTCTTGCAAACGCCCTCGGCGCGGAGAGAGATACAGAGTTAAATATTGACGGACACAAACTTCATACAAAGCTTGAAAATATATTACGCGACACACATGATATGGCAAAAGATGTTTTTACCGGAAAAAATACAAAAGAAATTGAACTTGCCATTAATAAAATCTCACATGTAAATAAAATTAAGACATTCGGAGCAATAACCGCATCTTGTGTTCTAGGCCTTACCAATCAAGCGTTAAACAGAAAAATTACCGAAAAAAGAACCGGCAAAAAAGGGTTTGTAGGAGATGTGGATTATACCTCTGCAACCAGAGCGGAACAGAAAAAAGATAAGTTTCTTTTGTTAAAAAAACTTGGAGCAAGTGTGCTTATGGCAGGCATGGTGTTCAGTGTAATGGGAGTAAAAAATTTCAAACAGTTTGCCCGGAAACTTGAATTCACCGGACCGGTAACAAGCGGAAATGCGATTAAAACCGTTTATGCTGCAAATATTATCGGAAGATTTATGGCCGCAGATAACGGAACAGAGCTGCGTGAATCAATGACCAGAGATTATCTCGGTTTCCTGAACTGGCTTGTTTTTGGCGGATTTGCAGCTAAAGGTGTTGCTAATCTTCTGGACAGGGAGGGAAAATATCTGTTCAATTATAAAAAAGAAGGAAAAGGATTAAAGCACTGGCTAAATGATATGAGCCTTAAGACTCACAACGAAATCGCGTCAAAAGGCAATGAATTTGCAAAGAAAAACATTAGAAAACTTAACATCGCACACGCAGCCGGTATTGCATATTCTGCGATTACCCTCGGTCTTTTGCTCCCCATGCTGAATGCCGGAATAACCAAAAAAAGAGCAGAAAAGATTCAGGCATAAAATAAACGGCTAACCGTATAAGTTAGCCGTTTATTTTCTAAATCTCTAAATCTAGGCTCTTTTGCTGCCTGAAATTGCTATTTGGTGTCTGCCTTTTGCACGGCGTCTGTTTAACACCTCCTGACCGCCCGGAGTTGCCATTCTTGCTCTAAAACCGCTTACGTGCTGGCGTTTAATCTTTGTTCCTTCTAGTGTACGTCTCATTGTTCTATTTCCTTTTCAGCTAATTTTACTTATGATGATTTCATGCTATACAAAACATGATTTTTAGTCAAATAAAAGATTAAGTAATATGAAGTAATACTGAGGATTGTTCTAAACTGTAATTTGGTGTATATTAAAACAGAAAGAGGGGCAGGTATGCAAAATAAATCAACAATTTTTGTTCTGGATGATAATGAACAGGCCGGTGCGATTATAAAATCTTACACAGAAGGTTTAGAATTTATAGACGAAGTTAAAATCTATCAGGATTATCAAAAAGGATTTGCCGATATCAAACAATGTTCTAACCCGATTGTTATCATGGATATTTCTGAAAATTTTTCCGATAAAGGTGAAATTGCAGAGAATCTGAAACTTTGTACATCAAAAATCATTATTACCTCTCTGGATTACTCGACAAATACTATCATTCAAGCCTTAAGAGCAGGCGCCAAAGAATTTTTGCCAAAACCTGTACTGAAAGATGATTTAATACGTGTATTAACAATGCTTGCGAGCATTTCTCCGGAAGACGAAAATTCGCAGTCAAAGATTATAACGGTTTATTCAAACAAAGGCGGAATCGGAAAAACCACAATTGCAATAAATCTTGCTGCCGAACTCGCAAAAGTAACAAAAGATAAAGTTGCACTTGTTGATTTAAATCTCCAGCTCGGAGATATTTCAACATTTCTCAACCTTAATCCTCCGTTTGATGTTAATTATGTGATACAAAGACTTATTGATAAAGAAGAACAGATTTTTATTAAAGGGTTTGAAAAATACAAAGACACTTCGCTTTATATATTGTCTGATCCGAGTTATATTGAACAATCCGGCAGTATTACCGCACAGCAAATTTCAGCCTTGTTTGCAATGCTGAAAAAAGTTTTTTCTTATATCATAATTGACATGTCATCTGCTATTGATCCGATTTCACTTAAAATCTTAGATGATTCTGACTGGATATTATTCACAACTATCGTTAATATTCCGGCGATTAGAAATGCACAGCGGTGTCTCAATTTATTCCGCTCCCGCAAATACCCTCCGCAAAAAATTAAAATCATTGTTAACAGATATATGGAAAATGACGAAATAAAAATTGAAGATATTGAAAATACTCTCGGCGAAAATGTATACTGGAAAATCCCGAACAACTATTTCACAATAATGGAGGCAATTAACAAGGGAGCCGCTATTGCCGAAATTAATCCTGATTCCAATATTTGTAACAATTTTAGAGAATTTGCATCCAAGGTTTCGGATGATATAATAGAACAAGCTGTAATTAAATACAGAGTTTAGGAGTTTTAATGTTTAACTGTATAAAACAGAGTTTTCAACTCACAAATAAATACATAATATTAGCTACCCCGCTAATATTGTTTTCACTTTTATCAAGCTTATATATCTTATTTTCAATGCACGGAAATTTAATTAATCTGCTTATTGCATTTGTTCTTTTTATACTAATGCTGACTGCATTTTTAGCCGGCTGGATGCAAATGCTAAAAATCTGTGTTTCTAACCCGGACGAAGAAGATCCTAATTTATTGATAAAGGAATTTCCTGCCGGTGTCGGAGAATATTTTTTGTCTGTTTTAGGACTTTTATTCAATGTATTTGTGGTTACAGGTATATTTTTTGCACTGTCTTATTTTGCAGGCATGAAATTTATAGGTAATATCGGTATTTCAGGAGAAGCGCTCTCTAAAGCGTTTGAATCCATGGCAGCTCTAAAAGCATTCTTATTATCTTTATCCAGAGAGCAAATAATAAAATTAAATGCCTGGAATTTCCTGTTATTGTTTACTATGGGAATTCAATACTTTCTGCTTTTATTCTATCTTCCCGCATTATCGTTTAAAAGCAAAAATCCGTTTAAAGCTCTTTTTCTTGCTGTAAAAGATTTATTAAGCAAAACTTTTTTCAAAAATGTTTTGTTATATTTGATACTGTTTTTATCATATTCAATTTTGTCAATTCTTTCTTCAATTTTCGGCTTTAATATAATCACTCATTTTATATTCACAATGATAAATTTCTACTATTTAGTATTTATTGCTGTTCTGATTTACAATTATTATTACAGCAATTTTGTCAGAATCGGCGGGAAGTTTGACGAAACTGTTTAAGACAAGCGTCTTATCATCTCATGAGCTTCTTCATCTTCAGGGAATATTGTAACAACTTTATCTAAATATTCAAGCGCTTTATCGTTATCTTTTTTGCCTTCATAACATTTTGCAAGGCTCATCAAAACAGAAATATTATCCGGCTTTTTAACCAGAAGATTGTTAAATATATTTATTGCAGAATCAAACTCTCCGAGTTCATAATAAGTAAGCGCAAGAGTGTTTTGCGTTTCTATATCAGGATTTTGTTCAACTGCATGAATTAGAAAATGTTTTGCTTCTTCATACTCTTTTCTTGCAAACAAAATTCTTCCCGCGCAAAATTGAATATATTCATGATGCGGATTAATTTTAACCGCTTTCATAATGTATTCTTTAGAAGCGTCAAGCTGGTTCAGGATAAGTTTATTTAATGCCATAAACGTCAGGGCAAGGACATTATCCGGCTGCAAATCCAGAGCCTCCTGATAATATCTTTCCGCTTCCGTATTTTTGGAAATTGAATAGAGGAAATTTCCGTACTCAAATATTATTTCAAAATCGTTCGGCGCAAGCTTTAGAGCAGTCTGAAACTCCTCTTCCGCGTATTTAAAAAGCCTTTTATTCAGAAAAATAATTCCTAAATCCTTATGAGCTTTAGCAATATCAGGATTCATTTTTATAACTTTTTTAAGTATTTTTTCAGCCGTATCAGTATCGCAGAGACTCGAAGAAAGAACCGCATACTGATGAAGGGTCTCTGCAGACGGTTTGTTTTTTAATAGAATATTATCATAAATCTCTTTTGCTTTAGAAAGCTGATTTGTCTTAATATAAAGGCTTGCAAGTTTTTGTGCCGGAAGGATAAATTTCCGGTTTACATATACCATTTTCTCCAGCATGGAAATTGCGGTTTGAATATCTCCTAAAGCCTCGTAGCAGGATACAAGATTGTACTTATAATTGTCTTTCTCAGGATGCGCAATAAGGAGACTCTTATAAATATCCGCAGCTTCCCTGTATTGTCCGGATTTAACTTCTGACATAGCAAGAGCCACTTTAAACCCTTCATCCTCATCGTCAAGTTGAACGGCTTTTTTCAAATATTCGCATGCCTCCTGATGATTTTGCTGTATCTGGTAAACCGAACCGATATTATAATATGCCATCGGGTTTTCCGGATCTAAATCAAGAGCTTTTTGATAGAACTTCAATGCTTCTTCTGTTTTTCTTGACGCCATACAGGCAGTACCCAGACTGTTTAAAGTGCTCAGATTTTCAGGATTCTTCTCAAGCGCCTTTTTCAAAGGTTCAATACTTTTTTCAAACTCTTTGATTTTCATATAAGCCGTGCCTATTATGAAATCAAATATATAGTCCTCCGGATCAAGCGCCGATGCCTGATATGCGTATTTAATTGCATTTTCTGAATCATCAAGTTTCATAAGCGCAACACACAAGCTTTTATACGCTTCTATGTATTCAGGACGCAGGTTTATTACGGAAAGGTAAGCATTTTTTGCGGAAATATAGTCGCCTGCATTGTCATAACAATTACCGAGATAAAAAAGAGAAGTGGCATCCTCAGGTCTGTATTTAACAACCGTTTCAAAGTTTTTACGCGCCTCATCCCACTGATTAAGATTCACGTCAACAAGTCCTGCAAGCTTGATGAGTTCTATGTTATCAGGTTCTTCTTTAAGCGCGGAAGCTATCATTTCCTGAGCTTTATCAAATTCTTTTTCTCCGACCAGTTCGTTAATTCTATCTATATCAGCCATTTTTTATTCCTTTTTATGGTTTGTGAAGTGTGAAGCGTGAGAGGTGAAGGGACGGTTTTAAAATTTCTTTAATTTGACCTCGTTCACTTGTTTAATTTTTTAATGCTCACTTCACTCTTCACACCTCACTCTTCACACTTTAATTCCCGAAATAATTCTTCAATCCGGAAGTCAGATTTTTATTTTTGCACAATTTTTTAAGCTTGGAAATTGCGCGGTTTTCAATCTGCCTTATTCTTTCTCTTGAAACTCCGTATATTGAACCGATTTCATCAAGAGTTTTTTTGTTTCCGTCATTATTAAGCCCGAACCTTAAAATAAGAACATCTCTTTCTTTAGGACTTAATTGTTCAAGCATGCCTTTTATATCGTCGAGCATGCTCTCCTGAGAGACAAGAGAATCCGGCGCAATTGTTGATTCATCCACAATGTAGTCAATGATTTTGTTTGAATCATCTTTTTGCCCTGTCGGAGTATCAATACTTATAGTAGACTGGGTTGCCTTAATTATTGAAGTAAGTTTAGAAACCGGAATGCCCATTTTATCCGCAATTTCCTGCTTTACGGGAATTCTTCCGAGTTCTGTTGTTAAATCCATTGTTGCTTTTTTAATTTTGTTAATAGATTCAATCAGGTGGATTGGAAGCCTTATAATTCTTGCTTTGTCTGCAATAGCCCTTGTTATTGACTGCTGAATCCACCATGTGGCGTAAGTTGAAAATTTATAACCTTTTGTATAATCAAATTTCTCGGTCGCTTTGATTAATCCTAAGTTGCCCTCCTGAATTAAATCAAGAAAAGAAAGACCTCTTCCTATATATTTTTTTGCAATACTTACAACAAGTCTCAAATTAGCGTTAATAAGAACTTTTCTTGCAATTTCACTCTGGGTTTCATAAATTTTCTTGGCAACTTCAAGTTCTTCTTCGGCAGAAAGCAGCGGGATTTTGCCGATTTGCTGCAGATAGATTCTCACTGAATCGTCGGAGTTTACGGAATTTAAACTCTCCTGAGTTTTAGGCTCTTCTATTGAGATAGAATCCTCATCGTCTTCAATAGGTTCAATACTGTTAAAATCTACGCCTTCATCAGAGATATCGTCTGCCATTAAGTTAAGCGTTTCGGTTTTTCTAGCCATATCATCCACCTCTTTTCTCTGCTTTAAGAATTTGCCTGCATCTCTCAAACAATATTATAGCAGCTGCGTTGGAAACATTTAAAGAATTAAAATTTGTTAACATCGGAATTTTTATTACAAAATCCGACAATTTTAATAATGATTTTGATATACCGGCATGCTC
>CALUSN010000043.1 GCA_944323435.1 Candidatus Gastranaerophilales bacterium | reverse complement strand
CTGCCATTATAAGGCTAAAAAAGGCGAAGCTGTCTATGCTTTATTAATGGATAATGTCAGCATTTGCAAGTAATTTAGAAATTTAAATTTTTATAACCCAAATGCGCCGGATTTCATCCGGCGCATTTGGGTATTATTTCTGTAAAATAAAGTATTTATCAATGTAGAATTTACGCTTTTCATGATATAATTTTTTTGAGGTAAAGTATGGTTTTAGAAAACAAGCTTGGTATAACTGATTCATCAGAACTTGCGAGAGAAGAAGAAAAAATAAGTAAAAAAAAGGCTCTGGAACTGTTTGAGAGCGGTTTTCTTAACAATTTAGAAGCCGGGACCTTTGATTCTTTAAGCAAAATACATAAATTCCTTTTTGATGAGATTTATTATTTTGCAGGAGAAATAAGGAATGTAAATATTGCAAAAGGAAATTTTCGATTTGCTCCTGTAATGTATCTTGAACAGGCGCTTAAGCATATAGATGAAATGCCTCAGTCAACTTATGACGAGATTATTGAAAAATATGTAGAAATGAATGTTGCTCACCCTTTTCGGAAAGGTAACGGACGAAGCACCCGCATATGGCTTGATTTAATTTTTAAAAAGGAATTAGGCAAAGTGGCGGATTGGAGCAAGATAGACAAAAATGACTATTTACTTGCAATGGAGAGAAGTCCAATCAAGAATGTTGAAATTCGGGAGCTTTTGAAACCTGCATTAACTTCTGAAATTAATGACAGAGAAGTTTATATGAAAGGAATAGATGCAAGTTACAATTATGAAGGGTATTTTACATTTAAAACAAGAGATTTGTGTTAAAATATCTTTTAAGGAGTAAGAATATGCCGTTTGAATTTGAAAGACAAAAAATTGAGGATGTAATACTTGTAAAACCTAAAGTTTTCGGCGATAACCGCGGTTTTTTTATGGAAACTTACAAAAAATCAGACTTTTTTGCAAACGGAATTGATGTGGAATTTAATCAGGATAACCACTCAAAGTCTGTAAAAGGAGTTTTAAGAGGGCTGCATTACCAGAAAAGCCCTTACGGTCAGGCAAAGCTTTTAAGATGCGGCAGAGGACGTATTTATGATGTTGCAGTTGACATAAGAAAAGGTTCTAAGACTTTCGGAGAGTATGTAAAAGTTGAACTATCAGAAGAAAACAAACACATGCTCTACATTCCGGAAGGTTTTGCACATGGTTTTGTGGTACTTTCGGATACTGCTGAACTCTTGTATAAAGCCAGCGGTGAATATGCGCCGCAGGCTGACAGCGGGGTTTTGTGGTGTGACAAGGACATAAATATAGACTGGGGTATTGATTTTGAGCCTATTCTATCGGAAAAAGACAAAAAACAACCTACATTAAAGGAGATTATATGAAATTACTAGTAACAGGCGGGGCAGGATTTATCGGAAGCTGCTTTGTAAGGCATATTTTAAATAAATATCCTGACTACAAAGTTATAAACCTTGATGCATTAACTTATTGCGGGAATCTTGCAAACTTAAAAGATGTTGAAAATAATCCGAATTACAGGTTTGTACACGGAAATATTTGTGACAGAAAGCTTGTAAGAGAGCTTATATCAGAGGTGGATTGCGTCGTAAACTTTGCGGCAGAATCTCATGTAGATAATTCGATTAAACACCCTGAAATATTTATTGAAACAAATGTTCAGGGTACATTAAATCTTTTGCAGGCTTCAAAGGAAATCGGGATTGAAAGATATTTTCAGGTCTCAACGGATGAAGTTTACGGAACTTTAGGAAAGACAGGATATTTTTATGAAACAACTCCGCTTGCGCCTAATAGTCCGTATTCTGCAAGCAAAGCAAGCGCTGATATGCTTGTAAGAGCTTATTTTGAGACTTATAAACTTCCAGTACTTACTACAAGATGTTCTAACAACTACGGACCATATCAGTATCCGGAAAAACTTATTCCTTTCTTTATCTCGAAGCTTTTGAGGGGTGAAAAAGTTCCTGTATACGGCGACGGGCTTAATGTAAGAGACTGGCTGTATGTTTATGACCATTGTGCTGCAATTGATACAGTGCTTCACAAAGGTCGATTGGGTGAAGTTTACAACATTGGCGGACATAATGAAAAAACAAACCTTGAGATAACTCATCTGATACTTGAAGCTATGGGTAAAGACGAATCTTCTATTGAATATGTTCAGGATAGACTCGGACATGACAGAAGATACGCTATTTCTAACGACAAAATTAGTTCAGAGCTCGGCTGGAAGCCTTCTGTTACATTTGAGCAAGGTATTAAAATGACGATTGATTGGTATTTAAACAATCAAGATTGGATTAAGAGTATAGAAGCTAAGAAAGCGGTGGTGTAATGGCAGTGCTGGTTACAGGTGCAAAAGGAATGTTCGGACAGGATTTATGCCCAATACTTGAGGATGCGGGGTATGAAGTTGTTGAAACTGACAGGGATGAACTTGATATTACCGATAAGAAAGCTGTAAACGATTTTATAACTGACTTAAAACCTGAAATTATTGTTCATTGTGCTGCCTATACTAATGTAGATAAGGCGGAAGAAGATTTAGAAAACGCAAGGCTTCTTAATTCTGTTGGGGCGGAAAATGTAGCGGAAGCTGCTGCAAAGAATGATGCTATAATGGTTTATATCTCTACCGATTATGTCTTTGACGGAACAAAACAGACGCCTTATATACCTTCGGATAATCCTAACCCGATTAATAACTACGGTTTAACTAAACTTGAAGGCGAAGAAGCAGTAAAGAAGCATTGTACAAAGTTTTATATTGCAAGAACAAGCTGGCTGTACGGTCATCACGGCAAAAATTTTGTGGAAACTATGCTTTTGCTTAAAGATAAAGAAGAGTTGAAGGTTGTTGACGATCAGGTCGGCTGTCCGACATGGACTGTAGAACTTGCAAACGGTATTCTAAAGCTCTTAAAGCAGCCTTTTGGCATTTATCACGTTTGCGGAAGCGGTTATACAAGCTGGTACGGATTTGCAAAAGAAATCTTTGAACAATCGGGGATAAAAGTAAATCTAAAGCCCTGTACAACGGATGAATTTCCACGTCCGGCAAAGCGCCCGCACTACAGTATTATGGACAATAACCATATTTGTAGAGACTGGAGAGCTGCATTAAAAGATTATTTAGATTTGAGGGTTGAAGAATAATGAAAGGTATTGTTTTAGCAGGCGGAAGCGGCACAAGGCTTTATCCGAGTACAATGGTTGTATCCAAGCAGTTATTGCCGGTGTATGATAAACCGATGATTTATTATCCGATTTCTGTACTTATGCTTGCAGGAATCAGGGATATTTTAATCATATCTACTCCGCAGGATTTGCCTAATTTTGAAAAACTGCTCGGTGACGGCTCCCAGTTCGGAGTAAAATTCTCATACAAAGTACAGCCGAGTCCGGACGGGCTTGCACAGGCGTTTATACTTGGAGAGGAATTTATTGGAAATGATCCGGTTGCACTTGTATTAGGAGATAATATATTTTACGGTCAGAGTTTTTCCAGAATGCTGCATAAAGCTGTACATTCCGCACAACAAGGATATGCAACCGTTTTCGGTTATCAGGTAAAAGATCCGGAAAGGTTCGGGGTTGTAGAGTTTGATTCTAACGGTAAAGCTTTATCAATAGAAGAAAAGCCGGCTAAACCTAAGTCAAATTATGCGGTTACGGGGCTGTATTTCTATAATAATGATGTTATTAAGTATGCAAAATCTCTGAAACCATCCGCAAGAGGCGAATTAGAGATTACAGATTTAAACAGGATTTATTTAGAAAAAGGTCTTTTAAATGTCGAGCTCTTCGGACGCGGTTTTGCATGGCTTGATACAGGAACTCACAGGTCTTTAATGCAGGCTTCTCAATATATTCAGACTATTGAAGAGAATCAGGGAATAAAAATTGCCTGCCTTGAAGAAGTCGCATTCAGAATGGGTTTTATGGACAAGGATGTTATAAAGCAGTCTGCCGAAAAATACAAGAAAAACGAGTATTTTTCTTATGTAAAGGAGCTTGAGTAAATATGAAACGTAAAATCAGTATTTTAGGCTCAACCGGTTCAATCGGCAGGCAGGCTCTGGAAGTCATAGAAAAATTAAATGACAAATTTGAAATTATAGCTTTAACAGGCGGAAGCAATACGGAGCTATTAAATGAACAAATCCGCAAATTTAAGCCAAAATATGCTTATGCAAATGATTTTGACGCTATAGAGGGGGCAAAGTATGCTTCTTTAGAAGAAATTTGCTCAAATAAAGAAAATGATATTATTCTTGTTGCCGTGTCAGGTAGAATCGGGCTAAAACCTACGATTACAGCTGTTAAAAACGGTATTGATATTGCTCTTGCTAACAAAGAAACTCTTGTAATGGCAGGTGACATTGTTATGCCTATGGCTAAAGAATACGGAGTCAAGATTATTCCGGTAGACAGCGAACACTGCGCAATTCACCAGTGCATAAAAGATATTTCTCAGGTGGACAAGCTTATAATAACAGCTTCCGGCGGACCGTTTTTGCATAAAACAGTTGAAGATATGAAAAATGCAACTGTTGAACAGGCTCTTGCGCACCCGAGATGGCATATGGGCAAAAAAATTACAGTAGACAGCGCAACACTTATGAATAAAGGGCTGGAAGTTATTGAAGCACATCACCTTTTTGGTATGGACTATAACAGAATTGAAGTCGTAGTTCATCCTCAAAGTGTTGTACATTCTGCTATTGAATACGTTGACGGTAGTGTTATAGCGCAGCTTGGCTTACCGAGTATGCATATTCCGATACAGTACGCAATTAGTTATCCGGAGCGGTTTGAAGGCATAAAGTCAAAAAGTTTCAGCTTCTCTGAAATTGCCCGGCTGGACTTTGAAGAACCGGATTGGGAGAAATTTAAAGCGCTTAAGCTTGCTTATAAAGCCGGAAAAACAGGCGGTTCTGCAACAGTTTGTCTGAATGCTGCAAACGAAGAGGCGGTTTTTGCTTTTCTACAGGGGAAAATTAAACTGTTTGATATCATTAACACGGTAGAAAAAATGATGGAAAATCATACTGTTATTAAGAACCCGTCACTGGATGAAATATTTGAAACAGATGAAGAAATAAGAGCAAAAAGCAGAGAATTATTTGTTCAAATGGAGGTGTAATATGAAGTGCGAACCTGTCGGAAATTTTTCAAAAATAAAATTCAAACTGCAAGATAAAACAGTTGATATGATTTCTAAAAGGACTAAATTGTCTAAAGAAGAATTATACAATTTGTCTCTTGATGAACAGGTTACACTGATGAATCAGCGCGGCAGCCTAAAAAAGAAGAATCCGGTAAAGGCTTTTATTGCAGATAAATACAAAAAGTTTGGCGAAAAATTCGGCTTGTTATCTAAAGAAAGCAATACTTATACACATATAGATTAACTGATGTGAAAGATTTATGAGCATAGAAAAAGTAAGAGAGTATTTTAGAAAGTATAATCTGGAAGATAAGATTCTTGAGTTTGATGTCTCAAGTGCAACAGTCGAACTTGCAGCAAAAGCTTTGAATGTTGAGCCGGCAAGAATTGCAAAAACTCTGTCTTTTAAACAGGAAAAAGGCTGTATTCTTATTGTCTGCGCCGGTGATGTGCGCATCGATAACAAAAAATACAAAGCTTATTTTCAGACAAAAGCAAGAATGCTAACTCCTGATGAAGTCCTTGAATATACGGGACACGCAATCGGCGGAGTTTGTCCTTTTGGAGTTAATGATAAAGTAAAAGTATACTTAGATGAGTCTTTGAAGCGGTTTACGACTGTATTCCCAGCCTGCGGAAGCAGCAATTCTGCAATAGAACTTACCCCGGATGAGTTGTACAGATACTCATTGTGTATTGATTGGATTAATGTTTGTACATAAATGTATGAACCGGTGTTCATCATAATAAAACCATTCATATATTTTATAATTAAATGCCAACTCTGTTTTATTACAGTCCGGTTAAAATATTTTTGCAGCAAGCTTATATTTATCCTCACACTTTCATTTATTAATCTACAACTATAGTTGTAGATTAATTATAAATAAAAAATATTTTACCCCTGCCTAAAATAGCCGGAATTACAGGCTTTCTTCTTTCGTCTACACCAAACGTACGATTCTCAAACTAAAGTTGTAAAGTTCTGAAATTTCATGCCGATAACCAGAAAAGAAAGGCAAAGTAAATTTATTGAAAGGAATTTATTATGGGTGCGACATCAACAATCACAATTAACACGAACTTGGCGTCATTAACCTGTCAATCTTACTTAAGAGATGCAACACAAGGTATGAACACAGCTATGGAGAGATTATCGACCGGCTTCCGTATTAACTCTGCAGCTGATGACGCCGCAGGATACGCAGTATCCGCAGGCATGGAAGCCAAAATTAACGGTTATGATATCATTGAAACAAACGCACAAATGGGGTTAGACATGTTAACCACCCAGGAAGGTGTTCTTGACATTATCAATGATTATCTGCAGAGAATCAGAGACTTAACCATGCAGGCAGCAAACGGAACTTACGGCTCTGCATCCTTAGATGCTATCGCAACAGAAGTTGTACAGAGAATGGATGAAATTAACCGTTTATGCCAGATTACAGATTTTAATGATACATACCTTCTTGACGGTTCCAGAACAACAGATATTAACCTGCAAGTCGGTTTATATTCAGATGCAAGATGCGTTATCAAAATGGATGCATTCCTGTTTGCAAGTGCAGAATCCACAACCTTATTCGGTTTTGGCTCGGCAGATTCCGATGAAGGTTATATAAATTTAACTTCAAGTACTGGCGATGATTTACAATATAAAGCAAGACAGATGAATCCGGACGGAACTCCTGTAACAAATGCAGCCGGTGAAGTTCAGTATCAAACAGGTTCTTATGAATCTGCTCTCGCGGCAGCGCTTGCAGAAAACGGTGTTATCACTGCTGCCGACGGTCAGGCAACTGTAAATGGTAACTTCACAATTACTGCAATGTGTGCAGCAATCTATAGAAATGACAGCTCTGCCCGTGAATTTATTGATTTCGTAGATTATGCAATAGATAACGTTTCACTAAGAACTACAAAAATCGGTGCTTATATGAACAGATTGAATTCCGCAATTGATTCAACCGATGTTCAGAGAGAAAATCTTGTAGAGGCTAACTCTACAATCAAGGACGCAGACGTTGCAACAGAATCTTCAAATTATATCAAATACCAGATTCTGCAGCAGTCTACAGCGACACTGTTAGCAACTGCAAACCAGATGCCGTCCATTGCTTTAAACTTAATATAGTCATAATAAATAATAACAGAGATAATAAAGGTCCTTTCAATGACCCTCAAAGTAGTATGCTTTGAGGGTTTGCCTTTTCAAGGAAAGGATTTTCGGCTTAAATCAGACAACAATTAAACTAAAAATGTATAACCAAAAGACTGAAAGCTTTGGAAATAATGAGAATAAACTTTACAGCTTATTCAACATGCCGGAATATTCGTAAATTTGAGATATTCGATATTCCGGACTTATTTTAAGGTTATAACTTATGATTAACTTGCTCTGCGCATTAAATCAGATAATTTAACATTTTTATTTTTTATAGAAGGCTCTGATTTTGATTGTACAACTTTCGGAGTCTTGAATTGTGATAGTCCAATTTTCTGGGGTTCTTTCTCAAAAATTAAAATCTTATTTAAAATTATTTGTAATATATTCATGATAGTCTCCTTATGAAATATTATACAATATTTTATAAAATCCTTATCATACATTAAAACTATTTTTTTTCACGAATTCATTATACATTATGGTAAAATAACATTATACACTAAACAGGATATAAATTTGAATAACGGTTTTTATAAAGATTTAGATACTAACTTTGAAAAAGCTTGTTTGCTTTCCCGACAGCATTTTTCGCATAAAGAGCTGCTGTATATGCTGAAAAATGGTAATATTCCGGAAAAACAAATTGCTGCTCTTAAATTTGACAGAATAAGCAGCTTTGAAGATGCAGAGACTTTAATACAAAATCTTACAGGCTGTGACGGAAAAATAAGAGAAGCTGTTGCTCTTAAAATGTTTCAGCTAATTACAGAAATGCCTGAAACAAGAGTTTTTTTTTCAAAGCTTTCACCGGAAATTTTTGCAGCTGCTGCAATTGATATCAATGCAAATATTTGCAGACAGGTTGCAGATTGCGTTAAATACCTGAAATCTGATACCGGATTTGCAGTAATGTACACAAAAAATATATTACAATATATAAACCAGTCTCTCGAAGAACTTAATAATTTCACACCGGGTTCAAAAAAATATGTTATAAATAAACAATTATTTAAGCTCTACTGGAGCCTTGAAACTCTTAAAGATTTCTATGAGTATGTTGATTTTGAAATGTTAAAAAATATTCTAAACACTACCGCCTCTTTAAGTGAATATACTATAAGAGAAAAAACCGCTCAAATTGCGGTTTTATCTGACAAATTTATAGAAATACAAAATAAGTTGAAAAATGATTCCAATTATTACGTCCGTGCGTGCTTTCTAAATCATTAATGCCTGTTCAAGAACATCAAGATGACCTTCCAGCAAGAATTTCGCAAATTCCCGTGTATCTACCTGTGCTGCAACAATTGACAGCAAATCATCTGGCAAAATGGAAACCATTTCCATAAGTGTATCTTTTTCTAAATATATCATAGGTTTAACCATTTCAGTTTTCATCAATGTTGCTAACATATTTACATAACTTTCGTTTTCAAAAAGCTCTAAATACTCGGGCTTTTGTTTTGTTAACTGAAATGTAAGCTGTCTCTGTACATCCGGATCAATAGATGACATAAAATCTCTGTATTGATCAATAGGCAGCTGTTCTATACTCTTTATCAACTCCAGCGGGTTTGTTTCCTCAGAAGGCTGACCTGTTACTCCTTCAACGAATTTTTTCATAACCTCCGGAGGTAATGCCTTTAACTGGTTTATTACATCATATTTTTCCAGCTTTTCATTCTGGAAAAATGCCGCCAAATCTTCTTCTTTAAACATCATAACAATTTCTTCAAGAGGAAATGCGCCTAATATTACATTTACCAGTTCTTCAATGTCAACATCCATAAGCATTGATAAAAGCTTTTCCTTTGTAAAAAAGTATAATCCCATTACAAGATCATCTTTTTCCAGCAAAGGCAAAACCATTAATCTTGTCTTATCATCCATATTATGAAGAATTACAAATTTATTTTCCACATCAGCCAATTTGAAAATTTTAATCAATTTGGATGGTGAATTATACATCTCGCGCGCATAATTAACAGCCTGGGTATTACCTTGTGCAGCTTCTGCCTCGATAATCTCATCAACAGTACTCATACCATAATCGCGTACCATTCTTGAAGAGGTTATATTTAATCGTTCCGCGAACAATTTCATATTCGTATCTAAAACTATCGGCATAAACTCTCCTTATTTTACTCTCTTATATATATAAAGTATATTTGTTTTGCATAATTGCACACATGTTAAGATTTGTAACAACGAATTTCATGTGATATAATAAAAATGGTATGAAAAGAGTTATTCTTATTTTAACATTATTTCTATTATTTTTTAATCCGGTCTTTGCGGCGGGAAGTATAAAGAAAGATATTACCGTTCCCGCAGATGATGGTTTTAGTATAAAAGCAACTTTTGAATATCCTAAAGTAAAAGGTAAAAAAGAATTCTCAACAGTTATTCTCCTGCATTCTCTCGGATATTCTTCACAATGGTGGGAAAATTTACCGGAAGAACTTATAGCTTCCGGATATGCTGTCGTAAAAATAGATTTACGCGGGCATGGTAAGAGTGTATATAATGCAAGACTCGAAAGAACCTCCTGGAAAAATATGACAAATAATGCTTATGCCAAATATCCCGATGATGTGGTTAATGTAATAGAATACATAAAAAAAGAAAACAGTAAGAAAAGTTTTTTTAATAACTGGGCAATTATAGGGGCTGACGTCGGCGGGAGTACTGCAGTTTTAGCAGCAGAAAAGCTTTCGTTCAAACCGAAAACGATTGTAATTTTATCTCCTGTTGTAAACACAAAAGGACTCTTTATTCCGGTCAAACTGGCAAATTTAGACAAAGTTGATATACTTGCAATATCCGGCACCGACGATAATTCCAGTACAGAAGCCGCAGAATACTTAAAAAAATTCGCTCAGGCAACTTTTGCTGTTTATACATCTGAATCTAAATCTACAGGCATGATTATGCTCAAAAATGATACCTCTCTGGCTAAAATAATTGTCTCCTGGATTAAAGAATATTTATAAAATTGCACTGCCTTCTTGTTTTATTTTATTCAAAGCCTGACTTGTACCTTCAAAATTTCTGCACAATTTAATTACAAATTCTATAGCGGCCTTGTCCTGATGTATTGCATCTTTAAGTTTATAAATATCTGATAGTTGAAGTGTTTCAACAGGAGAATCCGAATAAAGGTATTTTTTTAATAATTCCTGTGATTCTGTATCTAATCCGGCTATATTGTTCTTATATGCAAACCAGTTGTAAAACTGATAGATAAAAAAGTATTTATTAATTTTTCCTTTTGAGAGAATAAACATAGCATCTGTTTGCAATTTAAAAGTTTTTTCAGCAGCCAAAGCTAAATATAATGCTTTAGCACCTTTTGCCGGATAAATAAAACCTTCATTTTCTGTAATCGGAGCAAGAAGTTTTGATGCATTGTCCAGAAATATAACTTTTGTATTTTGTGATTCTATGTATTTTAGAATTTTCTCCGGTTCATAATTGTACTTATTAAGTATTAAATTAATCTCTTCTTCTAATCTTTGCTTTTCTTTCTCTGCAAGAGTACTCAAACTTACGGTACATCCCTTATAAAAATGCTCTTTCTTTTTTGATGTATTTTTCACGCCGAGAGTTTTTGCCAGTCTTTTGCGTAAAAATAATTCCTGCAGTGATAAAAATTTATATATAAGTCCCTTAAGCATAGGCACCTTCCAATTTTTGAACCTGTTTTTTGGCTATATAACATAAACCCTTTGTACGCTCTCTGTTTTCTGTTAATCTGTCAACATAATCTTTATTCACAATTCTGCATATAAATACATAAGAACTATCCGAGCAGTTAGTTGTAATATCTGTTAATGTTTTAAAATCATATGAACGTATAATTGTTGTAAGCTGAGAACGAAGATGTTTGAAACCGGCATAATCCAAAATAAGTTCAATAGCATCGCTTCCGTATTTTTTCACAGCTTTTTCTACGCCCTCATCCTTAATTTTCCTTGCAATTTCAGAAGGGGCTGTTGTAACAGGAGTTACATAATTATTATTTGCAGGATTTTGCTCTTTTGCAGAAGTCATTTCCTGTTTATATTCTTTTATATTATATTTTTTATCTTCTTCATGTATTTCTCCTGTACCGGTTTTTTCCGAATAGATTTCCGTTGATACACTTGATTTTTCCGGAATATAAGATTCGGCAGATTTATTTACAATTTTGATTTCTTTGTTTTTTCCGGCAGCTTTTTCTATTTTTTGTTTTTCTATCCTTATGTTTTCATAAGCAGGATTATTTTCGATTTCTTTTGTAACTTTGCTGACAACTCTTTCATAGTCGTCAAATTGTTTTGCATCATCCTGCCACTCTGATATAAATACAGCTTTTTCTTCCGGTGTCATATTAACGTTATTAAGCGCCCCTTCACCTATTCCTTGTGCTGTTGCTGTATAATATTCAGCTGACATTGTATTAAGCAGACTCTCTTCTTCCGGAGTTAATGATTCTCCGTTTTGCTGTTTCCGGCGGGCATTTTCATATTTTGCACGATCTGCTGTATAACTGTTCTGATATTCTTTTGCAGCTGCAGCCGATTTGTACTCCATAAAGGTTTGTGTATAACCTTTTAATGTGTCTGCAGAAACCGAATCACCCATCTCATGATAATTCTTTATTAATTCTTTTGTAAAATTATAATCAGCATAATCAGCAACTTTTACCTGCTCTTCTTTGCAGCTTCTTGTTGCTATAACTGTTTTGGCGCCATATTCCATATCTTCAGAATTCAAAAGGATTATTGCATCTGCTGCAGTTTCAGATTTTTTTCGGGCAGTTATATCTAAAAATCTTTTACGCATTATAAATCTGTGCCGGCGCAGAATACGGCGTTTTAAAGCTGGTCTCTCTTTCTCAGGAACATTGTCCAGTTTTTTTAATTCTTCGTCTAATTCTTTATTCGCGTCTATTCTTTCATTTTTTAATCTGTTTTTTTGCTCTGCAGATGTACAGGAATCAAAATCTTTCCCTAAATTATTTACAACATCTCCGGCAGCTTTTTCAAGAGAAGCTATATCTTTAAAATCTCCGTCCATAACTGCCTGATAAAAATTTGAGGCAAATGCAATCACTAAATTTTCAATATTTGCCGTTTTATCAATTTTTCCGGCTTCTTTCATTGATTCCAAACGTGCTATTGAATATTTAACAGTATTTATTACAAGATTTTTCTTTTCTTGCGGAAGCTTATCAAACATTTCCGGCGAAAGACAGGTTACTTTTTCCAAAAGCCCTTCTTTCAATAACTTATTTATATCAATATACTTTGCCGGAATATTTCTTAAAGTATCTTCTAGAGCCCTTCTGTTTAAATTAGTTTGTTTTTCCTCTTTAGAACCGGAATTTTCAAATTTATCAACAGGTTTTTCGACTTCACACTCTATTACAGGATTATTTTCTTTTTTTTCAGTTGAAACCGGAGTATTAATTTCTTCAATACCCAGAATTTCTGTTCTTATGAAGTTTCTAATCCCCGTAAAAAAGTTCATAATAAATCCCCTTAATTTACTATATTAATAAAGTTAATTTATCAGGAAAAATTGCTTTTTGGAGAATAATTTTCTTAACAATCTGTTACAATCGTTTGAAGCTTTTCTATAGCCCGCATGGCAAGTAATTTGGTTTTTAATTTTTTATTTTTTTTCTCTTTTGGCGGCAAGTCAATAGGGGTAACAATCGCCCAGTTAGAATTAGTTGGCTGCAGCGGTAAATATCTTACAGAATTATCTCGTGATGAAATATGCTTCAAATGAGCAATATCAGTAATATAGAAGGTCAATGCACCAAGCATGGTCTCGCGGGGCAGTGTTAAAGGCTCTTGTTTTAAGAGACGCTTTGCCATATTTATTCCTGCGAGGAGACCTGTTGCAATAGATTCCGTGTATCCTTCAGTACCGGTAATTTGTCCTGCAAAAAACAATCCTTTTCTTTTTTTTGACTCTAATGTCGGATACAGAATTTGCGGGCTGTTAATAAACGTATTTCTATGCATAACGCCATATCTTACTATATTTGCATTTTCTAATCCGGGAATTGAATGAACAAGTTCTTTTTGTGCCCCCCATTTTAAATTTGTCTGAAATCCGACAAGATTAAACAGTGTTTTTGCAGAATTATCTTGTCTTAACTGAACTACAGCATAATTTTCAATGCCTGTTCTTTTATCTACAAGTCCTACAGGTTTCAACGGTCCGAATCTTAGCGTATCTATTCCTCTTGAAGCCAAAACTTCTACAGGCAGACAAGATTCAAAGTATTTTGAATCCTTATCAACACCATGCAATTCTATTCGGGGAGCATTTATTAGTATATTATAAAACTTTTCATACTCCTCTCTGTTCATTGGACAGTTTATGTAGGATGATTCGCCTTTATCGTACCTGGAAGCCCAGAAAGCTTTGTCAAAATTAATTGAATCAACTTCTACAATAGGAGCAATTGCGTCAAAAAAATGAAGATGTTCGCTCTGTGTAAATTCTTTTATAGCATCCGCAAACTTATCACTTGTGAGCGGTCCTGATGCTATAATAACATTACCGTCAGGAATATTTGTTATTTCTTCACGTACTAATTCTATATTAGGATTATCTGTAATCATTTTTGTAACAGCTTGAGAGAAATCTTCTCTGGCAATTGCCAGAGCATTCCCTGCCGGAACAGAGTTATCATAAGCAATTTTGATTAATTCTCCGCCTGCAATTTCCATTTCTTTTTTGAGAAGCCCGCTTGCATTTGTAATATCAGATGAACCTAAGCTATTTGAGCATACAAACTCAGCGCAATCAGAAGTTACATGTGCCCCTGTGTTTTTTTTAGGGCGCATTTCATACAGTTTAACTTTTATTCCTCTTTTGGCAAGCTGTAAGGCTGCTTCTGAGCCTGCCAAACCTGCTCCGATTACTTTTACTTCCTGCATCTTTTCCTTAGAATTCGCAATATTAAGTTGCAATACTATTTTAATTTATTATACAGAGAATAAAATGATAAGTGAAGAGTTAATAAAGCTATCAATATATTTTGAAGAATTTAATAATTTGTAAAAAAATGTTAACAAATATGTTACAATATCTTATACATGTGGTATAATAAATATATACAGGATGTTTAAAAGAAAGGTTGTTACCATGTCTGATCAACAATATAGAATTGGTATCGGTTTTGATATACATAAACTGATAGAAGGCAGAGACTTGATTATAGGCGGAGTTAAGATTCCTTACGAAAAAGGTCTTGAAGGGCACTCAGACGCTGATGTTCTTGTGCACGCTATAATGGATGCACTCCTGGGAGCTCTTGCAATGGATGATATCGGGACACTTTTCCCTGATACAGATGATCGATTTAAGGATGCAGACAGCCTTACTCTTTTGAAAAAAGTTTGTGATAAAGTTCAGGCACAAGGGTACTGGATTAGTAATATTGATACAAATATTATAGCTCAGGAACCTAAATTGATGCCTTATATCCCGCAAATGAAATCTGTTTTAGCGCCTTACATGGGATTAGACAAAATGGATATTTCAATCAAAGCAAAAACAAAAGAGCAGCTTGATGCTGTCGGTGGAAAACTTGCAATTGAAGCTCAAGCTGTTGTTATGCTTGAAAGATTTTAGTTTAAATTGATACAAAATAAAAAGGAGCTTTTTATAAAGCTCCTTTTTTTACGGATTTATTATTCTTGCAAGTACAAATTTATTTTAAAGCAACTGTCATATCAGCTTCAATGCAGACTTTGCCGTCAACGTAACCTACGCCATGGCTCTTGCAGATAGGACCTTTTGCCTTTATGAGTTCTATATGCATTTCAAATCTGTCACCCGG
>CALUSN010000042.1 GCA_944323435.1 Candidatus Gastranaerophilales bacterium | reverse complement strand
AAACTCCTTATTTAACTTTATGTAAATTTTACCATATATAAAATATTTATGCTATTATTCTATTGAGGGGGAATGAATTTTACAAGGGGAATTTGAGGTAATGCCAAGAAAAAAAGAAATAGAAATTGTTTTAGATACAGAGACTACGGGGCTTGATTATACAAGAGAAAGGATTATTGAATTTGCGGGAGTTCGGCTGGAGAACGGAAAAGTGAAAGACGAATTTCAGACGCTTATTAATCCGCATCAGCATATAAGAAAATCGAGTATTGCAATCCACGGTATAACTCAGGAAATGGTTGAGGATGCCCCGACAGAAGAAGAAGCATTGCCGAAAATTCTGGAATTTATCGGAGACTACCCTATAGTTGCGCATAACGCTATTTTTGACTATTCATTCCTAAATGAAGCTAAAATGAGAGTTTACGGAGAAAAGCTTGAGAATCCGAGAATAGATACTCAGGTTATGTTCAAAGAAATTGCGCCGGATCTGGAATCACACGGGCTTGAAGCTTTGACTCAGAGATTTAATGTAGAACTTCATAACCACCATAGGGCAATGGCGGATGCAATGGGCTTGGCGCTTGCTTATCCGAAGCTTAAAAAACTTTATCTCCAGCGCCTTGACTGGCAGAGAAAGCAGTTAGATAATGTAGATTACCTTTTCGACAGGTATTTAAGAATACAGCAGAGTATTGCAACAATGCAGGCAGAATTGCAGGATTTAAAATCAATATTCAAGCTGCATTTTGAACTCGGAGGTGAGCCGCTTGTTGCAGAAACCGGTGAGATGATGGTATATCAGTCCAAACAATCTTTCGGGTATGATTTAGCGGATATAAAAGATGTGCTTGAAGATGTCGGAGCGCTTGAGAAAGCCGTTAAAGTTAATAACGGGTTTATTGACAGGCTCTGCAACGGTTTGAGTTTATCAGAGGAATATAAAGAAATTATCCGCGATGCACGTCAGGAAATTTCAGAGACCAGAAATATTCAAGTGATTAAGCCATGCAAGCAGTAATTCCCGATGAATTAGAAGTAAAAATAGAAAAGCTCTCAAATACCGGCTCAGGTATTGCCAAAGTTGACGGTTTTGTAATTTTTGTTGAAAATTCCTGTCCGGAAGATATTGTTAAGGTCAAAGTTTTTAAGAAAAACAAAAATTTTGCCTTTGGTAAAATAACTGAAATTATATCTCCTTCCCCGCATAGGATTGAGCCATTTTGCCCTATGCAAAAAGTATGCGGCTCATGCCAGCTTCAATTTATAGATTATAATTACCAGCTTGAATTAAAGCGGGAGATGGTAAAAGATGCCATGCATTCTATTGCGGGGATGGAATTTGAAGTAAGAAATGTTATTCCAAGTCCGCAAGTCAGGAATTACAGGCACAAAATTCAGTATCCGATTTCACAGACAAAAAACTCTAAAAGGCTTCTTGCAGGGTATTATAAACCGTCAAGCCATGAGATAGTAAATATAAAGTACTGCCCGATTCAGCCGGAGATTTGTGACAGAATTATTGAATTTATAAGGGAAGAGGGGCAACATCTCGGGGTTTCGGGGTATGATGAGAAAATTCATTCCGGAATTTTAAGGCATGTAGTTATGCGGGTTTCAAATTATACAGGTAAAATTCTTGTAATCCTTGTAATTAATGATTCAAAAATTCCTCAAAATATAAAAGAGCTTGCAAAAAGAATTTTTGATAATTTTGAAGATGTATCCGGAGCCGGGGTAAATTTTAATAACAGAAAAACAAATCTTATTCTTGGAGAAAAGACTGAAAACCTGTTTGGAGACGGTTTTATTGAAGAGAGATTGTGTGATAAAGTTTTTAAAGTCGGAGTAAAGACCTTCTTTCAGGTAAATCCGGAGAGTGCTAATAATATTTTTGAATATGTAAAAAAATACATTAGTGATAATTTTGAAAAACCTGTAATATTGGATGCCTATGCGGGAATTACCGCATTCGGAATTGTGCTTTCAGATGTTGCAAAGAAAGTTGTAAGTGTAGAAGAAGTTAAGGAATCGGTGGATTTAGCAAGAGAAGTTGCTGCAGGAAATAAACTTACTAATCTTGAATTATATAATATGGATGCCGCAAAATTTTTTGAACAGCTCTTGAAAACACTGGGTAAATGCTTTGATGTAACAATTTTAGACCCTCCGAGAAAGGGGTGTACAAAAGAATCTCTGGATTATGCAATAAAGCTTACAAAAAATAAGATAATCTATGTTTCCTGTAATCCGGCAACTCTTGCCAGAGACTTAAAGTATCTTACTGAAAACGGCGCCAAAGTGGATTATATTCAGCCTTTCGACATGTTTCCGCATACGTATCATATAGAAAATGCCGCAATAATAACACTGGAAAAGGAGTAAATATTGTTACATTTTGTAACAAATAAAGTTAAAGCTGTCAATAAATTTTATTTACATGTTTTCATTTAAATGTATGTAAGGAAAGGATTTAGTGTATGTCATTTACAGTTAGTAATACTCAGATTGAGGGAGCAAAATCTTATCAACCGGCTTTTAGAGGGAAATGGGAAAAAACTGAATCCGGGAATCCTTATTACAAAACAAGTACAGGAGCTGTGGCAGGCGGTATAATGGCTATACCTGCGGCTTTAAGCTGGATTGATAAACTTACACTTCCTGTTACAGAAGAAGAAGTTAAAAAAAGGGTTGACAAAATAAAAGACAACATTCTAAAACACCTGGACAAAGATATGAAAGCACCGTTCAGCGAAAGTTTTGACGAAGGATTGAAACAAGAAAAAGATAATATTCTAAAACAAATTGAAAAAAACAAAAAAATAAAAAAATTAGCCGTTCCTTTTGCGGTGATAGCAGCAGGATTGACTGCAGGATGCGGAGTTCTTGTTGATTATTTAAGAAATAAGAAGGCAAAAGAAATTGCAGACAGTGTTAGGGAAAAAGGTGTAAAAGCTGCAGTTATGCAGAATGATAGAGTACAAATTTCTAACAAAGGAAGAGCTTATTATGAATCAAATCAGGGCTCAAAATACGGAGTACTCTTAGGTGCCGCATGTGGTGTTGCTCATAGTGCAATGAATGGTTTAAAAAAGCCGGGAGCATATATAACAGGAGTTCTTATGTTCGGTCTCGGCGGGTGGATTATGGGTAAAATAGCTGATTCAAATGCAAATAAAGACGCCCGTAAACATGCTTAAGTATTGATTTTTTTTTAAAGGTATATTATAATGTATCCAGAGAGTTGAAATTTCAACTCACTGTTTTTTGATTAAATCTCATATTATTTTAATTGATAGGATTATTATTAAGTAGTGAAATTTTTTTATTTTAGTTTGGTTAAGAGGCTTTTATTATGTATGTAAACAAGTGCATTAAGTGTGGTGCGGAATTTGAAACAAAGAACCCCAAAAGAGTGATATGTCCTAATTGCTTATATGCAGACAAGGGAAGTGAATCGTCTGATGAAAAACCTATGCAGAGCTACAGCTCTTATAGTTCGTATTCAACAGAGTCCAGACCAAGAAGTTATGACAGACCTTCTCAGGGCGGATACAGACAGAATAATTATCAAAGACGCGACAATAACAGAGATAACAGAGGCGGATATCAGAGACGCGATAATAACAATCGGAGACGTCCGGACAACAGAGGCGGCGGTTTCAGAAACAATTATGCAAGCGTAAGACCGCAGCAAAGACGTCCGATGAAGAAGCCTAAACAGGCAAGACCGCTTTTAATAAGCAAGGAGCAGCTGGAACAGATAGAAGTTTTATATAAAGCCATGCTTCCGCTGCCTAACCCAGATTGCCATGAAGTAATCGGTGCAAAACTGGGTATTGAGCCGCAGAAAGTATTTTTCGGAATAAATCTGGTTCGCCAGAAAATGATGCTGCCAAAGCTTCCGTTCCCGAAACGTAAGCTAGCTATTTCACCGGATCAGATGATGGCAATAAAAGCGCTTTATGAACCGCTTTTGCCGTTACCTCCGATTGGCTGCCACAAAATTATTGCAGCTCAGTTAAAAATGGATGAATGGCGTGTACACGTTGGCATTAAGCTTATCAGAGCACAAATGGGCTTAGACAGATGGAATGAAGACAGGGCTGACAAGCCGGCTGATTATATGGTTGCAAAGCATACAAAACCGACCGGCGAAGAAAAAGTTCCTGTTGCCGTAGAAGCTAAAAAAGAACAGGTTCCTGCAGAAACTACTCCTGAAATGGAGAAGCCGGTGGAAGAAGAAAAGCCTAAGAGAGGCAGAAAACCTAAGAAGAAAGAAGATGAAGAATAAATTTGTCTCGGTCGGTAAAATTCTTAATTTCCACGGCGTGCAGGGCGAAGCAAAACTCGGATATTCAAAAGAGCGGGAAGTTTTCTTGTCTCAAATAAAAGAAGTTTATGTACAAATTGATAATGAGTACAAAAAACTTGATATCTCAAGAATCAGATTTACTCCAAAGTGCGGTATCATTAAGTTTAAAGGGATTGATACTTTAAATGATATTCTGGAATACAAAAACAAATTGATTTTTGTAACAGAAGAAACTGCAAGAAATTTTCTTGAAGAAGATGAATTTTTGATAGACGAACTTGTCGGGCTTGAGGTTTATGACGGAGAGAAAAAAGTTGGAGCAGTTGTCGGGGTTTCAAATAATGGCGCAAGTGATTTGCTTTCAGTAAAAACACTGGATAAAAAAATCTCGCTTGTTCCTTTTGTTAAAGCAATTGTTCTTTCTGTTGATATAAAAAACAGAAAAATTCAAATAAACAATCTTGAGGGACTTCTCTCATGAGGTTTGATGTTTTAACTTTGTTTCCGGAACTCATCAATTCGCATATGGATTTCAGTATAATGAAGCGGGCTGCAGAGGACGGAATTATAGAAGTTAATACAATAAATCCGCGTGATTTCACTCTGGATAAGCACAAGAAGGTTGACGATACCCCGTATGGCGGGGGAGCCGGAATGGTTTTGATGCCGCAGCCTTATGTCGATGCGTATAAATCGGTAGAAAAACTCGAAAACAGTATTACCCTGATGATGACCCCGCAGGGAGAGCCGTTTTGCGACAGAATATCAAACGAGCTTTCCGAATACGAACAAATTATTATACTTTGCGGGCATTATGAAGGATTTGACGAAAGAATCAGGGATATTATTAAACCGAGGGAAATCTCTATCGGAGATTTTGTTCTGACAGGCGGAGAATTGCCGGCACTTTGTATTATAGACAGTGTTTCAAGAAAAATTGAAGGAACATTGGGAAAAATTGAATCAGCGCACGACGACAGCTTTTCAGACGGGCTTCTTGAATATCCGCAGTACACAAAACCGCGCGAATATATGGGATATCAGGTTCCGGAAGTGTTATTAAACGGAAATCATAAGTTAATAGAAGAATTCAGGATGGAGCAAAAGATTTTAAGAACACAAAAAAAACGCCCTGATTTGTATGAAAAATGGCGTGAATCAAACTAAACTCCTAAATTTAATCTTGATAATAAAGCTCCTGAATCACTGATATTATTTTGTTCAGGAAATTTTTGTACTTAATCCTGTCAGCCGAGCCTGAAAGCACAATATCAGCCTGCTTTTTGCAAGGCTTGATATAAACATCGGCTTTTGCATTGGCGTTTTTGTAAATAATATCGGCAGAATCGCCTAAATCCCGCTCTTTTGCCCGGATGTAAAAGCGGTCTTTTTTGATATTTTCATCAATTTCCACATAAATCTTGAAATCAAAAGCGTCTTTAACTTTTTCCGTGAGTGTAAATAAACCTTCTGAAATAATAATTTTAGAAGGTTTTGCCAGAGTATGATTATCAAAACGTTTTGCAGTTCCGCTCATGTCATATTTAGGAAGATAAGTTTCTTTACCGGAAAGTAATTCCTTGATATGTTTATGCATTAATTCAAGCTCAAGAGCCTGAGGAACATCAAGGTCATAGTTTTTTGCAAACTCGGAAAAACTTCCGGCAGCTTTTACCATTTCAGAGCGGTCATAGTAATAATCATCCGTATTTACTCTTGTTATAGCGTTTTCTATATTAAATTCCGCTGCAAAAGATTCAATTGTGTCTATTAAATCCATTGTAATTGTTGATTTTCCGCTTGCAGTTTCTCCGGCTATACCAATAGAAGCCGGCATTTTAATTCTGCCTGACAAGTATGCCGCAATTTTTTTGATTACAAACGGGGTATAACTTACAAGAATCGAGCCTTTTGCCTGCAGCTCTTTTTCAAAAATATCATGCAAATACCGCTCTATCTTTTCATCTAATGTTGTTGGTTTAATTGTTTGCGATGTGGTTATGTTTTGCAGCATAAATCTTTTTTCTTTCTTTGTTCTATTATACACGAATTAAAACAAAAGAAAAGCATTTATTGCCTGAATTGATATGTTTTTTTACAAAATTTAACAGGGAATTTGTGTAAGTAATAATCTATCATGTTTAACGCTATTGTATAATCATCTGCTTCATCATTATAAAATTTATAAATAAAACAACGTCCGAAATTTTAATTTCGGACGTTGTTTTATTATCTTTGTGCACTTAATTTAGTCATCTGCATGTCCTGCAGTACCCAATACGTCGCGCATTTTGTGAATAACCATTTCTTTAACGGCAGTTCTGCCAGGACCCATGTATTCACGCGGGTCGAATTTTTCAGGGTGTTCAATAAAGAACTCTCTGATAGTAGATGTCATTGCTAATCTTAAGTCTGTATCGATGTTAATCTTAGCAACACCGTGTTTAGAAGCGTAGTTAAGCATATCTTCAGGAACACCTTGAGCGTCAGGAAGATTGCCGCCGAATTTATTGCATTTAGCTACAAATTCAGCAGGAACTGATGATGAACCGTGAAGAACTAACGGATAATCGTATCCAACGATTTCATTAACAGCTTTTTTAATTTCTGCTAATCTTTCAAAGTCTAATTTAGCTTCGCCTTTGAACTTGTAAGCACCGTGAGATGTTCCGATAGCAACGGCAAGAGAGTCGCAGCCTGTTTCTTTAACAAATCTTGCTGCTTCAGCAGGATCTGTATAAGTTGAATCTTTAGCGTGAACTTTTACATCATCTTCAACACCGGCTAATTTACCCAATTCAGCTTCAACTGAAATTCCGCGCGGGTGAGCATAGTCAACAACCTGTTTTGTTAACTTGATATTTTCTTCTAACGGGAATCTGCTTCCGTCAATCATTACAGAAGAGAAACCGCCGTCAATACAAGCTTTGCAGATTTCAAAATCAGCACCGTGGTCAAGGTGTAAAGCTATAGGTACAGTTGTCGTTGCAAGAGCAGCTTCTACCAATTTGATTAAGTAAGTCTGGTTAGCGTATTTTCTTGCACCTGCTGAAACTTGAAGAATAATAGGTGATCTTGTTTCTTCAGCAGCTTCTGCAATACCTTGCAAAATTTCCATGTTGTTAACGTTGTAAGCACCGATAGCGTAACCGCCAGCTAATGCTTTTTTGAACATTTCGCCTGTTCCGACTAATTTTCTTTCACTCATGTGAGTTCTCCTTCTTTTATTACATAGAGGTATATAACCTCTTTACATGGTAAAAATTACTACAAAAAGGGGCAATTGTAAAGGGGGGCTGGACAATTAAGCTTTTTTAATTTCTGTCAATGTCGGATCAAGCAGGCGCCTGCCAACATTATCAAAGTTTATAGAAAATAATGTTTTATTGCCGTATTTAATCATTTTTTCAACGATACCATTCCCGTATTTTGCATGAATAACACTGTCGCCTTGTTCAATAGGATCGCTTATAACCAAATCTTCCTGCGGAATATCAGCATCATATACCGGAACTATCGGAGTAGTTGTATTGCGGGTCTCCAAAATTTCTTCATCTTCTTTTAATTTAATAGGCTCGGCTGATTCTTCTAAAATATCATCGTCTCCTGCAGCAGGAATTTCTTCAAGTATGCCGTCATCAGGCTCTTCAAGTAATTCTTCATCACTGTTTAGTTCATCAATAAAGTCGAGGTCAGAATCTGATATATCATCGTCTTTGCGGGTAGTAAAAACTTTATCTACATCTTTAACAATCTGTGAATCAAGTTCTTCTTCTGAAATATTATCTAAAATATTTGTATCATCATCATCATCTTCTTCTTCTATATCCACCAGAATATCATTTTCATCTGCATCAGCCGGATCTAACTCTACAATATCATCTAACTCGGGAATCTCTTCCTGTATGTCTGTGTTAATTTCTTCTTCTGTTTCAGACACCTCTTCTAAAGTTTCATAATCATTTTGATCCGTATCAATATCAAGATCATCCGGAATAGTTACAAAATCTTCATCCTGTATTGAAGAAGCTTCAAGTTCTTTAGGTTTGGTTTCATCGTTGTCAAAAACATCTTCTGATTCATCTTGCAATAAAATTGTATCATTATCTTGAATATAATCCTGAATTTCTCCTGCCGGTTCTATATTTTCATCAAAAGCTTCCTCCGGCGGAATACCAAGTTCTTCTTCCTCTTCCACTTCCAGAGTATGGCTTATGGATAAATCCGAATCGTCCAGTCCGGTATTATCTGCAAGTTCTGATACAATAATATTATTTTCTGTGATTTCCGGAGCCGATTCTAATTCTTCAAAAACAGTATCCTCAGAATTTTCCTGTGTCAGGTATTCTTCTGTAGTGGATTTATTTTCAGGCTCAGTTTCTTGAATTTCATCCGGTTCATCATCTTCAAACATACTGCCGGTCGGCTGGACTAAGTTTTTAGCGGCATCAGAAATAACAGCTTCTGATTTTTCTGTAATATTAGCCAGAATTTCTTCATTTGAAATTTTATTTTCTTCGATTTCAGGAGCTTCAATGGTATTAACAATTTCCGGTTCAACGATTTCAGGCTTCTGTTCTTCATTCGCGGAAGTATTATTAATTATTTTCTCAGATTCTTCTGTTATATTAGCATTATCAATAATTACCGGCTCTGCAACTTCTGAATCATTCTCATCTTCAAGCTCTGAAATGCCGGCAGGAGATTCTGAGGTTGTTGTAATATTATTTTCAACTGTTTCGCTTGAGTTTTCCTCCTGACTTGTTTGATTTGTCTGTTCCTCCGGGGTTAATTCAGTATTCAATGAATCTTCTTCACTCTCTTCTATTATATTTTGTTGCGGCTGTTCTTCTTCTTTGAATACAGGTATAACTTCATCAATAAGTTTTGCTGCGGAAACAATAGGCATATAGTTAACAGCTTCTCCGGCTATAAGATATGTTTGTTTTGGAAGAGCTTTTAGTAAAGTGTTATAAACTTTGAAGATTTCATTGTTGGTCTCTGATGGTGAAATTATAAAATTATCAAAAAGATTTTTCACATCATTTAAATATTTAAAACGTGAATGTGTTATAAATGTTGTTGGAACAGAAGCTTCTAAAATATTTTTTAAATTTTTCTTGCTGATTGTATTAGATAACTCAAGGAAAACCTGCGTATCGTTTTTCTCTTGTAATTTTTCATACAAAAAAGCAAGATATCTGTTCTGAAAAGAGCTGTCCAGGTCTGATAAGTCAATTATTGCGCATTTTGAGTCAAGTATTTTGTTTATTTTGTCAACATCATCTTTGTTGTTGGCAAAATAACCCGTTTTGTCAAATTTAGCAAGTTTATTTTTTAAAACCAGAAGTTTAAAAATATGTGATTTATCCACCATATCATCTACAATATTTTTCAATGTCCCAAAAGGTACAAATTCTACTGTTCTGGAATATTCTGCAAGTTCCTTGAAAATTTCTATGATAAGAGATTTACTATCTGCTGTCGCATCATTCAGACAATCCTGATACATAAAAGACAAAGAAGCTGTATCAAGCGGGAGTTTGAAATCAATTCCGGCAGTATATTTTTTTGCATTTATAACACCAAGTGTATCTATAATTAAAACTTTTTTATTTAAATTATTAAATTGTTTTGTAAAATTCCTTATAAGAATATTGTTTTCAATCTTGTCATCAATACTTATAAGCATTTTTTTATCAAAAGAAGAAGCATCAATTATGATATTCAAGTCTTTCCCAGGCATAATTCCTGCAATAACAGGCTCTGAAGCATTTATTGAATTATTCAGAATATTAAAAGTAAAATCTTTTATTTCAGCATCATCAGGCGGTAAAGTTTTGTCATATAACCGCAGATTACCGTCATATAAAAATAAAATTTTCGCCGTTGCAATGGACTTTATTCCGGAATATTTAATATTAATAATTTGCGCAATGTAGTGTTTATCTTGTCCTGAAATTTGAATAAACGAAGACAGGCAGGCAGTGCTGTCAGCTTCAAATTTAATAAAACCATCTCTTACTTCTAAAATCTTCATCGTTAAAATTTTATCATGAACATGCTTATTTTAATATATATTTTTACAAATTGTGTACTTTTTTATATTAAATTCCTTTACAAATTTTTTTGTTATAAGGCAGAATATTTCTTAATGCCGCAGTTCAGGTCAAGTACTTGCAAATACGTAATGTTTATTTTATCATATGAATATCTGAGGCGACATGGCCAAGTGGTAAGGCAGAAGCCTGCAAAGCTTTTACCCCCGGTTCGAATCCGGGTGTCGCCTTTTTTTATTGAAATTCGGTTTAATAGCCGAAAAATTATCACAAGCTAAGAGTTGTATGGAAAATATTGAATTAAAACGTTTTTGGGGGCAGGTTAAGGAAGAATTGCTCAGTGTATTACCGGGTAATGCTCATCCCTGGGTGTATCCACTGGAAGT
The DNA here is from genome assembly GCA_944323435.1 of Candidatus Gastranaerophilales bacterium. Lineage (GTDB taxonomy): Bacteria > Cyanobacteriota > Vampirovibrionia > Gastranaerophilales > Gastranaerophilaceae > CAG-196. The sequence goes on along the minus strand of CALUSN010000042.1, from coordinate 4,675 downwards.
TTCAGGTTATGATAAAGGCGTGCTTACACTTGTAACAGGCCAAATGATGGGTAGAGACATTCTCAGGCGTAATTATTACAATCAAATGATTGATGCACTAAAGCGTATTTCAGGAGACGAAAGTTCCAGAATTGTCATTATTTATGATGAAAATGCCGCAAAAACTTTAAAAAAAGAAACTGAAAAATTTCAAAAAAAAACTAATGAGAAGATTTTTAAAGAGCAGGCACTGGAAAATCTCTCTAATATGCAATCTTCAGCGAATTTGAATCTTAAATACAAATTTGAAAATTTTGTTGTAGGAGAAAGTAATAAGTTTGCCTATTCAGCCGCGCTTGCAGTCGCAAAAAATCCTGCCGGAAAATTTAATCCCCTGTTTATATACGGTAATTCCGGTCTTGGTAAGACTCATTTAATGCAGGCTATAGGGCATTATATAATATTTAATAATCCAAAACTTAAAGTAAAATATACAAAGACAGAAGATTATGTCAACGACTATATAACAAACAGCCGAAAAAATAACAATACTAATATTGAGAATATGTCAAAATTTAACAGAAAGTATACAAATATTGATGTAATCCTCATTGATGATATTCAGTTTATAGAATCAAAGATTAAGTCTATGGGGAATTTGCAGTATACTTTTGACAGTTTATATAATAAAGGCAAACAAATTGTTATAACTTCAGACAGAGTGCCGAAAGATATTCCGACACTTACAGCTGCTTTGTGTTCAAGATTTGAGATGGGGCTTATGCTTGAACTTACTCCGCCGGATATGGATACGAGATATGAAATTTTGAAGAAACTAGCCACTGACAATGATCTTGTTTTTGAAGAAGAAGCTCTTATGTACATCGCAAGAAATTTTTCCAACAATGTTAGAGAATTGGAAGGGGCTTTTACTAAGGTTTGCGCTTATGCAGAAATTTCCGGGCAAGAACTATCTTATGTATTAGCACGTAATGTTCTTAAATGCGGAGAGAATGACAGTGAAATTACTTTTGAGCAAATAGCCGGCATAACTGCAAGTTATTTTGAAGTTGATATAAAAGATTTAAAAGGAACTGCACGCGGGCAGAAGGTGGCAGCAGCGAGACATATTTCAATATATTTAAGCCGTGAAATTACGAGTCAAAGTTTTGTTAATATCGCAAAATATTATAATAAAAAACATACAACAATAATGTTTGCCTATGAAAAAATAAAAAAAGAAAAAGATTCAAATAAAGAAATTTCAGAAGCTCTTCGTGAAATTCGACAAGCGTTAAAGGTGTTATAGCCTGACAGGATACTCGTTTTTATAAAAATTTTGTGTTAATAATAAAATTGTGAACCAGCGGCTTGAGGGATAACGTATAATGTTAGAAAATATCAAACATATAATTTGTTTAAAATCTGTTGATAAAGATATTTTAGAAAAAAATTATGATATTGCTCTGTCAAAGCTTAACTATCTTATAAGTGAAGAATTCCGGCCCTCGGAGACATTTCTTAAACGCGGAAGGTTATGTCATAAATTATTGATGCTTGAGGATGCGTACTCTGATTTTACATATATAATTACGCATTGCGCAAAGAAAGAGGATGCTTACTATGAACGTATAATGCTAAATTTTGAAATGTCGAATTATTATGAAGCAATATTGGATGCCAATACCATTTTAAGCTGGGATTCCAAAAATTTTAATATCAAGAGAATAAAATTTTTATGCTATGTATTTTCTTCTCAGGAAGAAGTTGCTAAAAATTATATATTAACCTTTTTTGAATTTAATAAATACAAAACATTGCAATTCTTGTTTCAAGAGGTTGCTTTTGTTCTCTCCAAAGATGAACTTGCTAAAGGGCTTAAGCTTTTACAGGTCATTGATATGATAGATAAAGATAATCCGGTAAAGCTTTTAAAAGAAGCAGGTATATACGGGCTTGCAGGACGAAATGACAGAAAAAATGAAATATTGAAACATATGGAATCAGTTTTTCCTAAATATTTTGTGTCTCATTTTAAGTTTACAGATATGTATCAGGATAAAGATTTGATGGAAATTTCTTTTCTTTTGGAGCTAAAAGCTTTTGACAAACAAAATCTGTTTGCTTATCCGATGAAAATTCTGGAAGGGTACAAAAAACATATAGAGGGACATATAATTGATTCAAAAGAATGTTTTGAAAAAGCAGTAGAGATAAATCCGAAAAAGCCGGAAGGGTATGTACTTCTTGCACAGACTTTGCAGTTGATGTCAGGGTATGATAATCCAGAATATATGAAAGATGCTGAAAAAAATTATCAAAAAGCATTGGATATATATCAAAAAGAAAATTTATCAGATAAAGCCGAGGATATGAAACGCCAGATTAAACATATTCATTCCGGGGCTAATATATATAGCTACAAGTAGTTAAAGGTAAGCAGGTAAATGAATTAACAGAAATATTGCTATTACCCTCTCAAACTTCCATCATAATGAGAGTAAATTTCTAATGCGTTATTTTTATGCAAAAAGACTTGAATGGTAGTGCGCCATCCTCTCGCTCCTTGCAGGAGAGGTCTTGAACAGCCGTTGGATACGCGATTTGAACGACAGAGTGCGTTCCTTCCCTCTATGAGGAAAAGTTTGGACAGGTGATAGATGGTTGGGTTCAGTCTACCGTCTGTACTTTTCAGCCCAACACTATATCCGTAATTTTGCCTTTCTGCTGGATAATGCCTGCGGTCTCTTTCGGACGGGGTAAATCTGTTAGACGGGTGTATAAATAATAGGGGGGGATATCCTTAGATATATTTAACTGGCTTATAATTTTTGTATAAAATTTTTAATGAATAAATAATCTTTTGTACCTACGCTGTATGGAGGATTTTTTGGCAAAATGTTAAAGAAAAGTTGTTCATAGACGAATTTAATAATATAAATCGAGAATTTGGTTCGGAGAAAGAAATGACAAATACCCCAGTAATAACAATAGATGAAAAAGCTGCTTTATTGTTGGAAGAAGCCAGGATGGCACATGAAAATTATCTTATAAAGCAACAGGATGCTGATTTGGAAAAAGCTATTGAGTATTATATTGATGCAATAAAAACTAATCCTGCAATTTCAGAATCATATTACCGTCTGGCAAGTTTATTGTTGCTGAAGGGGCAAATCTCTGTAGAGGGGGCGCTAGAACAGTGCAGAACGGCTTTAACTTTGGAGCCGGAAAATGTAAATGCGCATATATATACAGGCTATTTTCAATGCTTAAACGGCAATTTTGAAGAAGCGGAAAAGGAATTTAAGCTTGCAGTTAACAATTCGGGCAAAAACTCTGCTCGTCCGAGACTGTTTTTATCAAAGCTGCTATTTTCCAGAATCCGAAACCATGATTCTTCTGTAACAGATGTCATGAAGTTTTTATACTATTTCTTATCCGGGAGCATGATGATTATGTGGGACTGCCCTTCCATAAAAATGTTTTGTAAATTTTTAGCAAATGATTTTTCAGTTTTTTCATATAAAAAGCTTGGTGAGACATTTGAAAAAATGAAACTGTTTCCATCAGCATTGGAAGCTTATTCAAAAGGGTTAGAAAAAACCTCGCAGGGAAATCTTTTTTATCAAAAAATGGGTGATTTATCGCTTGAATGTAATGATATAGAAGCAAGTCTTGAATTTTACAAAAAAGCTTATGAACTTAATCCGTCCGACAGAGAGGTTTTAATAAAAATGGCGACAATTTGTCAAACGTATTTCCCAGAGAAAACTGATGAGACAATTGATTACTACACTACTCTTCTTGAATTCGGAATTGACATGGATAAAATATATTATGAGCTGGGGCACCTTTATCTGGCTAAATCCGATAAAATCAATGCTGTTAGTGCTTTTAAACTTGCGCAAGAATTAAATCCTGAAAATCCATACTATAACAATTCACTTGCTTATGCGTATATAAAAGCGGAACTGTATGATGATGCGATAGAATATTACCAGAAGGCCATTAAACTCAATCCTGATGCCGAGTGGACTTCAATAGTCTGCCATGCCTTAGGAGCTATTTATGCTGATGTGAAAAATAATTTTGAAGCTGCTGAAGCAACTTTCAATGCCGGAATGGTGCTTGATCAGAAAAATGTAGACATTCAGCTTTCACTCGGTGATTTATATATGAATGAAGGTGATTTGGATAAAGCAATTAAGACTTATTGTGATGCGATTACTACTGATCCAGAAAATTATCTGGCATATGCAAAAACGGGTCTGGCTCTCTGGGAAAAAGATTATCTTGAAGAATCTATTGTAGCGTTTCATAAGTCAATTGAATTAAATCCGGATTTTGAAATCGCGCAAAATAATTTAGGTGTTGTGTACTTAGACGGTTTAGGCGACCCGAAGGAAGCTGTTCAATATTTTAAAAATGCAATTAATATAAATCCAAACTATACTCTTGCCTATTTTAATCTTGGAAGAGCATATCAGGCAATAGGAGATAAAACGTTAGCTGCAGAATATTATCAAATGACCATGGATTTAAATAAAATAACCGAAGAACTGTCAGAAAAAGAAATTAGAGACAGGCTATACGATTTGTTTAACTAACTATTTACCCTTCCCCTTGACTGAGAGCGGCTATCAGGTTGTATTATGTAAAAAGATTGTATTAAGTAATATAATTCTGATAAAATATC
>CALUSN010000041.1 GCA_944323435.1 Candidatus Gastranaerophilales bacterium | reverse complement strand
CAACCGGAAGAAAACAATCAGGAAATTGAAATAAGCGAAAGCCCTGAAGCGCCTGCGGAAACAGATTTGCTTGAACCGACACCGGAAGAAAGTCCTGTAGAGACAACAGAAACAAGTTTGGTTGAACCGGACGAAACTGCAGTTGACTTGACTGTTGAATCTGATGATAATCGGATTGATTTGGGCAGCTTTTCAGAGCCTGAAAGCGGTGGAATTGGCGAATTAAGTTTTGAAGAAGATATTTCAGCGGAAGAAGAGTCGCTCAACGCAGTAGAAGAAGTTGAATTTAATCTTCAACCGGAAGAAAACAATCAGGAAATTGAAATAAGCGAAAGCCCTGAAGCACCTGCGGAAACAGATTTGCTTGAACCGACACCGGAAGAAAGTCCTGTAGAGACAACAGAAACAAGTTTGGTTGAACCGGACGAAACTGCAGTTGACTTGACTGTTGAATCTGATGATAATCGGATTGATTTGGGCAGCTTTTCAGAGCCTGAAAGCGGTGAAATTGGCGAATTAAGTTTTGAAGAAGATATTTTAGCGGAAGAAGAGCCGCTCAACGCAGTAGAAGAAGTTGCACTTAATCTTCAACCGGAAGAAAACAATCAGGAAATTGAAATAAGCGAAAGCCCTGAAGCGCCTGCGGAAACAGATTTGCTTGAACCTGCTGCAGAAGAAAATTTGATTGATTTAGAAGGTTTCACAGAAACATCTGATAATACTCCGGAATTAAATTCAGAGGAGGATATGGCGGGAATTGATACAACTTCTTTAGCAGCAGATGATTCTGTTGATTTTGAAGCTTCCATTCCTGATTTGACCTCTGAAGAATCCGAAAATATACTGTCTGATTCTTCTGACTTGCCGGAAGAAAACCTGCAGGCCGGCGATACAGAACTTGAACCTGCCGTAAACTTAGATGAAGAAAACTCTCTTAGTGAGGATGAAGAATCAGGCTTTGATGATTTTGAACAGGAAACAGAGTTTGATTTAAATACTGATTTAACAGATGAAATCAACGGGGATTTAGATAACCATTTCCTTGAAGAAAGTGACTTGCTGTTATCAGATGATGAAGATAATTCCGGAGATTTACTGTCAGAAGATGATAATAGTTTGGATTTATTGGAAGAAAGCGAAAATGATTCGTTAGCTGATGAACCTTCTGAAGAACATAAGGAAACATCTGTATCTTATTCAATATTTAACTACTCTCCGGATATAAATTCCATTGATGAAAGTATTGATATAGATTTGATTGTAAAAGATTTAGAGACTTTAAATGATAAAAACCCAGATTTGAATATCCTGAAAGTTTATAATCTTAAATATAAAGAAAATCAGTCTGTATTAAAAATTGCATCTGAATTAGAAATGAGTGAAAATAAAGTTATAGAAGCATTAAATGAAATTATTGCAGTTGTATAAGGATTAAATCCATGCAATGTCCCAAATGTAAAAATGAAGTTGATAATGATGCGCTTAGATGCAGCAATTGCGGTGCAAAAGTGGCTTCTATATGTAAGCATTGCGGGACAATCAATCCCATCACAGCGACTGAATGTTGTGGATGTCATAAAATTCTAATAAAAATTTGCAGTGAATGCGGGGCTGCCAATCTTCCGGAATCGAAAAGCTGCAGAAAATGCGGTATAGAATTTGTTAAACCAAAACGGGAAATTAAGCCGGTATACAGTGCTAATACTTATTCCCAGCAAAAGGTCAAAACAAAACTTTTAGATGCAATAAAAGATGCTGACACCAGAATAATAACGCTTAATGGAGAAAGCGGTATCGGGAAAAATCTTGTTCTCCGCTATACAATAAATGAACTGAAAAGCGCCAAGCTCATATGGCTTTTAGGAACATGCTCGCAGCTCACACAACTTTCACCTTTCGGGTATTTTCAGGATTTATTATTAAATTTTTTTAATGTAAACAATTTTTGTCCGGATACTCTGCAGTTAAAAAAGAATTCAATAAAATTTTTCAGACAGGATTTTCCGGCGCTTACAAATCAGGAAATTCTGGACTTATTAAACTTTCTCTACCCTGAAAATCAAGACCGGTACGAAAATATTTATAAAAATAAAGCAAAAATGTTTTTGATAATGAAAAAAGTTATAACAACCATTATCGAAAAAATGAAAGTCGTTTTTATAATTGATAACTTTGAAAATATTGACGGAATGTCTTATGATTTTTTGCAGGAACTTTTAAATGACGATTACGTTTTGGAAAGATGTAAATTTATAATAGTTTCGTCAGTCTCCCGCCCGGGTCTGGGCTGCATTACCTCGCCTAAAATAAGTGAAAATAATTACACAGATTTAACAATAGCGCCGTTTACCAGAAATCAGGTTGATGTTCTGATTCATCAATACAATGACCTTAAGTCAGGCGAAGATTTTGCTAATCTTGCTTTCAAACTCTCTAACGGCAATCCTGCATTTATTGAACAAATGATACTCTTGCATTGTGATAAAACCAGAAATAATATAAAGGGGATTCAATACAGCTCTCTGGAAAATATCTTAAAAAGCAGGCTTGATATATTGAAACAGGAAGATTTTAAAGCTTACAGAATGCTCATTGCAATGACCGTATTAGGAAACAAATTCTGTCCGGCTATGCTGGAACATTTTGACAACAATACTCCGGATGAATTTGACAGAATTATAGAAACATTGACCCAAAAAGGATTTATAGGGCAAATAAATAATTTGTCATTTGAATTTAAAAGCTATCTTATATGGAAAACAATAGCATCTATTGTAAAATATGACGGGATTATCTCAGATATTCTCTGTTCGTTATATGAACTTCTAAGTATTTACAAACAATCTTCCATTGCCCTCTTAGGCTATGTTGTTCAGAAACTGAATAATGAAGAACAGGCATTTGAAATATGGACGCTGCTAATGAAGCAGGCTTCTTATATAGGCGATATCGGACTGTATATAATTTCTCAGAATCAGGCCTTAAAACTTATTGAGAACAAAACCGAACCGTTTTATCTTAATGTAAAAAGGAACATATATACCAGAGTCGGCAAACTGCTTGAGCCGATTGATTTTGAAACATCATTTACATATTTGCAAAATGCAATAATGATGCTTGATGATCAGGCTGAATTTGAACATATAGAACTTCTGGGCTACTTAGCTTCCTGTTCCATGAAAAAAGGAAATTACTGGGGTGTAATTGAATGTGCAAACAACGTATTAAGTAAAATTCCGGAGGAATTGGAACTTGAACAAACTCTCGTTAAATCAAGACAAATTCGTCCGCTTGTAAAACTCGGAAATTATGGTCAGGTAATAAATCTTATTGATACTGAAATAAAACCTGTAATCGAAAAATATATTGCCAGAGGAAAAGATACTAAAATAGCATCTGTTACAAATATATTTGAACTCTGGCTCGATATATATTTTGATCTGGCAGAAGCTTTAACATTTCAGGGCGACAGCAGAATGTTTGAAACTATAAAAGTAATTTTTGATATTCTTGAAAAAAATAAAATTACAGATTCAGTACTGCTCTGCCGTGCGCATCTGGCCCTTGCTCTGGCAAATACAATTAAAGGTGATACAAAAACTTCAACAAGAATTCTTGATGATATTCTGAACGAATATTCGCTTGAAAATATGGATACATTCGTTGTCTCCAGATGGAATTTTATTGATATAATCAATAAATTCACCGAAAAAGATTATAGTTGTCTTTACACTGAATTGTTTAATGTTACAGCGTATGCAAACAATGTAAATGATAACTTTACCAAACATATCCTGAAAACATTACTTGCCAAAATGCTCAAAGATAAAAACGAAAACAAAAAAGCCCTTGAAATTCTGGAAGAACAGGTTGCATATTTTGCAAAAGAAAAAATTGCAACAGGCGTTCTTCTTGCCTGGTATTTGATTGCAGAAACAAGATTAATAACAAACGGAACACAATTTGCTCTTGATATTGCAACAAAAGCCCTTGATATTGCACAGGGACCTGGTATTAATAATTATTATTTTATAGCCTTATATAACAGGCTTATAGGCGAAATATATATGGCAAAACAAGACTTTGATTCGGCAAAAGTATATATAGAAAAATCTATTTTTATTGCGAAACAATTTAATTTAAATACTATTCTTATAAAAAGTTATTTATTAAATGCAAAATTATATCAGGAGCTGGCGCTGCCAAAATCTTCTTTGCGTTCTTCTTACATAAAACAGGCGCTTAAGATGTTCCAGCTTGCAAAAAACATAGAAATCGTTGCTGCTCATCCGTATTTACAAAAAGTTATCAAAGAAGAACTTAATATACTTACATCTTTTTGCAAACTAAACGGAATAATATTAAAGAAAAACTCTAAGTAGTATAGTCATCAGGATTTCCTGAATAATCCACAATGGCTTCATCTTCGTTATCTTGTTCCGGCAGGCTTTCATACGCATTGGCACTTTCCTTGTAGGCAATTGCCCGTTTATTAAGCTCATCAATTGCCATAGGTCCTGTCAAAACTTCAAGAACTTCACCGTTTTTATCATAAACTTTTAAACGCGGGATTTCAACGCCGGACGGAGTTTTAAAACCCATAAGCGAAATTTTGCCGTACTCGCCGAAACCGTCTTTTATCTCATAATAAATTTCTTTCAGATTCTCATTATCAAGACAGGTTAATGCAACATTGTTGGAGGTTTCTCTCTGAATCCAGTCCTGTACAGTTTGAGTCTCTTCCATCAGTTCCAGCAATTGTTCTTTTGTAGCAGATATACGTCTGAATAACGGATCGCCGCCCTTCCCGACGGCAGTAGGCCCGCTTTCTCTCGGAGCGTGTATCCTGTAGGCGGACTCATCTATAACTTTTCCGCCGTTTTGAGCATTTGCTGCCGGCTCTGTATTACCTTTTTCAACTCTGAAATTTTCATCTGACATCGTCTTACTCCTTATATCCGTATTTACGGCATTTTTGCAAAAAACTTTAATAAATTCAGATAAAACTTTACAAAGCTTAACAAAAGAAGTATTATCATATTATGCTGCCTAAAGATTTGAGATTAAGAAAAAGAAATGCATTTGCTGCGACTTATAAAACAGGAAAAACTTTTCACTCAGGTGGAATTACAATGTTTTGCGGAAGAGTAAATCAAAATAATTCTCCAACAAAAGCCGGTTTTGTTGTCAGCAAAAAAATTCACAAACGTGCTGTAAAAAGAAACCGGATAAAACGACTTATGCGTGAGAGCTACAGGTTGTATATAAAAAGCAATAAAATTCCGTCTTTTTATATGTCGGTTATCTTTGTTGCCAGTGTAAGGCTATTAGACAAAGATTTTAATTATGTAAACTCTGCAATAACAAAATTGGCGGAAAAATTATGATTGACGGAATAATTACGCCAAGACTCAGAGACATAGATTATCTTGCTCCGTCAGCGCCTTATCCTGCGGTTCCTTCCGGTATAACAGTACACCAGAAAACAATATACAGATATTCTATTCCGACAGACGAACAGCCGACACTCACTATTCAAAATTATATTCCGGATTATAACGGAAATTTTATAAAACCAGGTCACTATGAACTGGCTTTATCTGACGACAGAGAATTTTTATATCTTCTGGAGAGTAAAGACCTTATAGCAGTTATTCCGGTATTCAAAATTGATGAAAACGAGAAAGAGCTTAAACTTTATTATGAAAGCAAAAAAAAGCTTGATAAAGATGATAAAAAAAAGCTTGCAAAGAAAAAACGAAAAGAAAAATTTCAAAAAATTATTGATGCAAAATATGCAAAAACAGGAGCAACTCCGCCTAAAGACTATATTCACATGGAAGCTTCAATTGAATATATAAAAAATGGCGGATATTATCTTTTGAGGTACGAAAAAGGTTTTATAAGAGCCTGGGGTGCAATAAAAGTAAAACAAGAGTAATCTTGTACAATCTATGAATTTTTTATATAATAAGTCTGATATGAGTGAGCCTAAAAATGAACACAATACTTTCTACATAACACATCGAATCGAGCTTTTAATCTGGCTTCTTGTTATATTGTTGATTGTAGCTGCAGCTACTGTTTTTCAACGCATAAATACTCAAAAAGATAACGATTATACAATATTTATGAACGATGTAGACGGTCTTATAGAGGGCTCACCCGTCAGGATGATGGGAATAGAAGTCGGATATATTACAAAAATCCAGCCGACAAACGGGGAAGTTTATATAAAATTTTTAATAACAGATAAAACCGTAACGATTCCGCAGGGCACTATTGCAACAGTAGAGTTCAACGGAATGGCCGGCTCTAAGTCTCTTGAACTTTATCTTCCTGATAAGAATACTTATATAGATAAAAATATTCCGATATTAACGGTAAATCCGCCTAAACGCCTTCATGATGCAGCAGGACTTCTGAGTGACATGTTTGATAAACTCGGCTCCATAATATATACTTCCTCATCTTTTGGTAATAAAGTCAAATTTATAGATATTCCTAAAGGCGGGGACGATCAAAGTTTTATAAAATTTTTAGATTATGCCGATAAAATGGTAGATGATTCAAACAAAAAAGCAGAAAATATAAATAAAAAATTAAAAGAAGGGATTTATAAAAATGACAGAAAACAATAATCTAAAAATTATATCAAACCCGATTGTAAACCAGAGTCTATGTACACTGCGCAATAAAAATACTGATACAGAGGGAGTAAGGCTTGCGGCAAGAAAACTGACCAGAATTTTATTATACGAAGCAACAAAAAATCTTCCGCAAAAAGATGTTGAAATAGAAACCCCGCTTGCGAAATTTAAAACCCGAACAATTAATCCCGATATAACAATAATTATTTCCCCTATATTGCGCGCAGGCCTTATATTTACGGATGAAGCCGTTGATATCCTGCCGCAAGCTACAATAAGACATATAGGAATGTACAGGGATGAAAAAACTTTAAAACCGGTATGGTACTATAACAAAGTCCCTATGCCGGTTGATAATCCGGCGAATTACTATGTTTATATAACTGATCCGATGCTCGCAACCGGAAACTCTTTAACAGAAGCAATAAAGCTTTATGTGGACAAAGGAATTCCTGAAGAAAATATTTGTTGTGTTTGTATGATATCCGCTCCTGATGGCATAAAAAAAGTTTTTGACAGCTATCCTGATATAACCTTGATTGTTGCTGCAGTAGATTCACATTTAAACGAACGCGGTTATATTGTTCCTGGGATGGGTGATGCCGGAGACAGAATTTTTAACACATAGTTTATTTATAAAATGGATTACCGCAACTCAAAAGGGTTTTGTAATACCGGCATACCTGTAACAGGCTTTGGTAATCTTTGCCGCAACATTTTTGTTGCAGTAAGTTATGTTTTGAATAAAAGCATGTCTGTATTTTCCATATTTTATTATAAATATTTTTGTTGGGGTAGAAAGCCCAACCTACAACTTGTTCCTTTACTACTCATAGTGAAATAGATGGAAGTCTGTAGCTCAGGCAATGCCTGACAAAAACTAATTAAATTTTTCATTAAACAGTTTGTTACGCTTATAATTTCTATATTTATTAACTAATGTAATAAGTGTACTTTCAAATAAATATGCAAATAAAGGAAGTAAAACCGCTATAGCCGCAAATCTTAAAAATCTTTTTTTTATCTTACTTAAACTTTTCTTTAAATTTTGCCTTTCTTTAGAATTTTTTTGTATATCTAACTTAGCTCTTATTTCTTTATATTCTTGCACGGCTTCAATCCAAAAAGGAATCCCAACAGTCGTCACTGCAACTGCCGCTGTGTAACTCCATATTTTCTTTTCTTTATCAGAATAATTTGCCTTAACTACCTTTCCGTTTTTGTAATAATTTTGGGAGGCAGATGGATAAAGATTTATATTCTGATATTGTGCAACAAGATTATTCATATATATAATAAAAATATATAATAAAACATAAAAATTTATTTTTTGCTAATCTGTTATAATTAATAAATTGGAAAGTTTGTCGGTTGGGCTTATAGCCAAACAAGATTTGAAAGGACAGTAATCGGACTCTAAAAATTTTTTGATATTAGTAAATTTCAAGCAAATTTTATTATAACTTTTCTATTTAATGTCCTGATAAAGTCCGATTCCGAACAGTTTGATTTTGTATCATAAAGCAGCTTTCAACATGTAAAATTGGCTCAAAATCCTACTGTAAAAGAACACATGGTTTGATTATTTTGGACACTTTGTGTAGGAGTACAAACCCCAACCTACAAACTTATTTTAATATGCCTTCATCTACGCTGATGTAAGCAAAATCTTTATCTTTTAATTTTGAAGTCCTTATATCAGCCTCTCCGTCGATAGATTCAAGATTCTCTAAACTTGTTATCTTTGAATATCTGAAATCGGCATTTCCACCGATAGATTTAAGATTCCCTAAACTTGTTATCTCTGAATTCCGAAAATCAACACTCCCGCCGATAGATTCAAGATTCCCTAAGCTTGTTATCTTTGAATTTTGGAAATAAGCATTCCAGCCGATAGATTCAAGATTTCCTAAGCTGGTTATCTCTGAATCACGAAAATCAGCATTCCCGCCTATAGATTCAAGATTTCCTAAACCAGTTATCTTGGTATAGCTGAAATAAGCATCCTGACCGATAGATTTAAGATTTCCTAAACTTGTTATCGTTGAATATCTGAAATTGGCATGCCCGCCTATAGATTTAAGATTCCCTAAGTTAGAAACCTGTGAATGCTCAAAAAACGCATTACCATTAATATATTTGATGTTACTTAAATCTGTCAGCATGGAATTGCTGAAATTTGCATTACCATTGATTGATTTGACTTTTTCAATCAGCTTGTTTTCATCTATGCCTAAATCTTTAAATGTATAGTCTTTAGATGGCTGCTTGTATTCAGAAATTGTTAAATATCCTGTTTTACCTTCTTTTACATTTATTCCAAAGTATCTATAGATTGTTTTAACATCATTATTTTTTATGGATTCTTTTAAATCTTTTTTTATCTTTTTTATTTCTTTTCTTGCCGTTTCCGCAGATTTTATTTCATCTTTTGCATTATCGGTAAGTTTCAGATTATTCTCAGAAATATGATTTTGTATAATATCAAAGTAATCAATTGGAATTCTGCCGTTGTTTTTCTCACCTTGAATTTCTTCTATTTCATCACCAACAAATCTGACTCCGAGTTTGGGTTTTCCGTTTTCAACATATACGTGAAAATCTCCTTGTTCAAGATATGGTTCTGCATTATTACTTTTTGTACACCACGTTTTATAGGATAGTGCTTTTAATTTTTCTACGTTAACTTCAAAATTTTCATAGTCGTTGTTTTTAGATGGGATAATTACCCATTTTGTATCTGTTTCACCTGTATTGGTTTCAGAGTCATTCAGGTAAGCCGCACGAAGGTTGTTTTGATACATTTTATTTAAGTCAAACCGGTATTTTGGGTCGTTTTTTGTGTTTTTATCAATCTTGTATATACAATCAGCAAGAACACCTTTGTTCAATACAGGTGGAATATTATCGTTATCAGGTTTTAAGTTTTTTGTTATTGCATTCAAAATTAAAAGTGCTGTTGTGTTATTATAAGCATCATTTTCATTGAAAACATAATTAGACCATTCTTTCAGTATTGCTTTTCGTTGGATTTTAGTTTCTTCACTCCGTCCGCCAAAGTTTTTCTCTGCTATTGCTTCTGCTTTTTCTCCTGCCCAGTTTTGCAAATCTGCATTTGAATTAAATTTTTCAATAGGAGCATTGAATTTTTGAACAACCGCTAAATCTATCCCTTCAAACACTTTCTTTCTCATAGCTCCGAATGAAACAGTATCATACGCAAGCGGAGTAAGGTTGTAATTTATTGTATGCGGCTTTTGAATATTTTTATTGTTATATTGTAAATTTATTGGTGAGAGATTTATGAGCATTCTATATCCTTTTGTTTTTACTTATATTAAAGACGTAATCATAACATATATAATCTCCGCTTCCGACTTATCCTGTCTAAACTTCCGACCTGTCTGTTTGTATTCATTTTATATGTTATTTTACAACCATTTAAAAAAGTTCCGACCTTGTTTTAAATTTTTTGAAATTTTGCGAACTGGACTTTTCCGAAATAATCAAATTATCCGTACAACTCAAAAACGGTGCGTATCTCACTGAAATTCTGCAAATCTCAATCTATCCGTACAGTCCAGAAAAAGTCCAGTTTCCCAGTTTGATTTTTTTGGTAAACTTAATTTTTCCGACCCGGAAACTCCCACACAAAGCCAACTTTACCAAAAAAATCTATCTATCCGTACAAATCAATCTGGACAAAAAAGTACAACAAAAATACAATAAAAATTATTTGGGCTTTGAGTGGTATCACTCAAAGCCCAAATAATCCGGAGACGGTGGGATTCGAACCCACGATACAGGTTGCCCCATATAACACCTTAGCAGGGTGCCGCCTTCAGCCTACTCGGCCACGTCTCCGCGGAATATAATTATAATATCATAAAGATTTTTTTTTTCCAAATTAAAATCCTGATTTATTTTCTAAATCAGGACTCTTTTTATACTCTCAGCTATCTTAATAACAGACAGTCTTTTGTTTAAGGGGAAAATGTAAATATTCTGATATTTACCCTCTGATATTTACCCCCTCTACTTCACAGCTTGCAGTTTAACCTGAATTCCGGCTTCAGAATTAACACTCACCGCATTCGATACTGCCATTGTCCTGCGTTTTTTAGCCCCTCTTAATATAAATTCAACTCCGCTAAATGTATTATTGGTTGGGGTTGCAATCTTTTTTAGCATATCCTGTTGTCCTTTCCGATAAATGTATTCACCTTGTAGTATTTTTATCGGCATTTTTCAGGAAAACTTTAGAGATTTATGTTAAATTTTTACAATTATTTACATATTCACGGATTTTTTATAAATATCATTTTTATTTAATTTAAATAAAGCGGATAAGATAATTGCAATATCTTTATCCTTAAAGCCTTTTGCCTTAAGGGTTTTTATTTTAAACTCCAATTCCGCGTCTTGAGTGTTATTGTCAGCATAAATCATACAAACAATTTCACCTTTTATTCCATCATCAAAGTGCTTAATAACAGTAGAAATATCGTCGCAAATGACCTCTTCAAAAAGCTTTGAGAGTTCTCTGGCTAAAGCAATTTTTGACTCAGGTCTTGCTGCTTTTATTATATTAAGCGTTTTTAAAATACGCTCCGGAGAGTCATAAAACACCATATTAACTCCGGCATGCTTTTGAACAGTTTCTATTATTTGTTTCTCACTGCGCGGGATAAACCCTGTGAATATAAATTCTTCGCTTTTTCTCGGAATTTGTGACAGAAATGTAGTAACAGCACAGGCCCCCGGAAGTGCAGTTATGGAAAAACCCTCTTGTATTAATTCTTCTACTATTACGGCTCCGGGGTCGCAAATCATTGGTGTGCCCGCGTCTGACACAAGTGCAATCCTTTTTCCGGATTTCAATTCTTTCAGAAAAAAATTAACCCGTTCTTTCTCATTATATTTGTGATATGAAATGCATTTTGTCTTTATATCATAATGATTGAGGAGTTTTTGAGTAACTCTTGTATCTTCACAGGCAATGATATCAACATCTTTGAGTGTTTCTATTGCTCGAAGAGTTATATCCTGAATATTCCCGATAGGGGTTGGAACTATATAGAAATCAAATTTTCGCTGTGACATAGGTCAATTATATCAGAAAAATAGGACCGAGCGGGTTTCAAATATTTATTCCGGATGTAATTTTACCGGTTGTTTAATATTATTTCTTTCTGAGTCTGAACCAATTTACAAATTTGTTTACCAGATTATCTTTCGGAATATCTTCTTCTTTAAGCTCTGTTTCAAATTCTATTTCATTAGGATCTTTTTCTTCACTGCGCTCAAACATATCTTCATCTTCTTCATCTTTATGCTTTCTGCCCTGACGAAAATACATACCGCCTCCGCCCATGCCGCTTGCGTCTTTATATGCTGATTGGGTTTTATTAATAGGGTTGATATTATTAAAATCAAATGACATAAATATGTCCGGAATTATACATTGCATGTATAATTATACCTTATATTTGATAAAAATCTATACCTAAATATGTTATAATATTATAGAGGTCTTAATATGAAAAAATTCTGTGTCTTTATATTATGTATTAGTACTTTTACATTTCTTGTCTCCGGTTGTACAATAAAACAACAGACAGGTTCTATGGTAAAATCAAAAAGACGTTTTGCTCAGTATATGGAGCCGGAAAATAAACAACCGGAAGGGGTTGTTGATCTTTCGGAGGGTCCGAGACAAAATTATGATGCCCGCTTTGGACCGAAGAATTTAGAATTTGATATAAAAATTGTAGACCCGTATTAAACTATGGATGATATAAAAAACAGAAAGTATATTGGCAGGCTTATATATACAGTTCTTGCCGAACAGAAGAGTGTAAGGGAAGCAATAATGCTTTTTCCGCAGAGTTCCGATAAGAGTATTGAATGTGCTTATCACGCACTGATTCATTATGAAGCGGATGAAGATTTAAGATACAGAGATTTTGACTATAGAGAAGAGCAAAATGACTATCTTGAATTTATAGCAGAGACACTTTCGCGGGGAAAAAGCCTGCCGCGTAATATAATAGCAGATTATGAACCTTATTATAAAGGTACTGCCAGAAAGTGGGACAATAGCTTAAAAGGATTTTGGAAAGAATTTTTGCGATTTATTAATATTTAAATTATGATTCAACAGACGCCAGAAGTGCGTTAATTTCCGATATTAAATCTTCATTGGTAGTTTTAACCGCATTAACAAGAGCTTTCTTCAAAAGAGATTTTGCTTTATTCGGGCTTTTAAAATTAATCATAAGTTCGGCAGCGGCTTTATAGTTGCGGGCAATTTCTTCTTTTGAATTTGAAAGCTCGTAGTTTTTGACTGCTTCTGCATAATATTTCAGAGCCTTATCATTTTTTCTGAACTGAACACAGGCATCTGCAGTATTGCTTAAAACATAGCCTTTCATTGAATTGTCCGTTGTCTGTTCAACGAGTTTTCTTGCAACATCATAATAATCAAATGCACTTTGATCATACTTATCAGTAAAAATATTTGCCATTCTGGTGAGTGAATCAGACTGTCCGATTAAGTCATCTGATTTTCCTGCATAAGAAATTGATGTCATATAATGTTTAAGGGCAGGGACGGTTTCATTTATATCATCATATATTTGTGCCATAGAAAAATGGGCTCTTGATTTTACATTAACATCGGTAGTGTATTGTAAAGAACGGTTATAACTGTTTAATGCCTGTGCAAAATGGTCATTGTCATCATAAATTTTACCGATTTCAAGACAGATTCTGGATTGTGTTTCATTATCTTTAAGTTCCTGTGCACGGGTAAAAGCTTCCTTAAACATTTGCATTGCTCTTTGCGGATTGTTGGCAAATGCCTGTTTTTTTGCTTCCACAAACAGAGATTTTAATTTTGTATCCTGTGGAACTATGGTTATATTTGGTTTTTTAGAAATTATTTGTTTAGCTTGAACAAATTCTTCTTCAAGCGAAAGTTCTTCCGGTTCTATTTCTATTGTTTTTTCACTCTCAACAGGCTCTGCAGCCGGAGTTACCGGAGCAGGAGCTGCATGCTGAATCGGGTTTTCTTCAGGTTGTACAGCTTCAGGTTTTGGCTCTGCCTTCTTATTATTTTCCGGAAATTTTACAAGAAAATTCGGATTAACTTCTGCTTCGTCATAGCTGTAATTAATTTTTTGCAAAAACAGTGCATCAAGCCAATTTTGTACAACTTTTGATTCTTTGTTTAAAGTATCTGAAATATATCTGTCGAGCATTGACGCTGCAATTTTCAGATTGCTTTGTATTAAATTAACCTGCGGATGAGCTTCTCTTACCTGCTGGTCAACAATCTGCAAATAGTGATTAACCTGTTCTTCTATATCAGCAGGGGTTGCAATAGCTTTGATTGTATTTCTGAAATCTTTAAGAATTTGTGCAATATTGACTTTATTGCTTCTTTGCTGCTGAGGGTTCAGTGCAGCAGGAGCCTGATTTCCTATAGGCTGGTATCCTGCATTTGCAGCCTGATACTGCATAGGATTAATCTGATGCGGATTATATCTGATTGGCGGCGGTGTCTGAACCTGATATGTTTGTCTTTGAGGATAGGCTGAGGCATAGGCATTATTGGCAGGAGAATATATTGCCTGACGCTGAGGAATATTTTGCTGCTGCTGCACATCTTCCGCTCTGCCCCGTGCAATGGTCTGGCGGTTTTGCTGCTGTTGTTCCTGCGCGTTGCCGTTATGACCGTCTTTATCAGTACTGTCTTTGCCTGCCGCATTATAATTGCCTGTCTCCCTTTGAAGATAAGGGCGAGGGCGTACTGTATTCATTGTGTTAAACAATATAAACCGTCCTTCCTTATGTATTATCGGACATTATCCGCTAATCTTTACAAATTTAATGCAATATCATATAAACGTATGATATTTATTTAATGATTTGTTTTAAGAAGTCATAAAAAAAAGAGGATGAAAATTTTCATCCTCTTTTTAAACAAAAACTCATAAATTATTTTGTTACAGTGCTTTTAATATGTAATTCTCTCATCTGCTGCAGTGAAGCTTCACCCGGAGCATCGCTCATCAGGTCTTTTGCACTTGCGTTTTTAGGGAATGCAATAACATCACGGATTGAATCAGTTCTGCATAAGAGTGCAACAAGTCTGTCCAAACCGATTGCAAGACCGGCATGAGGCGGTGTACCGTATTGAAGAGCATTGACCATAAATCCAAACTTTTCGGTTGCTTCTTCTTCCGTTAAGCCCAGTGCCTTAAATATTTTCTTCTGAACCTCGGAAGAGTGGATTCTGACAGAGCCGCCGCCGAGTTCTGTTCCGTTATAAACAATGTCGTAAGCTATTGATTTAACGTTGCCCAGATCTCCGCTGTCAAGTTTGTCTAAATCTTCAAGGTTAGGTGAAGTAAACGGATGGTGCATTGCCATAAATCTGCCTTCTTCGTCTGACCATTCAAACATCGGGAAGTCTACAACCCACAATAGATTGTGCTTATTCTCGTCAATCAGATTAAGAGATTTACCAAAATGGAGTCTTAATCTTCCCATAATGTCATAAACAAGTTTCGGCTTATCAGCAACAAAGAAGATTATATCTCCGGCTTCTGCGCCTGCTCTTTCCTGAATTGCTTTTGCCTGTTCTTCTGTTACGAACTTAAGTACAGGTGATTTTGCAGTACCGTCTTCGTTGTAAATAATATTTGCAAGAGCTTTTGCGCCAAAAGATACTGCAAGTTTTGTAATATCATCAATATCTTTTCTTGAATATTTTGCTCCGCCCGGAATTCTTATACCTCTGACGATTCCGCC
>CALUSN010000040.1 GCA_944323435.1 Candidatus Gastranaerophilales bacterium | reverse complement strand
AACCCGACAAAAACTTTTACAAGCTAATCAAATACCATGTAACAAGAGTCAGGTAAATAGCTAGTCCGATAACATCTATAGTAGTAGCAATTACAGGACCGGAGGCAACTGCAGGATCGATTTTCATTTTCTTTAAAATCAAAGGTGTGCAGGTTCCGATAACTGTTGCGATAGTCATATTAAGAGACATTGCAATCCCGACAATAAGTCCTAATTCAAGGTTATGCTGCCATCCCCAGGTTACAAGGGTTACAACCATTCCAAAAATGGCTCCGATACTTAATCCGGTAATTGTTTCTCTCATAATTTGATGCCAGCCGGAACTCAGAGTAATTTGTCCTGTTGACATACCTCTGACCATAAGAGTGATACTTTGTGTGCCGATGTTACCGCCAAGACCGGCAAGGAGCGGCATAAATGCCGCAATTATCGGAAGAGCTGAAAAAGTTTTGTCATACTTATTTGTAACAGTTACGGCAATAAATTCTCCGATTAATGTTATAAAAAGCCACGGAATTCTTGCCTTGATTGAATGCGCAAGGCTTCCTGTCAGGATATCGTCATCGTCATCACCTAAATCCGTTACGATACCTGAAGATGTATAGATTTCATCAGTTGTTTCTTCCTCAACAATGTCCTGAACATCATCCCACGTAACGATTCCTTTTAAGTGGTCGTACAAATCAACTACAGGAAGGGCATTGAATTGATATTTCATAAAAATATCCGCAATATGTCCCTGATAATCGTCAATATGCACTTTTACAATGTCTTTGGACATAATGTCGGAAATATTAAGGTCGACAGGCGTTGTAAGCAGATTTCTAAGAGAAACAACTCCGACAAGGTGATTATGTTTATCAACTACATAAACATAGTAGAGTTCCATATTCTCTTTTTCCGCTTTGATACGAATTGTATCAAGGGCTTCTTTAACAGTCATGTTCCCGTAGACTGTAAGAACAAGCGGGTTCATGATACCGCCTGCGGAATCTTCATTATACGTTAAAAGTTCACGGACTTCCGAGGAGAATTTTTGCGGCAACTGTTCTAAATACGCGCGCGACTCATCCTCTTCCATATCGCCCAGAACGTCGGCAGCTTCATCGTGAGGAAGTTTTGAAATTAATCTTGATGCAAGTTCTGTATCAATATCGCCAAGAATTTCCACCTGCAGCTGCGGCGGAAGGTATTCAATAACATCAGCAGCTTTTTCTTCATCAATAGCCGGAAAACATTTCAGCCTCTCATCCGGCTTAAGCTGCTGGAGTATGTCAGCCAAATCTGCCGAGTGATAGCTGTTTAGCTCTTCACTAAGCTGTTTTTCGGATCCGTTATCAAGAATTTCCTGTATTCTGTCTATGGTGTTTTCGATATTGGTCATGTTAGTTTTGGAGTTTAGAAGTTTAGGAGTTTAGAAGAGTTTATTGTCCTTCTCAACTACTCAACGGCTAAACTTATCTCCATTTTAACTCTTTCTATCTGTAATTTGTAAACTGCAAAGGCGCGTCGTATTTTTCTTCATTAGAACGAAGCATTTGAATTACAGCCTGAAGATCATCTCTGCTTTTGCCTGAGACTCTTACCTGCTCGCCCTGAATAGAGGCTTGAACCTTTAACTTTGTATCTTTAATGTCGCTTACAATCTTTTTAGCAAGCTCCTGAGTAAGCCCTTTTCTTAAGTTAAAAACCTGTCTTACATTGCCGCCAAGCGCATTTTCAATTGGCTGCGGATCAAGAATTTTTATACTTATTCCTCTTTTTATAAGTTTTGACTGCAAAATATCAAAGATATTTTTAAGCTTCATATCATCGTTTGTGGTAATTGTAATGGATTTATCAGCCTCGAGATCAATTGAAGAATTAGAATTTTTCAGGTCAAAGCGTGATGTTAAATCTCTTTTAACCTGATCAACAGCATTAACCAGTTCTTGCTTATCGAATTCGGACACAACATCAAAACTGCAATCTTTTGCCATTTTTACGACTCCTATTTTCCTACACAAAAATGTTAACATAAAAACAAAGAAAAAACAGGAGAAATATGTATACATTATCCGCCGAGTACATTATTCAGAAAGCGTTTGAATAGTGATGGTTTCAATGCGTTTTTTGGTTCGGGTGTTACGGGTTTCGGGTATTCCTGCCAGTATGGTTCTTTTCTGAAACAATTTTCACACCCGTATTTATTGCGAAAATAAACGTTTGTATTTCCGCAAGTCATGCCGGTTCCCATCATACCCGGATATCCGAATCCAAAATTCATCATAATTACACCTTCAAAATTTACTACACACTTATATAAAGAAAATTTGTTCTTAAAAATTGCCTGTTTGTAACATAATGTAACCGGAAAAATATTAAGATTTGTAAAACTTTACTAAAAATCGGGCATTTTTCGTAACATATCTTAACAAAACTCTTGTATTTTATATACATTTGATATATTATTAGTATATAAGGATTATTTGTTATGTGTTTAAATCCTTAGGTTATACAAGCGTTATTCTTGTAGTTTTACCCGCTAAATTAAAATATATTTAACTCGGCAAAACACAAGCTTGTAGTTTTATACACCAATTAAGATATATTTACCCCCACAATTATATAGGAGTTTAACAGTATGAAAGAAACAGCAGTCAGAATGAAAAAAACAACAAATCCTCTTAGAAGCAGTTTTGCATCATTTAATAGTGATGATATGTCGGCTTACATTAAAAAGGCAAATTCTTTTAGACAGCTCAACAGTCAGGAAGAAAAAGATATTGCAGTATTAGCAAAAAATGGTGATAAAGAGGCGAAGAAAATTTTGGTACAGTCGAACTTGAAACTGGTTTTAACAATTGCAAGAAAAGTTATTCATGTTTCAAAGATACCTATGATTGATTTGATACAGGAGGGAAATTTAGGTTTAATGGTTGCTGTTGAAAAATTTAATCCAGAACTCGGCTACAGATTTTCAACATATGCAAGCTGGTGGATTAAACAGGCAATGTTTAAAGCAATATCAGAGCAGTCATATTGCATGAAAATACCTGTTTATATACAGGAAACTTTATCTAAATTTTCAAAGGTAAAATCCGAAATGGAGAGGACATATAATTGTGAAGTAACAAACAAAGCAGTTGCAGAAAAAATGAATTTAGAGCCGGAAAAAATTGACACATTTTTATCAGCTTATACTTCAACCGTGTCAATTGAAGGAAGTTTTGAAGGCAAGAACGGAAGTGAGTTGTGCGTATCAGATATATTAGCAGATGAAAATTCCAATGTAGAAGAGTGTATAGAATATCAGGAGTTAAGGAAGGAAATAGCCGGTGTAGTGTCTGCTCTTAAAGAAAGGGAACAGACCGTAATTAAGATGCGTTTTGGTCTGGAGAACTTTGCCAGAACGACTCTGGAGGATATTGGTAAGTTGTATGGAGTTACTAAAGAATGCATTAGACAAACAGAGATTAGGGCTTTAAATAAGCTGCGAATTACTCTTAGTTGTTATGCTGACTAAATTTGTTTAATCCGGACTGGTATATTTCAGTCCGGATTCTTTTAACATATACAATGCAAATCTGTCAAATATTTAGCATAGATATTTGAAATAAAAATAATATTTGTGTAGTATAATAACTAAGAGCGCTTTTGACTTAAGAGGAGTGTGAGATTTTATGAAAAGATTAACCGGTATATTGATAACAGCAGCGGTAATGCTGACTTCAACCGCAGTTTTTGCAGCAACACCTGCTGAATTATATGATGATGTTTGGAAAATTGTTAATAAGAAATATTATGATCCGACCAACAATTCCCAGGATTGGGAAAAATGGAGATACAGATACGAAAACAAGCTTAAAACAAAAGAGGATGCCTATGTCGCAATCGGTACAATGCTTGCAAGTCTGAATGATCCGTATACAAGATTTCTTGACCCGAAAGAGTTCTCGGAAGAAACCCAGTCAATCAAGGGTTCTCTGAAAGGTATCGGAACACAAATAGGGCTGAGAGACGGGGAACTAGTTATAATTGCGCCTTTAGAAGATTCTCCGGCAGAAAGAGCCGGGCTTCTTGCGGATGACAGGATTCTGGAAATTAACGGCGAAAGCACAAAAGGGATAAATATCGATGCTGCAGCCGATAAAATCAGGGGCGAAAAAGGTACAACCGTTACGCTTCTTATACAGAGAAAAGGAGTTCCGAATAAGCTCTACAGCGTTGTGAGAGACGAAATTGAAGTTAAATCGGTTTCCTGCAAGCCTCCGTTTGAGACAACAAAAATTCCTAACGATATTCAATATATAAGATTAAGTTCTTTTATCAGCAAAAATGCAGCAGGCGAGATTGAATCAATTCTTAATAATTCAAGCGGCATGAAAGGTTTTATTATAGATCTTCGTTCAAATCCTGGCGGGCTTTTGACTAATGCTATTTATATATCAGATATGCTCTTAAAAGGCGGGGTTATTGTAAGCACGGTTGACCGTGACAGCTACAAAACAACAACCAGAGCAAGATTTGAACAGGTAACGGACAAGCCGATTGTTGTTTTGATTAACAAGGGCTCGGCTTCTGCAAGCGAAATCTTAAGCGGAGCTTTAAAAGATAACCACAGGGCGACAATCGTAGGTGAGCAGTCTTTCGGAAAAGGGCTTGTTCAGGAAATTAACAAACTTCCTGATGACGCCGGTATGAATATTACAATACAGCGCTATTTGACTCCTTCAGGAAATGATATAAATAAAAAAGGCATAACTCCCGATGTTGTGGTAGAATTAACTCAGAAGGACGCCGAAGCTAAGAAGGATGTCCAACTGGAAAAAGCTATTGAAATACTGGAAAAAATGACATGTCTTGTACAGGGGTGATAAAAAAAGAATGGATAATTAAAGAGGGAAAATCCTCTAAGAGTAATCAATCCATAATCGATAGATTGTTAGAAGTCAGGGGCATTAAAGGTGAAGAAGAGAAGAAAGATTTTTTAAATCCTCTCGGAATCACGTTAATGCACCCTAATGCTTTTTGTGATATGACAAGGGCAGTTGAGAGAATTGTAAAAGCTATTGACGAAAAAGAAAATATCCTGATTTACGGCGATTTTGACGCAGACGGGGTCACTTCAACTTCTGTTCTGATGAAGACTTTTGCCTATTTAGGCGCAAATGTTGATTATTATATTCCGGACAGAGAAACCGAAGGACACGGGCTTAATACAAAAGCGCTTGTTCAGCTTCTTACCAAAAAGAAACCGAAACTTATAATAACTGTTGATAACGGGATTAGCAGCGCAGAAGAAGTAAAATTTATTAACAGTTTCGGGCGTGATGTTATTATAACAGACCACCACGAAGCTCCGGACGAGCTTCCGAAGGCTTATGCAATAATTAATCCGAAAGCAATGAATGCGCTGGATGAAAAACTTACTCCGTACCAGATTGAATCTCTTACCTCGCTTGCAGGTGTCGGTGTTGCTTTTAAGCTTGCGCAAGGGGTTCTTGAAAAATACAACAAGCTGGATTTTTCTTATGAAATTATGCCGTATGTAACTGTCGGAACTATTGCGGATTTAGTTCCTTTAATCGGTGAAAACAGATATTTTGTAACCAAAGGGCTTGAACTTATTGCCGCCGGCAAGCACTACGGCATTAAAAGAATGCTTGATGTTGCAGGTGTCGGAACGGATAACGGTTTAACCGCCGAGCAGATAGCATTTACGATTGCGCCGAGAATTAATGCTTCCGGACGAATTGATAACGTTGAAGCGGCAGTGAAAGTAATGATTTCCGAAAACAAGCAGGAAATCGAGATGGCAATAATTGCGCTTGAAAACTTTAACAAACTCCGGCAGGAAATGTGTTCTCAGACTTTTGCGGAAGCTGATGAAATCTGGAGAAATTCAAAAAGCAGAGATAATGCGATTCTCCTTTTTTCAAAAGACTGGCATATAGGAATAATAGGTATTGTAGCTTCAAAATTTGTTGAAAAGTATTACAAACCGACTTTTATAATGAACTATAACGAAGAAACCAAAGCTTTTAGATGTTCTGCAAGAGGGGTAAAAGAACTCAATATTTATGATATTTTATCTAATGTTTCGGAATACTTAGACGGTTTTGGCGGACACCAGATGGCGGGCGGATGTTCTTTTTCGGAGGAAAAAGCTTCATTTGATACTGTAAAAAAAGCAATAAATAAAACCGTAGATGAAATGTTGAACGGACAAAAGTTAACACCTTCCATTGATGTTGATATGGAACTTTCTATTGATGATGTTGACGTATCTCTTGTAGAAGAAATTTCTAAATTGGAACCGTTTGGTATGTCAAATCCGTCTCCGACTTTTGTTGTTAATAACCTTGTTTTGAAACAAAAGAAATTGATGGGCTCAACAAAAGAACATTTGAAGCTTACGGTCGAGACAAACAGAGGTACAATTGACTGCGTGTGGTGGTCAAGAGGTGATATTCCGCTTATTGCAGGTGACAGGCTTGATATAGCTTTTGCTCCGCAGCTTAATACCTTTAACGGCGTAACTTCCGTTCAATTGATTCTCAAAGATGTTCATTCTGACGCTTTGAAGGAAGAAGAGGCTTCTAAAACAAAAGTTTATGACCATAGAAAAAAAACAAATATTTTAGCGCAGGTTAATGATTATATCAAAAATTCAAAGCTCAAAATTTGTGCATTTGTTGAGGATAAGGGCATTTTAGAGAGCTTAAAACCATTTGAGAGTATTATGAAATGCATTTCTAAAAGGGATAATGCAGAAAAGAGTGACGTTTTGATGTTCTTTGATTATCCTGCGGATGAAGATATTCTCCAAAATATTATGACAACTGTTTCTCCGGATGTAATTCATTATATGAATTACCAGAGAGGGAAATATAATGAGGAATTAATTTTAAAGACCTTCTCAGGAATGATCCGCTATACCTGCAATACGCTTGACGGTGATTTTAATCTTGAACGTGCCGCATCGGCTCTCGGTGTTACGGGAGATGTTATAGAGGTTTTGCTTGAAATGTTTGAAGATGCCGGTATGATAAAGATTACAGATAGAGGGGATGAAAGTTTTAAGATTGTGTTTATTTCTTCAATAGAACTTTCCAAAACTCTCCATACAATGAAGTATGCGGAATTTGTTGAACTTATGAACACGATTAATGATTATAAGCATAATTTTATGACAATGGAAGTTGCCTAAACTATTTTGGAAAATTTTTACAATAAGAAATATAATATTGGATATGGGGAAGTATTTACAAGATTCAAAACACGCAATAATCTGGCTATCTCTTGCACACTTATTTGCTGATGTCTACAGCGGGTTTCTGAATCCTATAATGCCTTTTATTGCTGCAAAATTAGGGTTTTCAATGGCAATAGCAACCGTTGTAATCAGTATTTCCCATATATGTTCATCTATGATGCAGCCGATTTTCGGATTTTTTGCAGATAATATTTTGAAAAGATTTTTCATATTCTGGGGATTAATCTTAGCCTCGTTATTTATTCCGCTGACTCCTGCAGCGCCTAATATTCAAACACTTTTACTATTTATGATTCTCGGAAGCCTTGGCGGAAGCTTCTTTCACCCGCAGGCAATGGGGTTTGTAAATTATTTTGCGGGAAAAGAATGTCCGACTACAATGGGTATATTTATGAGTATGGGCTCATTAGGGTTTGCTTTCGGACCTCTTCTTGCGGCTCTGATTACCCAGGTACTCGGGCTTGATATGATTTCTTATACTTCAATTTTCGGGCTTCTTCTTGCTGCATTAATGTTTTTCTTTGTGCCGAAACTCTCTAAAATAGAAAAGAAACCTTGTCATAAAGCTTTCATTAAATCATTTAAGGATATTTTAGGCAACAGACAGATGAATTATTTAATTCTGATTGCAATGATGAAGTCTCTTGTTACAAACAGTTCCTGCATACTGCTGCCGTTCTTGTGGAAATCTATGAACTGCTCGCCTTTCTATATAGGATTTGCTCTCTTCTTGTTTGTTTTTGCAGGCGCAATAGGCTCATTTTTAAGTCCGCACGCTGAAAGAATATTCGGCTCAAAGCCTGTAATTTATTTTTCAATGTGGGCAACTTTCCCTATGATGATTTTGTTCGGGTTTATTCACAAAAGCCATCCGTCATTGGCGCTTTGCGTATTTTTTATAATCGGATTTACTACAATGCTTGCCCAGCCTGTAACAATGGTCTGGGCTCAGAGAATTTTGCCTGAATACAAAAGTATTGTAGCCGGATTTATTAACGGTTTTTGTGTCGGTGTAATTGCTCTTTGTATGTCGGTTTTGGGTAGTATTGCCCAAAAATTTGGTATTATGAATGTACTTATTGTTCTGAGTATAATTCCTGCTGTTTCTTCTTACTTTGTAAGGTATTTAAAAGAGTATGAGAAATAATGAAGATCAGCCCCTCTCTCTAACTTTGTCTTGGATTATTCGGGGTGTAGGAAAGTTCCCAGCTTTCCTACACCTTACGGGCTTGCTTGCCAACGCTGCGCATCGCCCTACCGAAAATCCGTTCTCCCCAAAGAGGAGAGAGTTAGAGAGAGGGGCTGGAATATTAAAGCATTTTTATTGACACTTGAGATTGTGAATAATATACTTGATTTTAGTATGAAATTTTAAGGAGAGAATAAAATGATAAAAATGGCTAAAGCCCTTTTAAATGCACTGTTTTCAGTCTATACGGAAGAGAAAAAGAATCCAAAAAACGGGGTAATAAAAAAATATAAAATTTATCGCATTTTATTTTTGAAATTTAAATTTAATACTGTTTATTCAACCAACAAAGTCTATAAAGTCGATAAAGACGGAAATAAGCGGCTTGTTACAAATAGAAAAGAATTGTTTAAGTACTTAAATAAGGTATCAGGGGAAAATAATACAATTATAATTCCCGATACGGACTTGTTGAATTTAACAATAGGTTGCATAAGAGGCAGTAATAATATTATCAATATAAATAATGTTAACGCTAATATAATAACAAATATTTCTGTTATTATATCTGGTAATTTTTCACAGGTATTAATAGGAAATGTTAAATGTTTTTGCTCAGTTTCTTTTTCTCTTGAGGGCAACAATAAAAAGATTATTGTAGGCGACGATTGTATGTTTTCTTGGGGAGTAGAAATATGGACAGGTGACAGGCATCCAATCTATGATTTGGATACAGGTGAACGAATAAATGAAGATAAGGATGTAATAATCGGTAATCACGTCTGGATAGGGCGTAACGCTTCCGTACACAAAGGTGCAGTTATACCTGACGGTTGTGTAGTTGGCGCTAATTCTTTTGTTACACATAAATTTGATGAACCTAATACAATAATTGCCGGAACTCCTGCTAAAGTAATCAAAAGAAACATCCGCTGGGAATTTTAATCAGCAAAAAAAATATTTCCCCCTTACCCTATTTAACCTTTTTGGTATAATATATTAAAAGAGCTTATGAAAAACTTAATTAAAAATCTGATTTTTAAATTACAAACGATGACGCATCTGGATAAATATATCCTCAAGCAGGTTATTGAAATGTTCATTATGGGTGTGCTTGTTTTTACGTCGATTATTTTTGCGTCCGATACTTTCATAACTCTTATTAAACAAATCTCAATGTACGGAATTCCGTTTAAGTATGCAATTCTTATGATTATTCTGCATCTGCCGGAAGTTTTTGTTATGACAATTCCGATGGGGGTACTGCTTGCAACAGTTATGACGCTCAACGGTCTGAGCTTAAACTCAGAAATAACTGTAATGCGTGCTTGCGGTATCGGACTAAATCGTATAGCCAAACCTATATTTATTTTTGCAATTGTAATGTCCTGCGTGAGTTTTGTTATAAATGAAACTGTTGTTCCTTTTTCGACAAGGCTTTCTACAAAGCTTGCCGGTGTTGCTTTCAGCCAGAAAAACGTTCCGGAAGGAAAACAGAATTTTACATTCAAAGAAACACAGAATAATGGTTTACTCAAAAGATTATTTTATGTAGGCGACTGCACAGATGGAGTTTTACATAATATAACGGTTTTAGATGCTGCAAAAGAGGGAACTATTCAAATTTTACAAGCAAGAGAAGGTGCTACTACTCCCGGCGGATGGAAGTTCCAAAAGGGTGTTGCATATACAATAACTGATAGCGGAAAAACTCTCGACACGGCTCTTTTTGAAAAAACTGATATAAAATTCGGTATGGATCTTTCAAAAGAACTTGATAAAAATTTAGCAAACCAGCATAACTTTGTCCAGTTATGCAAAGTCCTTGCAAAACCGGATATAGAAGATAGAGCTGAGCTTGAAATAAGTCTTTTTGATAAAATTGCGCTTCCTATAACTACAATAGTTCTTGTGCTTATAGGTGTTCCGCTTGCAATTACCCCTCCGAGAGTAAGATATAACAGAGGTTTTTTATTTAGTATTCTGATTATATTTGCATATTATCTTGTAAGAGCTCTTTCTATTTCTTTTGGTGAAGCCGGCTCGCTTCCTCCTGTTCTAGCGGCATTCATGCCGGATATAATATTATCAATAGCAGGAGCCGGATTGTATTACAGAAAAGTTTATACAATCTGTTAAAGAGGAGTTCCGAATATGTTTCGCTATGGTCGTATTTTAGGATTATTATTTGCTTGCTGCCTTATGCTGTTTAATATTGCTCCTGTGCCGACATTCATAACTATGTTGACATTACTGGCAGCATTTTTATTTTTTAAATATTACATTCCTCAAAAAACAGCAGAAGATGGCCGCACAATCCGGAGAGAAGCTGCATTAAAACGGGCAAAAGTTTATCTTGCACCGTATGAAGATATTTGGAGAGACTTAAAACTCTCTAATTCATATTGTTATTTGACGCTGGGAATGGATGGTATAACTATTGAAGGTTTTGAAAAAAATGAAGGCGCGGCTTTCAGAAGCTTTAAGGTCTTGAAATCCAATGTTCATGAACGGGAAGAGCTCTGGAATATGTTTTGTAAAGGTTTTAATTATAATAAGTCTTATGACGGGCTGCTTGAAGATTGCAGACGCTTTAAACTTGTTATAGAAGAAAAATTATTTGAACAGCCTGTTGAATCGGTCATTCCGGTTGTCCCTGTTCAAAAAGTCGATATAAATAACTGTTCTGAAGAGGATTTGACTGCATTACCTGGAATTAGTGTAATAATGGCTAAAAAAGCTATAAAAAACCGCAGTGAAAATGGTGGATTTAACAGTATTGACGAATTTTTCAGATTACTTAATATAAAACCGCACATACAGGAACAATTGAAATCCATTGTTTATGCAGGAAAATTAACAAACGCTCCTGATATTGAAATGTCACCGGAAAGGAGGGTTGATTTTTAATGAATTTTTCAACTCTGGAAATTATTGCCGTTATCACGGTTGGTATATTTAGCTGGTGGATGTATTTTTCCTGGATTAATTCCAGATTCAATGATGAAGATAAAGATGTCACAGACGCGTGGACATCTGAAGAATACATGTTAAGAAAGATAATAAGATTTTTTACGGGGAAATAAACATGTTTTCTTCTTTCAGGTATTTTACTAATAATATCTCAATTTGTATATTCTGGTGTATAATTATTCTTACATCATTATTTTATTTGTATAAGTTTTTTAAAGAAAAAGTTTTTTCCGGTTTAAAAAAGTAGGATGTGCGTTGAAATTAAGAGTATTCAATATTTTAAAGAAAACAAAAGTTGAAGGACCCGGTATCCGGTATTGTATCTGGACTCAGGGGTGTTCCAGACACTGCAGGGGGTGTCAGGCGGTTCATACCTGGTCTCATTCCGGCGGTAGTTTATTTGATACAGAAGATATAATTGAAGATATTAAATCCCAAAAGGATATTGAGGGCGTGACATTCTTAGGCGGCGAACCTTTTGAGCAGGCAGAAGCGTTGGGAATTATTGCAGAAGAAGTCCAAAAAACCGGATTGAGCGTTTTATGCTTTAGCGGATTTCTACTGGAAGAACTTCGAGCGGAAGAGAAAAATAAACTTCTCCTTGATAACATTGATTTATTAATTGACGGTGAGTTTAAGCAGGAACTTGTTGATTATTCCCGCCCGTGGTGCGGCTCATCAAATCAAAGATACCATTTTTTGACAGACAGGTATAATGAAGAAATTTTCACAAAATACAAAAATAAAGTCGAAGTTAATATCTCGAAAAACGGTGTTATTTTTATGAACGGGATGGGAAACTTTGATGAGATACTGCAAAAGATTGATTTAGTGAAAATGAATAAATGATATAAGTAATAAAAAAAGGATTCTATATGTGCGCGTACAAATTATCAAATTTAATCAGGGCAAGATTCCCGCTTATTTATATTTCCTCATTTGAAGAGGACAGAGTGACTAAATATATTAAGTCCGTAGTTACAGATGTTAAACAGGTAAAATATGAGCGTGAAGTTTTTACCTGGACTCAAACTGACGGTTTGCGCAATGAAACCGCGAATAAATCAATTTCTGATACAACCGCCCCGTGCAAAATGCTCGAGTATATAAGAAAATACGACAAGGATGCGGTTTTTATTCTGTATGATTTTTATGTAAACTTCGGACCTGACAACAGGACTCCTGATTATAATGTAATAAGAAAAATAAGAGATATTATTCCTGATTTAAAGCTCGGCATGTTCAGAAAAACTATATTTTTTATCTCTCCTGAACTTCTCATACCGGAAGCTTTGCAAAAAGAGGTTACAATATTTGATTTTCCGCTTCCGAATTTAGGAGAAATAAAAACAAAGTTTGACAGCATGCTCAGACAAAATTCCGGAATAGAGGCAAATTTATCTGATGAAGATAAAGATAAATTATGCAAAGCCGCTCTTGGTTTAACTTTACAGGAAGCGGAAAGCGCGTTTGCTCTTGCAATGGTGAACGACGGAAAAATAGATATCAAAGACCTTCCTGTAATAATGGAGGAAAAAGTTCAGGTAATTAAGAAAACCGGAATACTTGAATTTATTCAATCTGATTATTCTCTGAAAGACATAGGCGGTCTGGACAATTTGAAGAGCTGGCTTTTGAAACGCAATAACTCGTGGTCGGAGAGTGCTAAAAAGTATTGTATTCCTGCTCCTAAAGGCGTTCTTGTAACCGGAATTCCGGGCTGCGGTAAGAGTTTGACGGCAAAAGCAATGAGCAAAATCTGGCAGCTTCCGCTTCTTAAACTGGATTTTGGAAAAGTTTTCTCCGGACTTGTCGGAAGCTCCGAAGAAAATATGAGAAGAGCTCTTAAGACCGCGGAAGCAGTTTCGCCGTCAATTTTATGGATAGATGAAATTGAAAAAGGCTTGAGCGGAGTCGGCTCTACCGGCGACAGCGGAGTCTCTTCAAGAATTTTCGGACAGTTCCTGACATGGATGCAGGAAAAAGAAGCGCCGGTTTTTGTTATCGCAACAGCAAACAATATCAGTAATCTTCCGCCGGAGCTTTTGAGAAAAGGACGTTTTGACGAGATATTTTTTGTTGACCTGCCTACACTTGCAGAAAGAAAGGAAATATTCAAACTTCATCTTGAAAAACGTCTCAAAGATAAAGAGGTTGCAAGTGAAATAACCGGAGTGAAAAATGTTTGCACTTTGCTTGCAAAAATGACAGAGGGTTTTATAGGCTCAGAAATAGAGCAGGTTGTAATATCATCTCTCTGTGATGCTTTCTTTGAAAATCGCCCTCTAAAGTTTGAAGATTTAGAGAGAAATATTGCAAACACCGTTCCTCTTTCAACGACGCAGAGAGAACAAATTCTTGCTCTTAGAGCCTGGGCAAATGTCAGAGCTGTAGCAGCGGCAAAAACTTCAGATATGAAGCATTATAAACGTGAAGATAACGATGATGATATCGCTGCTTCAAGAGGCGGAAGAACTTTAGATTTTTAGGAGAAAATTTATGTCATGTACTATTCTTGCTCTACCCTATGCACTCGGGTGGGTTGTTGGAAATCTGATTGCTGCGGGTGTCACTGTGGCTAAAAACAGGGCTGATCTGGCTGTGAACCGTTCAGAGTCAACGTGTTGTGATGAAGTTCAAATCATCTCTGAGAAGCATTTTATTGAAAAAAGCTTTGAAACTCCGTTTATGGATAAAGAACTCTTATTAAAAACATTGAGTGAACACGGAGTAAGCGGGCTTAGCGAAAATAATTACGGTATGATAAAATGTTACAGTGGTCATTATGAGCTCTGTTTTGAGAGACTACAACAAAATCAACCGTATTATATAAGGATTAAAGCTTTAGATACAGATGATGTAAAAACTAAATTAAACGATTTAGGCAATGAATACGCTGTTAATGTACAGGAAGCAAGCTATAATAGTATTATGTCAAAATTAAAAGAAAATCATCTGGAACTGGAAAGTGAAGAAGTTTATGATGACAATACGATTGTACTAACAATAAATCTGGAGTAAAAAATGGCAAAACAGTTAAAAATAAAACTTCTTCCAAATGGCGAGATTCAAATGGAAACGGTCGGCATTAAAGGAAAAGAATGTCTTGAATATACAAAACTTATGCAAAAATTGATAAACGCAAAGATTACCAAAACCGAACTTACTGATGAGTATTACCAAGCGGAGACAGAAATTGTAAATACCGAAAATGCTGAAATAAGACTGGATTAAATTTATTTTTATAAATTACAAAATTAACTATAAATTCTATTGATTTATAAAAGCAGTGTCCAAAAATTTAATTCTGAAATCACTTCCGGCAGGAATTGAGACATGCCCGCCTTTTGAGAAAAAGGCGCAAATCGGAGAGGTTAGAGTATTTAGACCGAGACAGATTGTACCGTAAGCAAGCGGGAACGGCGACAGCAGAAGAGTTGCTCCGTCGCCCCCGAGGTCTACTGTCAAGTTAAACATTCTACCAAATAGCGTTCTTCCCCAGTTTCCTTTTTTCCACATTGTTTTTAAGAAAGTCCTGTCCCCTTTTATATTGTTTAAAAATATCATCTTATCATCCGCCCTTGTAATATATGCATTTATAGGAACCGTTTTACCTTTATAAGTCATGCTTCTTACTCTTATAACAACAAGTCCGCCGTTGCAGGTTATCTGCGGTCTGTGAACTTCAAGAATTTCCCCTGTAAAAGCAGTTCCTGCCGGAATTGTATATTTTCTTTTTACAATTGAAGTTTTAGTGCTGAATTTTACTGTATTTCCTTTTGCAAGCCAGTCCGAAATTTTAGTTGAATTTACAACATCAAAAGAGGTTCCTTTGCGGATTTTTATAGCGTTTGACGTTATTGTATTTTGAACAGGTATATCTTTTACCGGCTCTATTTCTTTATCGATGACTTTGTTTACTGTTTCGTTTTGTTTATCGTATTTTGAAATCTCCGGCAGTGAAGGCAGAGACTCTTCTTCCGAACTTCCTGTATAAGTGTCGTCAACAAGTTTAGATGAATTGTAATTCTTTCTGATTTCATCATCAACAGTCATGTCCAGATCAAATGCCTGAACAAAATTTGTAGACATAATAAATATTAAACAAGCAATAACGGCATTTTTATTCATAATTAACTCTGCTTCCAAAACAATTG
Source organism: Candidatus Gastranaerophilales bacterium (assembly GCA_944323435.1). Lineage (GTDB taxonomy): Bacteria > Cyanobacteriota > Vampirovibrionia > Gastranaerophilales > Gastranaerophilaceae > CAG-196. The sequence continues at coordinate 124 of CALUSN010000040.1, read as the reverse complement.
TAACAAATTTGTAAACAACTAGCAAAAAAATTTTTCCTTTGTTTTATGATAAATGTGTAGACAGTTAATTTAGATTGGAAACTATGATGAAGATTCATACAACGCAAAATCTAAACTCGTTAGG